>NZ_JBNCLC010000017.1:0-132122 GCF_049844475.1 Micromonospora sp. DT47 | reverse complement strand
CGGTGCTGCCACGAAAGACTCCTCCCCATGGCCATCAGACCATGATCAGAAGACTCCGTGAAACCGGGGGGAACTCATGGCGTTCGACTCGTCAACGGTTGTCCCGCCGTTGGACGACAGACGCGATCGCCCGGCTGATTCGGTCTTGCCCGAGGGGCGTAACTGTCAGGATATAACCTTGGCCCGTTCTGGGTCGTTCTTCCCGCCCTCCTGTCGACAGCTGCCGCCCGCGAGTTGCTCGACCGGAGGTTGATCTGGAACCAAGGACATCTACTGCGCGCCCTGCACGAATACGTGCTCGCCCGCCGCTTCCATGACCGGGTACGGGCGCGCGTGCCCGAATTCGAGGCGTGTCGTGCCAGGTGTCGGCCCAGGATCAGTCCAGAAGTGCAAGCCGGTGAGTCATGCGGGTAAGGAGATCCCGAGCTGGGCGAGCATTCCCAGTGCGTCGCTGCTTCCCCAGCGTTCCTTGACCTTGCCGTCCTGGTATCTGGCGACCTGGAGTGCGCGGATCTCGAAGTGCTTCCCGGTTGGCGGAATCCCCATGTAGTCGCCCTGATGGCTGCCCGAGATCCGGTAGGCGATCGTCACGTAGTCGCCATCGGCGGTGAGTACGTCCAGCTCCTCCCGAAAGTCGGGAAATGCAGCCTGGAATTCTCGCCAGAACTGCTTGACGCCCTCGACGCCGGGACCCTGGCTGGCCCCCGGATCATGATCGACGACATCGGCGGCGAAGACCTCGTCGAGGCGGTCGAACTCTCTGGCGGCGATGATTTCGCGGGTACGGACCTGTGCGGCGAGATTCTGTTCCTTGGACATCGGCATCTCCTGCCTCGTCGGCCGCCTGCCGGACAGCAAGCGGTCCGGTCGCCGGTACCCCCCGTTGCGGGCGCGGCCATTGGGCCGTACGTCGTTCGCCCGACTTTCCCCGACGCCGGGCGCCTATTCGCCGGCGAGCGGCAAGTCCGGTGGACTTTCCTGCTGTCGGAGGGTTCAGCGGACCCCGGAGAAACTCAGGATCATCATCCGGTACCCGGTCAACCGTCACGGTGACGCACGAGACTGCCAGGATCACCGCCGTCCTGATCGCCGTACTGTTGCCCGGCCGCCCCCGTAGTGCTCCAGAGTGGCTTCACCGGCTCTGAGCTGGGGCTTTGGGCCTGGTCAGCTTGCTCTGCGGTACTCGTTGATGAGGCCGCCGACGGCCTGACGGCGTTCGATCCGAGTCGCTGGCAGGGGGATGACGGTGGGGTCGTCGTTCGGGGCGAGTTGGCTTCGGCCCTGGTGGGGCCGATGCTCATTGAAGTGGCGCGCGTAGTCGCGAAGGATCTTCTCGGCGTGGCCGCGATTGAGTAGCAGGACACGGTTGATGCACTCCTCTCGTACGGAGAAAGCGCTCCGCGTGCGGGTTGCAGTTCGGGCTGCGCGGCGGGATCTCGACCACAGTGACGCCCTCGCTAGCGAAGACGGCGTCGAAGGCTGCGGTGAACTTGGCGTCACGATCCCTGATCAGGTAGAGGAATCGGCTGGCGCGGTCGCCGATCTCCCACAGGAGCTGGCGGGCCTGCTGGGTGGCCCAGCCTGCGGTCGGGTGGGCGGTGACGCCAAGGATGTGGACCCGGCGGGTACGCACCTCCATGACGAACAGCGCGTACAGGCGGTGCAAGCCGACGGTATCGAGGTGGAAGAAGTCCGTGGCCAGCAAGCCATTGGCCTGCGCTCTGAGAAACGCTGCCCACTCGTGCCGCGCATGGGGCGAGCGGGGTGCGGGGCCGAGTCCTGCGGCGCGGAGCACTCTGCGTGCGGTTGCTGCGCTGACCTTGTGGCCGAGGCGTCGCAGTTCGCCGTGCACGCGGCGGAATCCCCAGCGGGAGTTCTCCGCGGCGAGTCGGAGGATCAGGTCGCGGACTTCCTCCGGTAGCGGCGGGCGTCCCGGTGACGGCGGCTGCGTCCACCTCTTGGTGACCAGGCGCTGATGCCAGGCCAGGAGGGTGCGCGGGGAGACGATTTGGTACCCGCGCAGGGCTCGGGGGAGCAGGCGGGCGAGGGTGGCCAGCAGCGCTCGGTCCGGCCAGCTGGGCCGGGGCACAGCAACTTGACGGCGTAGTACTGCGACCTCGTGGCGCAAGATCAGTATCTCCGCATCTTGGCCGCGGAGGATTGGGACAGCAGGACCAGCCACGCGAAGATTCGTGTGGCGAGCAGGTACAGCATCCGGACAAGCACGAACCGATCCTGCCGTGCAACCCGGGGAGCGCGTCACACGAGGTCAGGCCCAGTGAAGCCATTCTGGAGCGCTACGCGCTGTTGCGTAGTCGTGTCGGCGGACGGGTTGAAGCCGTCGCCAGACCCGAGGTCAGATCGCCTGGGCGAGTTCGGTGAACGCTGCGGCTGGTCGCCGGGGGCTGCGGACATTCGGGCGTTGGTTGGCGTGGTGCGCCAGGATCGGATCGCTACGAGCGCTACGCCGACGGTGAGTAGCACCGCGAGTGGGACGTGCAGGGTTAGGACGCGTTGCTCCCGGAGCGGAATCAGGGCTGTGCGTGCCGAAAACCCCGTCCATACAGGTCAAGCGGCATGTCGGTACTCGTGAAGGATGCCGCCGAGTCGATCACGTCTATGACCGGTGACGAGCTGACGGTGCTGGTGGATCGGCTGCGCTGGGATCGTCGGCGGGATCCCTACCGGGGTCGGAGGGAGTACTCGCAGACCGCCCGCCAGGTGGCCGAGGAGTGTGATCGGTTGGTCGCCGAGGGTCGGGCGGATCTCGCGGTTCCGGTGTTGCGGAAGGCCGTCGACCGGGTCACCCGTGCCCTGATGTACCTGGATGACTCCTCGGGGATCGTCGGCGACGACCTGCAGGAGCTCATGGACTTGTATGCGCGGGCGTGCACGGCGGCGCCGCCGAACCCGGTCAGTCTGGCCGGCTGGCTGGTGAAGTTGGAGTGCGATGGTCCCGGCTGGCCCCGTGTCGTGCTGAGTGACTTCGCTCCGGCGCTGGGGGAGCGGGGGATCGCCGAGGTGGAGCGGCTGGTCGCCGAGCGGGCACGTGCCGCCGACCCGGAGTCGTGGACCGCCGCGTTCGCGGTGCGTGACCTGCGCGAGCAGCTCGCCGAGGTGTCGGGCGACGTCGACCGGTACGTCGCCGTGCTGGCCGAGCACCTGGCCAGTGCCGTGCAGTACCAACGGATCGCCGAGGCGCAACGTGCCGCCGAGCGCCGGGACGAGGCGATCGACTGGGCCCGGCGGGGCGTGGCCGCCAACCCGGGCTCGCCGAATATGGACCGGCTCCGTGACCTCCTGGTCGACCTGCTCGTCGCCGCCGGCGACACGCCGGGTGCCGTGCGGGTCCGGCGAGAGGAGTTCACCCGGCATCCCACCGCCACGGCGTACCGATCGCTGACCGACACCGAGGCGACGGCAGGCGGCGACGATCCGACGGGGTGGGCGATGGGAGTGCTGCGCGACCGGATCACCCAGCAGCCGGCGTACGCCTCCGAGCTGGTCGACTTGCTGCTGGCAGCGGGCCGTGACGACGAAGCATGGCAGGAAGCCCTGCACCACCGGCGGTGGCTCGCCGGGTCGCAGTGGCAGACCCTGCTGCAGCGGCGGGCCGCGACGCATCCGGCGGAGGTGATCCAGCCGTACCGGGACCTCGTCGAGCAGGCGATCCTCAACTCGGCCGACAAGCGGCGCTACCGGCGGGCCGTCGCGCTGCTACCGGCGCTGCGGGCGGCGTACCAGGCGACCGGAGAACCCGCGGCGTTCCCGCGGTACCTCGCGGAACTGCGAACCGAGCACAAACGCCGGCCGACGTTTCTCACGACACTCGACGCCGCAGGGCCGTAGCTGATTCGGACCGAGTAGGTCGGGTCGGGACTGACGGCGCGTGAGCCGGTTCCGGACGATCGTCTGGCCGTGATCCACGCTCCGGACGGCGAGGTCGCCGATGCCGCGGTTCAGATGTGACCACACCTGTTCAGTGGGTCGAGGTCGGGGGCGTGGGCCGGGCAGTCGAATCACGTGCATCCAGTCCTCGCACTCGCCCCTGCCGGATCGGTTCACGAAGTAACTCACCGCCTCGAAGAGTGCCGGGTAGCGGTGTCGCTGAGGAGGCGGCGGGCGAGGTCCGTGGGCTCGCTGGTTGCCAGCGGACCGGGCTGTGTCGGGATCAGGTACCCGCTGAGTGGGTCGGGTTCGTCGGCGTCGTCGAACAGGTCCGTAAGCAGCTCGTCCAGCGGACCCGGGTCGCGTGGTCCAGGAAGCGGCAGGGGTGTCGTGACCACGTCGGAGGCACCTGGTAGCGGCACGGCTCGTTGCCGGGTGGGGCGTTCCACCGCCACGGTGCCGTCGGCGTGTTCTCCGACGGGTGCGTAGCCGGCGTTGCGGAGCGCGGCGAGGGTTTCCGCGATGGGGGCGGTGCTGGCCAGCACGGTCGGCGCGAGTAGCGTCAGGCCCAGTGCGCTCAGTGAGCGGGCGTGCAGGACCTCCTTCAAGAGCACCGGATCGTCGCTGCGCAGGCAGCAGGCGACCGGCCGGACCCGGATCCCGCCGTGCCGCCGGGCCGTATCGCTGATGAGGTAGGCGAGTGGCTGCGGCACCCGGGCACCGGCGGCTCGGCCCCGTAGGGCGGTGAGCAGCTCGGTCTCGCTGCTGCCCGCGTCCAGCGCTCGGCGTATCGAGGACGGGGTGAAGCGCCACGTCGACGCGCCACCGCGGGTCTCCCGGTCGGCTGCCGCGTCCAGCAGCGCAGCGAGGGTCCGCGACGGGGTTCCCACGACCACGGCGGTCAGGTCGGCCTGCAGCAGGACGGTCTCTTCCGCTCGCGGTAGCAGCCGATCCAGCACGGTCGCGAGTCGCTCAGGCTGGTCCGCGGCGAGCGCCCGGCCGATATCAGTGATTGCTCCGTGGGCGACCGCTCCCAGCAGCTGGGCCTCCCGCCACACTCCCTCGACCAGGCCGGTGGCATCGTCGAGATGGTCCAGGAGCATCGGGTTGCGCCACCGGGCGAGCGAGATGACGGCCTGCGCGTCGGCGGCGGCAGCGCCGGGCGGCAGTCCCGCGGTCACCCTGAGCACCGCGGCTCGCAGCAGGGGCATCGCCGCGCCATCCTCCGTGTGGACGAGGGCGGGAACCGGCTGCCCCGAACCGGCCGGCTGGTGCAGGGGAGCGCCCTCGCTGGACAGCCAACCCGCCAGCAATCCGGTCAGCTGCTCCGCGGGCTGCTGATCGCACCAGGTGTCGTACTCCTCGGTCGGTAGCAGGCCTGTCTCGGTCGGCGCCAGCAGCCCGGTGGCCATCGCGAGCTCCAGCCACAGCCGGATGTGGTCCGCGCTGTCGCCGATGGCCTTTGCGAGCCGGCGCAGCTCGCGTACGCCGACTCCGCCGGTCTTGAGAGGTGCGACGGGTGTCCGGCCGCACTCTTCCAGCAGGTTCACCATGCGGGCGAGCGCAGTTGCCGCCGCCGAGGCGGATTCCCGCTCGACGGACTCCCCGTCGACTGGCCTGGTCGGTGCGGACGGCGGCGCGGGGTCGAACGGGAGCCGGTAGTCGGGTCCGCGCAGCGCCAGCGCGACCTCGCAGGGCATCTGTAGGGGTGCGCCCCAGTGGGCGGCGACGTGGATCAGTCCGTGCTCCACCGCCCACTGGGCCGGCCCTGTCCGGCGACCGTAGCGGTAGGTCGGCTCGTCGAGGTAGGGGCCCTCCCAGGCGAGCTGGCGGAGTAGTTCCTGGGTGTCGGCGGGGGCTGTGGCGCTGATGTTCCGGACGTTCGCACCGTCGGCCAGCCAGGCGGAGAGGTTCCGTACCGTGACGGCTTTCTGCGTGCCCGCGGGTACGCCGAGCGTCCGGGCGATCCGGCGCAGGTCATCGGCGCGCTGCTCGGTGAGCAGCGCGGACAGCGGCGCCCCGAGACCCAGCGGGCACGGCCAGACGTGCCCCAGCGGTACGGTGCGCAGTCGGTCACCGTCGGGCCAGGCGACGGCGACCCCGGCGAGCCGGCGGAGCGCCCCGGCCAGGTCGGTGTCGTCGGTGGCCACGCCGAGGGCCGCGGCCATCTCTGCGCGGTCGCATCCATCGCCCAGTGCCGCCAACGCCTCGGCGACCTGCATCTCGGGTCGGCTCAGTCCGAGCAGCGCGACGCCGATCAGAGGCGCACCGCTCAGCCTTTCGGCCAACTCGGTCATTGTCGCGGGCTCCGGCGGCAGCAGCGCCTCCGGTCGTGCGGCGATCAGCTCACTGAGCTGCTCAGGCGTCAGAGCGGCCAGGTGGGTTATGAGACTCCGCACGCTCCAGGCTCCGTCTTCCGTCGGCTTGATAAAGCGACGCTACGGCATACCGTCAGTGACCCGGGGACGGTCCCCCTCCAGCCTGCCGGAGAACGATCCGACTCCTGCTGCACAGGTGTGCCCGTTGGGTGGAGATCAGGCGCCACGTGGATCAAAGGGATCGCGCGGTCCAGGCGTTCGGCAATACGGGGCAGCGCGGCGCGCAGCCCTTCTGCGCGGTGGTCGCGGCGGCCCACCGCTCCGACCGGTACTGACGATTGGCGGGACTAGCGGGCGGTGCGCGCCGACAAAGCACACCATGCGCCGCCGCTGACCCGTACGGCATCCCGGGTGCGGTCGCGCCGCCCAGAGCGAGCACTACATCCGCGGTGGTGGACGGGCGACCAGAGCCGCCGGGTAGCAGGTCGGCGGCATGATCGCGCAGTCCGGACACTAGCCGGCCGTCGCCTACCGGGGGCGGGGGTACGAGCAGATCGACCGCGGGTACGTCGAGGTCGATCTGTAGGCCCATGATGGCCACCTGCGCATAGAGGTAGCCGCCGGTGGGAAGCCTTCGGCGGCGCTTGATCAGGTGCGCGTGGCCCGGTTCCGCAGATCGCGATAGCGGCATTTTCTACGCATTTCTCCCGTACCTTGTTCATGGGAACTCTTGGGGGGACAGACTCATGCGCGCCGCGGTGCTATCTCTTGTCATCCTGGTCGCCGGCTGCACAGCCGAGGCGGGCAACTCCCCGCCCACGCCGGCCCCATCGGCTACCGCGAGCGGCACCTTCGTCCCTTACACCAGCGGCGCGGCAGCCGTCGGCTACGACCCGGCACTGGTGCCGACCGGCGCCACCGCGACCGTCACGATCACGCCGACCGCGCCGGGCACCGAGATACGGCTCGCCGTCACCGGCCTGCGACCTCGCCGGTCGTACGGAGCGCACCTGCACACCAACCCGTGCGGGCCCACCGGCGCCGTGGCCGGCCCGCACTACCAGCACCAGCCCGACCCCGCCGCGTCGCCGCCCTCGGTGAACCCGTCCTACGCCAACCCGCACAACGAGGTCTGGCTGGACTTCACCACCGACGCTGGCGGCGACGCCACCTCAGCCGCCACTGTGCAGTGGAGGTTCGACACCGGCCGCCGACCACGATCGCTGGTGATCCATGCGGCTACCACGAAGACCGCCACCGGGCAGGCGGGTGACGCCGGGGCCCGCGTCGCCTGCCTGACGCTGCCCGGCTGACCGCCCGCCCCACCGCCGTCAGCGGCCCGGGGGACAGGTGCCCGACGCACGACTCCCGGTCCTCGCCCGCCGACCTCGTGCCGTGGTCGGGGCCGCCGAGGTGGGTGGTGGGGACTGCGTCGGGCCGTCGTTGCGGTCGCTGCACAGGATTGTGGGCACACACCAGGCGCTGCGTCAGCGAGGATGAGGTCGTCGCGCAGTAGTTCCGGGTCGATGGCGTTTCGAGGATCAGGAGCCAGCGGTCCAGGTCGGCGAGTACCCGTCGGACCGCCTGCACGGTGGTCGTCGGACCGTGCCGCCCGACGTGCGCATCCCGGTTAGCGTCACTGTTTTCAATGAGGTCCGCGGCCAGCAGAGTGTCGGCCTGCGAGCGGAGAAAGGTCGCCCACGTTGGTAGCGGTCCGGTCAGGGGAGGGGTCGACGCCGGCCTCGCGAAGGATCTCCCAGACCGTGGACGCGGCGACCGTGATCCCCAGGGTGAACAGTTTCGCCATGCACGCGCCGGTATCCCCAGGTGCTGTTCTCCCGGGCCAGCCGCAACGTCAGGGCGCGGATCGAGCGCAGCGTTCGGGGCCGGCCGCGTCGACGGGGTCGGGAGACGGCGGCATGGCGGCGGGCGAGTAGATCACGGGCCACCTCGAGATCGTGTCCGGGCGGACCAGCAGTCGTAGACGCCGCAACGAAGGTCGGGGGAGTGGGTGCAGCAGGGCAGCCAGCAGCGCCCGGTCGGTCGCCTGGAATCGGATGCGCTGGTCGCCGAGTTGGCGCTGCAGCACGCTGAGCTGGTGCCGTAAGACGAGGATCTCGGCGTCCTTGTCGTGATCGCTGCTCGGCAGCAGCCGCAGCAGCGCGAACACGTTCGTGACACCAAGGTAGGCGAGGCGAAGGAGCACGGAGCGGCATCATCGCGTAGTCACCGCCACCGATCGGACAGGTGACAAACCCGAACCAGCCACCATCGGTCGCGATAGGCCACGACTGGGCCCTGAGCAGGGCGGATGGCTTTTTCGGCAGCCACAACGTCGTCGGGGGTGACGGCACATCCGACCGGCGCATGGGTGGTCCAGCAGGCGCGGAACCTGCTGATGGACCTCGACCAGCGGATAACCGGCCTGCGGTTCCTGCTACGCGACCACGACACGAAATTCACCGCGGCCTTCGACGCGGTTTTCGCCGGCGAAGGTATCGAGGTGATCAAGACTCCGCCCCGGGCGCCCCGGGCGAATGCGTTCGCGGAACGCTGGGTGGGCACGGTGCGCCGCGAATGCACCGACCGGATGCTCATCGTTGGCGAGCGTCATCTGGCGGCCGTCCTCGGCGAGTACGTGGCTCACTACAACGGACACCGTCCACATCGTTCGCTTGGGCAACAGCCGCCAAATCCTGCGCCGCAAGTTGTTGACTTGAACGCCGCACGGGTTCACCGGCGCCCGATCCTGGGCGGGCTGATCAACGAGTATTCGCAGGCAGCGTAGCCGAACCGGCCTTACGAGCCCCACAGGGTCACCTGTCGGGCAGCACCGCCATCTGATGGCGGAGCACCAGGATCTCCACATCCTTGGTCCCACCGTCGCGGGCGAGCTGGGACAACATCTGCAGGATTTGGCGAAGCAGCAGGTACAGCAACGACGCGCTCATGGCCACGAGCATGACGGCTGCGCAGGGCTCGAGCTCGTACAGAACCGCACTTCAGACAGCCGAACCGAGTATTCGAGCCCCACAGGCGGGTCGGCCCGCCTGCTGAGCAGCCAACCGACCAGCCAAGCCGCCGAACAATGACGGACATAGGCGAACCTCAGCAGCAGTTCGAGTGGGAGCAGAACCGCTGGACACACCCGTTCGCGAGATAGTCCCCCTTCGAAGAATGCGCAGAACCTGTGGATCGATCGGGAAGGGGCGTACCTTCCCGATCGATCGTGTGTGCAGGCACGCCTGGCCCACCATCGCGGCAGCGTGATCCGCGCGCGGGGCCAGCGTCTTTTCATTTCACCGCATGCCGACCGCTGGCACCCGTGACACTGGAACCTGGAGAGGAGGGTGTTATGAGTCAGCGGATGAAGCTGGGCAAGGTCGCGCCGGAAGGCTACCGGGTGCTGGCGGGACTGGATAGGTACCTGCACGCGAACATGGACGACCGGTTGCTGAACCTGGTGAAGCTGCGGGCCTCGATGCTCAACGGGTGCGCGTACTGCGTTGACCTGCACGGTGCCGACATGCTCAAAGGGGGCGAGGATGTGCGGCGGGTGTTGGGGGTGTCCGCGTGGCGAGAGTTCCCGTTCGACGACCGCGATCGGGCCGCCTTGGCGCTGACCGACGAGGTGACCCGACTCGGCGAGCGTGGGGTCTCCGACGAGGTCTGGGACAGCGCCCGCGCGGTCTTCAGCGAGAAGGAGCTGGCCGACTTAATCCTGGCCATCGGCGCGATCAACGTGTGGAATCGGATCGCCGTCAGCACGCACACGCAGCCGGCGTTGTGAAGCCGGCCGCTGGGGCGTGGCAGAGCCCGCGTTTGTGAACGAAGAGGCTTGATTGTCCGAAGGCTGCTTCAACCTTGCTGCGGCGGAAGTCGCGGCGCTGGGAGGAGATCACCAAACGCCGCCGTCGCCTTCCATCTCACTTGACCACACCGATGCCGCGGCGATGGAGATCGTCCTTGGCGCAGATGTTGCCTGCATCCAGTGGCTTCGCCTTGAGCCATGGTCCTGCCTTGGGGGTGTACGGGAATGCCCCGCCTTCCATACGAAGGTGATGAACTCCTGGTGCTCGCTGGCAACGGCCAGCACAGCGAGCTGCCGCGGCGGATGTGGATCGAGCTGCGGATAGCGCGTGAGGTGATGCGGCCTCAGTGGTTCCGTGCCCGCCGCCGGCTGAGTTCGCAGGTGTGGCTGGAAGGGGTGTCACGCGGCCGGTGTCCTACCCCACTGGCCCAGTCCCTGGGCCGGACGGTGTCCGACCGCAGACCTCCGGCCCGTACATCGCCCGGCAGGCGCCCCGGTCGCCTCGCCCACGCTAGGACAAGATCAACTCAACATGCATCGTGGACACAAATTTCTCGAAGTCACCGAGGCTGGTCAGCTTCGGGCTGGTCTTCGGTGGTTTCGCAAGGAAGTTGTCCATTTTTTACGAGAAAGCGAACTGCATAGTTGGTCAAAAGGCAGCCAACCAACCATGAGAGAGCCGCAACGACGACTAGGTCGAAAAATAAAATATTCGTCATGCGACCAAGGGCCCATGCAAGCGTGGCGATCACGCCAGCTGGCCATGTCAGCCACTGCGGTCGCACTTCATCAAGTTCCGTATCCATACGCGCACCTCAAAATTTCTGAGCCTACCCGCATTCTCGGGACTGCTCTTCTTCGAAGATCAGGCCGCGGCTGCGGCCGGCTGTAGGGTCGTTCTAGCCGATCGGGGACAGGTTGCCAAGGCTTGAGTGGCGGCGGCGTGGGTTGTACCAGGCCTTGGTTCAGCCGAGGATCGCCTCGGCCAGCTGGTGGGGGCTTGCCCACGGCTGGCGCTCAAGCAGCTCGCGCTGCATCGAGCCGAAGCTCAGAGACCCCATGGCCCTACCACGGGCCGCCTCGAAGGATGAGAATCGGGGCGGGGTCGGCTGTGCTCGTTCTTGCTTGGTGCGCATGAACCCGTCTCAGAGACTGACGCCAGGGGCCTTCCCGGCACCTCGAACTGTTGTCCTCGTGCACGCTTCACAGCGTCGTTGATCGGTTGGCCCTGCCGGTCCCGCCGTTGTTGGCGTGGGGTCGAGGAGGTCGGCGGTGGACGTGTTGATCGAGCGTTGCGCGGGGATCGACATCGGCAAGGACGAGGTGGTCGCCTGTGTGCGGACTCCCTCCGTGAGTGGGCGGGGCCGGCAGAAGCGGACCCGTACGTTCGCCTCGTTCACCGCCTCGTTGGAGGCGATGGCCGACTGGTTCACCGCCGAGGGCGTCACCGAGATCGCGATGGAGGCCACCGGGTCGTACTGGAAACCGGTCTGGTACGTGCTTGAGGACCGGGCGTTCGGGTTGAAGCTGGTCAACGCCCACCACGTGAAGATCCTGCCCGGCCGCAAGAGCGACGTCCTCGACGCGGAGTGGCTGGCGGAGTTACTCGAACACGGACTGCTGCGGGGCAGCTTCGTGCCCCCACCGGCGATCCGCGAGCTGCGGGACCTGACCCGCTACCGCAAACGACTCATCCAGGCCCACACCAGCGAGTGCCAGCGCATCCAGAAGACGCTGGAGGATGCCGGGATCAAACTGGACTCGGTCGCCTCCGACGTGCTCGGCGTGTCCGGGCGGGCCATGTTGTCGGCGTTGATCGGCGGCGAGCGTGATCCCGAGGTGCTGGCAGAACTGGCCAAGGGCGTGCTGCGCCGCAAGATCCCCGCGCTGCGCCAAGCGCTGCACGGCCGCTTCACCGATCATCACGCCCTGCTGATCGGGCTGTGCCTGGAGCACACCACTCATCTCGAAGCGGCGATCGCCCGGCTCGACGAGCGCGTTGACGCCGTGTTCGCCACCCAGGTCAGCCAGACCCACGGCGAGGGCGGTGAGGACGGTGTCCCTTTCGCCCAGGCCCGTGACCGGCTCGACACCATCACCGGCGTCGGGAAACGGGCCGCCGAGACCATCATCGCCGAGATCGGGGTGGACATGACCCGGTTCCCCACCGCCGCGCACCTGGCCTCCTGGGCCGGAGTCGCCCCCGGCAACAACATCACCGGCGGGAAACGCGGCTCCGGGAAGACCACCAAAGGTGACGTCTGGTTGATCGACATCCTCACCCAGTGCGCGTGGTCCGCCGCGCGCACCCGCGACACCTACCTGTCGGCCCAGTTCTGGCGACTGACCCGCCGCATCGGAAAGAAGAAAGCCGCCATCGCGGTCGCTCACTCCATCCTGGTCATCTGCTGGCACCTGCTCACCGACGACCACGACTACACCGACCTCGGCGGCGACTACTTCACCCGCCGCAACCCCGACCGACAACGCGACCGACTCATCAAGCAACTCCACAGCCTGGGCTACAGCGTCACCCTGGACAAGGCCGCGTAGATCAGCTGCGGTCGATTCTCTTCACAGCCAGCGAGGCCGCCCAACGCGTCGCCGTCGCCGCGACCGGCAGCACCTTGACGAGGTCCACGGGCATCGCCGTCGTGCTGTCCCCGAAGATCCTCGGCTACGTCTGTGATATCCGCCGTTCCCGCCGGCAGGCCAGTTCTCCAGCTACATCGGCACCTTGCCCCTGGACGCCTCCAGCGGTAACCGCAACCGCGGCTGAGCCCCGAACACCATCGTCGTCTGCAAATCCCCCACCCCGGCTCCGACGGGTCTACTGCCTGCGCAGACTCAGCGAGCCGAAGACCGCAGCCGAAGCCCGCCGGTCCCGGCTTACCCGTCCAGATCTCCGGTGGACCGGCATTGTGCCGGGGCCGGGGATTTGACCCGTTCGGGTGTCCCCCGGTCATGTGACCGCAACTAGCGTCGCGCAAAGACGGGCGCGTCGCGGATCCCCGGACCAGAGCGACGAACAGGCGCTGGTGCTGTCCGGGCGACAGGTGGTGTCCAGGTGAAGTTCAACGACGTCCTCGCCCATGCCCTCAGGTTGCACGGCGTCGAGGTGATGTTCGGCGTCATGGGCGACGCCAACATGTACGTCGTCGACTCCTTCCACTGCAAGGAGGGCGGCCGGTTCGTTGCGGCAGCCAACGAGGGCGGGGCGGTGCTGATGGCTGCCGGGTACGCCGCCGTGTCCGGACGCGTCGGTGTCGCAACCGTCACCCACGGCGCGATCGCGAACTGCGTGAGCGCCCTCTTCGACGCGGCCCGCGGCCACTATCCGCTGCTGGTCATAGCCGGCGACACGGCCAGGCACGAGGCCTTCCATCTGCAGAACATCCCGCAGCGCGACGTCGTCGTCCCGACCGGCGCGGCGTACTGTCAGGTCCGCTCGGTCGACACGGCGGCCGCCGATCTGGCTGCCGCGCTAGGGCAGGCCGTCGCGGAGCGGCGTCCTGTCGTGCTCGAGGTGCCCGCGGACTTTCAGCAGGCCGACACCACGATCGCAGCCGGCAGGATCCAGCAACTGGTCAATGGGGTGCTTACGCCGTCAGCCGAGGACCTCGAAGACGCTGCCGCTCTGATCGCCGGCGCCAACCGACCCCTCGTCATCGGCGGCCGCGGTGCCGGCTCTCCGGGCACGGCCGGGATGCTCCGCCAGTTCGCCGAGCGGATCGGTGCGCCGTTGGGCACCACTCTGCGCGGCAAGGGGCTTTTCGCAGGCGACCCCTTCGACATCGGCATCGTCGGGACCCTGTCCCACCCGGTTGCCTCGGACGTGATCGGCCGGGCCGACTGTCTCGTCGTCTTCGGCGCGGGGCTGAATGCCCTGACCACGCTGAAAGGGGAGTTGCTCGCGGGCAAGCGAATCGTCCAGGTCGACACCGACCCGGCAGCCCTCGGCCGTTACTTCCCGGTCGATGTGGGGATCGTCGGCGACGCGGCGAGGACCGCGGCCGGCCTGAGCGCCCTCCTCGACGAGGCGGAGGTGCCACCCGCCGGCTTCCGGCGCGACGACCTCGCGCGCCGCATTGCGGCCTGGCACGAGGAGGACAAGGCGGCGGCCGAAAGCGATGGTCCGCTCACGCTCACCGGCGTGCTGCACCGGGTCAATGAAATCGTGCCGCGAGAGCGCACGCTGGCCATCGATGGCGGCCGGTTTTCGCACGAGGCGCTGCGGATCCTGGACGTCGACCACCCGTGGAACTACGCCCACTGCCTCAACGTCGGCCACATCGGGATGAGCGTCGGCTACGGCATCGGCGCCTCGCTCGGCCGGCCGGGTGTGCCGGCACTTGTGGTCGCGGGCGACGGTGGCTTCATGCTGGGTGGACTCGCCGAGTTCAACACCGCCGTGCGCAATCACCTCGACGTCGTGGTCGTCCTGCTCAACGACGGTGCGTACGGGGCGGAGTACTACCGCTTCGTTGGGCAGTCGCTGGACCCTGCGTTGACGATGTTCGATTGGCCGGATTTCACGGAGGTGGCGACTTCGCTGGGTGGTACGGCGGTGCGGGTCGCGGAGTGGGGGGACTTCAAGCGGTTTGCCAAGGTGGTGCGTCCGGGTTGCGGCCCCGTCCTGGTTGAGGTCCTTCTGGACGTCGCCGCGATCCCGGACCCGGGCTTGCACTGATGTGGTGCCAGCTGGCCGTCAGCTGGCAGAGGGGCGCCCCGAATCGCGGCCGCCCGACGCCCAGATCATCTGGACCAGCTCCGCGCGATTGCGCACGTCCGTCTTGGCGAACACCCGCTTGAGGTGCTGCTTGACGGTGTTTTCGCTGATGAAGGCGCGGTCGGCGATCTGCTTGGTGGTGAGCCCCTCGCTGACCAGCTGGGCGATCTCCTGCTCGCGCTTGGACAGCACCTCCCAGTTCGGCAGGGTGCGGGCGTCCTGTGGGCCGCCGCAGTCGAAGATCAAGGTGACTGCCGCGCCCTGGGTGTCACCGAGCCGGTAGCTCTTGACGATCCTTTGGCTCTGGGTTCTCGGCTCGCGGATGCTCTGAATGTGCACGCGCTTGCCGTTGACCCGGAACTCCTCCATCGCCTCGGCGATGCTCTGTTCGACCGATGGGCCGCGATGGGGCCCGGGAATGCTGGGACGCAGCAGATCCGGGTCGTTGCGGGCGGCACGGTTGCGGAAGAGCACCTGGGCCTCGAGGTCGGTCACGATGACTGCCTGCGGAAGTCGGTCGAGAGTGCTCTCCATGATGCTCGCGCGGTGACCGGTCATCTCGAAGCGGAGCGCTCGTTCGGTGGCAAGGCCGAGCTGCTCGCTGATGATGCGCGCTGAGACCAGATCCTCGTCACTGAAGGCCGGCTGGTTGCCGGGGCGGGCGAAGTTCATCGTCCCAAGGAACATCCCGGAAGCGACCAGAGGTGCCTCCAGGGAGTGGTCCAGACCAGCGCTGCCGAGCGCTGACCGGGCGCCGCTTGCCTCCCAGACCTGCTCTGGCACCGCACGGCTGGAATCGATCGGCCGCCGTTGGCGGAGCACGAAGTTGAGGACGGGGTCGTCGGTACGCCCGTACTCCTCGTAGTGCTCGAGGAAGGCGCCCTGGGCATCGGAGCGGACGTCGAGCACTTCACTGGACTCGTGGTGGAGGCGGTACATCCCGACCGAGTGCGCGGGCAACACGGTGCGCACGGCCGTCACGAAAGTGTTGCTGACCTCGTCGAGCGTCAGGGCGGACTGCAGCGCCGCGGCAAACTGATGCCGCGCGGCAGCCGGCGATGACATGTCACCCATTGGTGCACCCACCCTTCGACCGTGCCCCCCTTACCCCGGGTGGGCGAACCCGTCGACAACGGCTTTGGCCGCCTATCATGCTTGTGAGCTGCCAAAAGCGGAAGGGTTACTGGCGAGTAGGGCTCACCCGGAGCGGGTGGTAACTGGGTAACAGCGTTGCGTCATGCGCTTGCTGGTCGGACGCGTGACAGCGAGCCTGCGGGCGACCAGGAGCCCATTTCAGCGTCCTACCGGGTCGGTGGTCCACCCTGTCGGCGAGCTGCTATCAACGCTGTTGCCGCTCCCTGAGTCCAGCCAGATCAGCCGACACCGGCGCGCTGCTGGTCGATGACGTGCGGCACCAGCCCGGCGTTGACGCGGAGCTTTGTCCGTAAACGCACGACCGTGGCGGGGATGACGCATTTCCTCGCGCCAGCACGCCCGAATTTCCGCACCAACCAGGCTTCAGGACTGGCGACCTGGAGTAACCGATCAGTTGCACCGCGCTGCGTCAAGCGGAATCCACCCGTTTGGGTAAACCACTCGCGTTCGAAGCTGCCTAGCGTCGTCCCTCAAAGCCGACGGGCGCCTCTGCCGTCCCTGCCGGCGCTCCCATTCCATAGACGCCCTGGAGGCAACTCATGAGGAGATGGCGCAATACGGCACTGGGAGTGGTAGGGGCCCTGCTGCTGACCAGCGTCGCGACCGCGTGCGGCGGAAGCTCGCTCGGCAACAGCTCTCAGGGGTCCGACAGCGGCAAGGTGAAGGTCGGCGTGCTCGTCTCACTCTCCGGTGTCTACGCCTCGGTCGGCAAGGACATGAAGAACGGTTTTGACCTCTACCTCGAGCAGCACGACAACAAGCTCGGCGGTCGGACGGTCGACCTGGATGTCGTCGACGAAGGTTCGGAGCCGCAGAGCGGCGTCGCCGGCGCCACCAGGCTCGCGCAGCAGGACGGCGTGGACCTCGTGGCCGGGATCGTCTCCGGCCCGACCGCGAGTGCCAGCCGCGACATCTTCGACGCCGCAAAGGTGCCGGTCCTGATGGGCAACACCGGTTCGGTCGCCCTCGGCAAGAAGCTCAAGTCCGACTGGATCTGGCGCGCGTCGTACGACAACGGTGACCCCGGCCGCCTGCTCGGCAAGGAACTCGCCGCCGACAACTCCGCGGGGAACGTGTTCCTGATCGGCGCGGACTACTCCGGTGGCCACGAGACACTCGATGGTTTCAAGGAGACCTTCCCGAAGGACCGGATCGCCGGGGAGCTGTACACGCCGTTCGGCAAGACGTCGGACTACTCGCCCTACCTGGCCAAGATCCGCGCGTCCGGTGCGAAGAACGTCTTCTGCTTCTACGCCGGCGGCGAGGCCATCGAGTTCACCAAGCAGTTCCACCAGTTCGGCCTCGACAAGTCCGTGAAGCTCTACAGCGCCGGGTTCCTGACCGAGGGCACCGCCCTGGACGCCGAGGGCGACGCAGCCCTGGGCGTGATGAACGCCAGCCGCTACAACTGGGACGTCGACAACCCCGAGAACAAGCAGTTCGTCGCGGCGTACCAGGCGAAGTTCAACCGGCTGCCCACCGTCTACGCGGCCAACATGTACGACATCGGCATCCTGCTCGACCAGGCGATCAAGTCGATCGACGGCGCGGTCACGCACGACAACCTGCGAAAGGCCATCAACGAGCTGGGCGGCGTGAACGGTGTGCGCGGCAAGCTGGAGTTCGACGACACCAACACGATCAAGCAGCCCTTCTACCTGGTGAAGGTGGACAAGACCGCCGAGGGGCTGCGCAACGTGATGGTCAAGGACCTCGGCCGCTCCTGAGAGGATCGAAAGGGCGGGAGACAGCTAATGGACTGGTTCGTCGACAACGCCGGCGTGCTGCTGAACGGCGTCGCCATGGGGCTGCTGCTGTTCATGATGGCCGCTGGACTGACGATCATCTTCGGACTGCTGGATGTGTTGAACCTGGCACACGGGGCGTTCTTCCTGACCGGTGCCTACCTGGGCTACCGCATCGCCGGTGAGGCGACGGCCACCTGGGGAAGCTTCTTGCTGGCCGTGGTGGCGGCCGTCGTACTCGGCGCGGTCATGGGCGTAGCGCTCATGCTCATGACCGGGCCTCTGGTCGCCCGCGGCCACATGGACCAGGCGTTGCTGACCCTGGGTCTCGCGCTGGTCATCAGCGAGCTGCTGCTGCTGATGTTCGGCAAGGACGACCATTCCGTGGCCGCGCCGGCAGGGCTGGCGCACTCGACGTCGGTGCTCGGCAACTCCTACCCGGTCTACCGTCTCGCGGTCATCGTCGTGGGCGCCCTGATCGCCGCGGGCGTCTGGTACCTCATCGAGCGGACTCCGGCCGGCGCCGTGGTCCGGGCTACCGTCGCCGACCGCCAGATGGTCGAGGCGGTCGGCATCGACGTCCGCAAGGTGATGGTGGTGACCTTCGCTGCTGCCACCGCCCTCGCCGTCCTCGGCGGAGTGCTGGCAGGCCCGGTGAAGGGCGCCACCGCCGGACTGGGGGACGAGATCCTGTTGCTGGCGCTCGTCGTGATCGTCATCGGTGGGCTCGGCTCGGTGCTCGGAACCTTGCTGGGCGCCCTGATCATCGGTCTGGTCCAGAACGTCGGCGTCATGCTCGCGCCGCAGTTGGCGTCGTTCACCATGTTCGCGGCGATGGTGCTGGTGCTGACCTTCCGGCCCCAGGGCCTGATCCCATCCGCGACGGCGGTGTCCCGATGACCGCCGCGCTGCGGGCCCGGCTGCTGCCGGCCACCGTCGCGGTGGTCCTGGTCGCCCTGGCACTGCTACCGATGATCGGGGCCAGCGTCTACGCCGTGGTCGTGCTGACCAGTGTGCTGTCCTATGCGCTGCTGGCGATGTCCATCAGCCTCGTCGCCGGGCACGCCGGACTACTGACCCTTGCCCACGCGGCGTACGCCGGTGTTGCCAGCTACGCGGTGGCGCTGCTCTCGCGCAACGTGACCAGCGACGCGCTCCTGCAGTTGGTAGCGGCGGTGGCCGCCGGCGCGGGTGTGGCCGCGCTGTCCGGGTGGATTGCGGTACGCGCCTCAAAGACCTACTTCCTGATGCTGTCGCTGGCGATCGGTGAGCTGCTGCACGTGCTCGCGCTGCAGTGGCGCGGTGTCACCCACGGCAGCGACGGTTTGTCCGCCGGTCAACCCTTCACGCTGTTCGGTTCCGGACCCGTGGTGCTGAGCGGCTACGTCTACTGGCTGGCCCTCGCGGTGTTCTTGGCCTTCGGCGGTCTCGTGCTCGCCGTCGTCCGGTCACCGTTCGGCGCCGCTCTGCGCGGTATCCGCGACAACGAGCCCCGGATGCGTAGCCTCGGGTATCCGACGTCCTGGTACAAGTACGGGGCCTGGGTGCTCTCCGGTGCTGTCGCCGGTGCCTCCGGTTGGATCGCCGTGGCCCAGCTGCCGCGGTTCGTCGCCCCGGACGCCCTCTCCTTCCACGTCGCCGGCCTGCTCCTGCTCGCGGTGGTCATCGGCGGCCTCCAGTCCATGTGGGGCGCCTGTGTGGGTGCCGCGGCCGTCGCCCTGATGACGAACGTGGTGAGCCAGGACCTCGGCGGCCACGGTCCGTTGGTGCTCGGCATCCTGTTCCTGATCGCTGTCTATCTCCTTCCACGCGGTTTGGCCGGGATCGGCAAGGGCCGCCGCGGACGGCCCGGCGCGATCGTGCCCGACGACGAGGACCACCCGGCGCCGGTTGACACGGGCGCCGACGAGTCACCCAGGACGGTGAACGCATGAGCGACGGCACGTCACCCGCCCTCGCCGTGTCGGCACTGACCAAGAGCTACGGCTCCGTGGTCGCCGTCGACGACGTCACGTTGGAGGTAGCCGATGGGCAGCGGCTTGCGGTGATCGGGCCGAACGGCGCCGGCAAGTCGACGCTGTTCGCGCTCGTCGCCGGCACCCTGCGCCCGACGGCCGGCGCGGTCTCGCTCTTCGGCGAGGACGTGACACGGCTTCGCGACCACCAGCGTGCCCGTCGTGGGCTGGTGAAGACCTTCCAGCACTCGAGCGTCTTCACGGCCATGACGCTCCTGGACAACGTGCTGCTCAGCACCCAGCGCACCCATGGTCGCGCAAGCCGCCCCTTCGGCCGCAGCACCCGGCTGGCGGTCGAGGCCGCCCGTCGGTCGCTCGAGCAGGTGGGCCTGGCCGACCGCGCCGGCGTCCTCGCCGGCTCGCTGTCGCACGGCGAGCGCCGTCAGCTGGAGGTGGCCCTCGCCCTCGGCGTGAACCCCAGGGTGCTGATGCTCGACGAACCCACCGCCGGCATGTCCGCGGCGGAGACGGAGCGGTTCGTGCAGCTGATCTCCGGACTTCCCCGCGAGATCACGGTGCTGATCATCGAACACGACCTCGACGTGGTGTTCTCCGTCGCCGACCGCGTCACCGTGATGCACCTTGGCGCGGTGATCGAGAGCGGTACACCGGATGAGGTCCGCGCCTCGGAGCTGGTACAGCAGACCTACCTCGGTGCCACCCCCGAATCTTCAGATCTGACGCAGGGAGGGACGCTGCGATGAGCCTGCTGGTCTTGGAGGACGTCGCCGGCGGGTACCCCGGAACCCGGGTCCTCGACGGCGTCGACCTGACCGTCGACGAGGGGGGCGTGCTGGTGCTGCTCGGGCGCAACGGCGTCGGCAAGAGCACGCTCGTGCACACCCTCATGGGGATGCTTCGAGGCACCGGGTCGATCAGCTTCGACGGCAAGCAGCTACTCGGTCTGCCCACGCACGCCGTTGCCCGCAGCGGTCTGGCACTGGTGCCGCAGGGTCGCCGCGTGTTCGCACCGCTCACCGTCGACGAGAACCTGCGCATCGCCGCCGCGCACGCCCGCGACGGGCGGTGGACCCCGCAGGAGATCTACCGACTGTTCCCGCGACTGGAGGAACGCCGCCGCAACTGGGCCGGGCAGCTCTCCGGTGGCGAGCAGGAGATGCTGAGCATCGGCCGCGCGCTGGTCACGAACCCACGCCTGCTCATCATGGACGAGCCGTCCGACGGTCTCGCCCCGTCGATCGTCAACCTCGTCGGTGACGTCATCCAGTCGCTCGCGGCAGAGGGCGTGACGGTGATGCTCGTCGAGCAGAACCTCGCACTCGCCCTCCGGGTCGCGGACCAGGTCGCCGTGATGAGCAAGGGCCGGGTGACGTTCAACGGACGGCCGGACGACCTGAGGCACGATGCCGCCCGGGTGCGCGACCTGCTGGGGGTGGGCTGAGGTGCAGCAGGAACGACCGGTCGTGGCCGATGGCGACAAACAGGCGTACGTGGACGACATGGTGCGACGCCGCGGGTACGTGCTGCCCTACCACAAGGCGATGGCGGAGGTCGATCTGCCGGTGCTCAAGGCAGCAGACGACCTGGTGTCCGCGGCGTACCTCTCGCAGCGCACGCTGGACCACAGAACCAAGGAGCTGCTGTTCGTCCTCAGCCTCACCGTCCTCAAGGCCGAGCGGCATCACATCGCCAGCCACATCCGGACCGCGCTGCGCATCGGCGTCAGCCCGCAGGAGATCCTCGAGGCCATCGAGATCGCGCTGCCGGAGGCCGGCGTCGTGGCCTTCCAGCACGGGTTCGACGTGTGGCGCGAGGTGGTGGGCGTGACCGGCGTCGAACCCAGCGCTGGCGTCCTTCCTCGACAGTGACGGGTGAATTGACCCGACGGGGGGACGATCCACCGCAACGTCCCGACCTAGCCTCAGCACACCTGACAACAGCCCGAGCTCCGGGCCGCCCGAGAAGACGGAGGAACGACGTGACCGGCGACGCCCTGACGATCCGCAAGGTGTTCTCCCAGATCGAGGAGGTTCGACTCGCGGCCGGCGCCCACGACGACGGGCCGCCGCTACGCAAGGTCGCCGTCTGCGCCGTCGTGACCAACCCGTACGCCGGGCAGGGCTACGTCCAGAACCTCAACGCCCTCGTCGAGGCGTCGCAGGAGATCGGCACCATGATCGGCGCCGAGGCGGCGCGCCTGCTGGACGCCCCGGTGGCGAGCTACGGCAAGGGCGGTCTCGTCGGCGCCGCCGGCGAGCAGGAGCACGTGAACGCCGCTCTCACCTCGGTGTTCGGAAATGCCTTCCGGGACGCCATCGGCGGTGGCGAGGCGTGGATCACCTCGGTCACCAAGCCGGGGACGCCTGGAGTGGTCATCGACGTGCCGCTGGCCTACAAAGACGAGATCTGGGTGCGCAGCCACTACGACGCCCTCGAGGTCCGGATCCCCGACGCCCCGCTGCCCGACGAGCTGGTGATCATCGCCGCCGTCGCCAACCGCGGCCGGCTCAATGCCCGCGTCGGCGGCATGAGCGTGGACGAGGCGAAGGCGAAGGGCGAGCAGTGAGCACACTCGCGATCACCAACGCCGGCACAGTGCTCTCCGGTGACTTCGAGTCGCCCGTCATCGCCGACGTCGACACCGTCATCACCGAGGACGGTGTGATCACCGCCGTGGGCCGGCGGAGCGACCTCGCGGACATGGTCGAGGCCGCCGACGTGGTCATCGACGCGCAGGGCAGCACGCTCGCACCGGGGCTGATCGACTCGCACTGCCACGTGGTGCTCGGCGACTACACGCCTCGACAGAAGACGGTCGACTTCCTCGCCAGCTACGTCCACGGCGGCATCACCAGCGTGATCTCACCGGGAGAGATCCACGCTCCGGGCCGCCCGCACAGCGCCGTCGGCGTCAAAGCGCTGGCGATCGCCGCGAAGACCTGCTTCGACAACTTCCGCCCCGGTGGCATGCGGGTCCACGCGGGAGCGGTCGTGCTCGAGCCGGCGCTCACCGAGAAGGACTTCGCCGACCTGCAGGACGCGGGTGTCCACCTCGCCAAGTTCGGCTTCGGCCGCTATGAGGACCCCTCCGACGGTGTCGACCAGGTGCGCTGGGCGCAGCAGCACGGCATCACCGTGATGTGCCACTCCGGGGGCGCTAGCATCCCGGGGAGCAAGCCGATCACTCCGGAGCATCTGCTCAAGCTCGCCCCCGACGTCTGCGGGCACGTGAACGGTGGGCCGACGTCCCTCGACCAGGCCGGCGTCGACGTGATCATCGAGCAGACGGAGATGGCGCTTCAGCTCGTCCAAGCGGGCAACCTGAAGTCCTCGGTTCGGATCCTGCGCAAGGCGTACGAGGAGGGCCGCTTCCACCGGATCGTGATCGGATCGGACACGCCGACGGGCACCGGTGTGATGCCGCTCGGCGTGATCAAGACCGTCGCCGAGCTGTCGTCGTTCAGTGGGATCGATCCGGCGCAGATCTGGGCGGCCGCTTCCGGGAACAACGCCCGTACCTGGGGCCTGCCCTCCGGCTTCGTTCGGCAGGGGGCTGCCGCCGATCTCGTGGTCATGGATGCCCCGTGGGGCTCGACCGCAGACGATGCGCTCGGCGCCTTGGCGATCGGTGACATCCCGGGCATCAGCGCTGTGGTCACCGACGGTGTCGTCCGGGGCCTGCTCAGCCGCAACACCCCGCGTGCGGCACGGCTGGCCACCGCACGCCCGGAAATGACCCACCTGGCGGGCGGCCACTGACGCCCACCGACCACCCACACGAGGAGTTGGACAAACGATGAAGGTTATCGTCGACCTCGACGCATGCCAGGGCTACGCCTGCTGCATGATGGAGGCGCCCGAGGAGTTCGACCTCGACGAGGACGCCGGCAAGGTGCTCCTGCTGCTGGAGAGCCCGCCCGAGGGCCTGCGCACCAAGACCGAGGCTGCCGTGCGGGCCTGTCCCGCCAAGGCCCTCAAGCTTGAGGACTGAGGACGGGGACATGGACAGGGTGGTCGTCGTCGGGGCGTCGCTCGCAGCGGTGCACGCGGTCGAGGCGCTCCGCGAACACGGGTACGCCGGCGACATCGCGCTCGTCGGTGCCGAGGACGTGCTCCCGTACGACCGCCCACCGCTGTCCAAGGAGGCCCTGCGCGAAGGCGTCGAGCCCGACAAGCTGCTGTTGCGCGACCCGGGCTGGTACGACGGCCAGGGCGTCACCCTGCGCCTGGGCCGGGCCGCCATCGGCCTCGATACCCGTGACCGCGCCGTCGTTCTCGAGGGCGGTGGCCGCGTCCCCTATGACGGGGTGGTGCTTGCGACCGGTTCGCGGGCCCGCACGGTGACCTGTGGACCCCCGGCAGCCGAGCGGGCCGTGCGTTCGCTCCGGTCGCTCGAGGACGCGGTCGCGCTGCGGCAGGAGCTGCTCGAGGCGAGGAGTCTGGTCGTCATCGGGGCTGGTTTCATCGGGCTTGAGGTGGCGGCGACGGCCCGTGAGATGGGCCTGGAGGTCACCGTGGTCGAGCTCGCGCCCGTGCCCCTGGCGCGCGTCCTCGGCGACGAAGTCGGCCATTGGTTCCGCCACTACCACGCGCAGCGCGGCGTGGACGTCCGGTGCGGAGTCGCCGTCGACGAGATCGAGAGGAGTGCCGGCAACAGCAAGGTCCGGCTGCGCGACGGGACGGTGCTCTCCGCCGACCTCGTCGTCGCCGGCGTTGGCGCGGCGCCGGCCACGGACTGGCTGGCCGGCAGCGGGCTCGGCCTCGGCGACGGAGTGCGCTGCGACGAGGCTCTGCGCACCACCGTGCCCGATGTGGTGGCTGCCGGTGACGTGGCCACCTGGTACAACCCGCTCTTCGACGAGACCATGCGCGTGGAGCAGTGGAACAACGCGGTCATCCAGGGGCGGCACGCCGCCGGCACGCTGCTCGGCGGAGGCGACGCCTGCGCCGTGGTGCCCTACTTCTGGTCCGATCAGTTCGAGGCCAGAATGCGCTTCGTCGGCCGTTCCAACGCCGCCAGTGACGTGCGTGTCGTCGAGAGCAGTGACCGGCGGCTCGTGGCGCTCTTCGGGCGCGACGGCAAGATCCGCGGTGCGCTCTGCGTCAACGCTCCCCGGCAGCTCGCGCGCTACCGGAAGGCGATCGAGGACCAGGTGCCCTGGGGCGACGTGGACTGACGCCGACGGCCCGCGCCTGTGCGCGTCGGCTGCCCTGAGAGCTGTGCTGCTGACCGACGAGCACCCGCTCGTCGGTCAGGTCGGTCATCGCCGCGTCAAGCCCCTCACGGCCGCGGCCTGACTCCTTCACCCGGCAAGTGCATCTGCTCTGCCGGGTAGGATGCCACGTCGCCGGTCACCCACCCCGTCGACCTGTGCCCAGCGCACCGGTTGCCGTTCTCGGCGTCGATCCCCGCAGCCACCTCGTCGCGGCGCTCCTCGAGCCGTCGGGCGACATGGTCAGGGTGTCCGAGCAGGCGTACGTCGACGTGCACACCAAAGTGATCACGGACGATCTACGCGGCGGTCGACGCCCGCTCGAATCTGGTCGGCCGGGATGAGCGGCGAAACTGCCGACGAAGTGCCGTCGTACGGGTGGTGGAGCCGGCCCGTGCGCCCTCCTCGGGCTGGTCGGCGACCCACCAGGCTCGGACGTCGGACCGGGTGAACTCCTCAGCCGGCGGGCCGACGCAGCGATCGTGACCCGCGGATCGGACAGGTGGGCAGGCTCGCGGGATGAATTGACCCGTAGGGGTACTGCGTCGCCCTCCTTCGCGCTCATACGGTCCAGGTCGAGGCAGGACCGCCTCGGCACCGACCAGGAAGCGCGGATCGGAGGTGTGACGGTTGTTCCAGCTGCAGCAGATGTTGTGGGACATCCGCAAGGACATCGCGCTCGCGACCAGGTTCCAGAACGAGCCCGACGCCGTCCTCGACAGCTACGGCATCGAGGGGGTCGAGCGCGACGCCATGCGCACGCTCGACTTCAAGACGCTCCACGAGCGGGGCGCCAACCCATACCTCCTGTACTTCTGCGCACTGCAGATCGGCGTGGACCGCGCCGAGTACTACACCCGTATTCGCGGAGAGGTGTGACCATGCCCAGCACCGCCACAGGCACCGGCCGCGTCGTCGGAGTATTCGCCACGTCTCACTCGCCGGGCATCACCGGCTTCCCCGAGCGCGCCGACCCCGCCCAGCGCAAGGCCGTCGAGGACGCGTTCGCCGACGTGCGCGACCGTATCGCCGCGCTCGAGCCGGACGCCCTCGTCGTGGTCTCGGTGGAGCACTTCACGAACTTCTTCCTCGCCAACCTGCCGGCCTTCGCCGTCTGCACCGCCGACAGCTACCTCGGTCCAGTGACGCCGGAGATGGGCCAGTTCCTCAACGTCCACCAGCACCAGTACCCGGGCGCCGGGCCGCTCGGTCGCCACCTCTACGAGTTCGCGCTGGAGTCGGAGTTCGACCCGAGCCTGGTCGAGGGCGGGATGGCGTTCGACGAGAACTTCTGCGTGCCCCTCAAGCACCTCGACCCGGAGTCCCGGTACCCGCTGGTGCCGATCATCGTCAACGGCGTGAACCCGCCATGGCCCACCGCGCGCCGTTGCTACGACTTCGGGCGGATGGTGCGCGCCGCGGTCGAGGCGCAGAACGAGTACCAGCGAGTGGTCGTGGTCGCCACCGGCGGCCTCTCCCACTGGGTGGGCATGCCGGAGTCCGGAACGATCAACGAGGACTTCGACCGGGACTTCCTGGCGCGTCTCGAGGCGGGCGACCCCGAGCGGTTGACCGCCTACAGCCGGGACGAGATCGATCTCGCCGGAAACGGAGCCCACGAGATCAGGACATGGCTCGTCGCAGCGGGTGCGGCAGCCAGCCCCTTCGAGACGCTCGTCTACGAGCCCGTGCCTGCCTGGCTTACCGGAACCGCCGTCGTGGCCGCCCGGATGTGAACCGAACCAACCGATGAAGAAGGACGCCAACATGAGCAAGCTTCCCAAGGTCACCGGCCCGGACATGCGCGGTGTGATGTCCTACCCGCCCACCCCGGCCCTTCCCGGCGCGGAGCGCGTGGACGCCGTGGACACCGTCGACCTGGCCGAAACCGAGCGGATGATCAGAACGCTGATCGCCGACGGCGTCGACGCGATCGCCCTGAACGGCACCCTCGGTGAGTGCGCCACCCTGACGCTGAAGGAGTGGCAGGACTTCGCCGGCTGCGTCGCCGAGACCGTCCGTGACGTCAACCCGGACTTCCCGGTGTTCATCGGCACGACCACGCTGAACACCCGCGACACCGTGTCGCGGATGAAGTTCCTCGCGGAGCTGGGCATCACCGGCACGCTGCTCGGCCGGCCGATGTGGGGCAACATGGTCGCGCCGGTGATGGAGCGCTTCTACCGCGACGTCGCCGAAGCCGTCCCCGCGCTCGCGATCGTCGTCTACGACAACACCGCGGCGTTCGGCGGAATCATCCCCCGCAGCGTCTACAAGACCCTCATCGAGCTTCCCCAGGTCGTCGCCGTGAAGTACGCCGGCGGTGCGTCGGTCGGCTTCCGCTACCACAACGACATGGCCCACACCGGCAAGCACTTCCCCCTGATGCCGATCGAGACGGACTGGCTGCCGGCCTGGGAGATGTACGGCGAGGAGCTCGTCGGCATGGCCTGGTCGTCAACCACCGCCTGCGGCCCCGCCCCGGTGCTCGCGCTGCGGGACGCGCTGCGGGACAACCGCATCGAGGACGCCAAGTGGCTGACCGAGCGTCTGCGCTGGGCGCACGAGCCGTTCCTGGTCGGTCAGGACTTCATGGAGTTCGCGAAGTACAACATCCCGCTGGAGAAGATCCGGGTCAACGAGGCGGATTACATCCACGTCGGCAAGTGCCGCCCGCCGTACACGGAGGACCTGGTGCCGGAGAAGCACGTCCAGGACACCAAGGACCACATCGCCCGGTACAAGCAGGTGATCGACCAGGTGGCCGAGCGCTTCGGCACGACTCACACGACCCGGAGCTGACAAAGATGTCGCAGGACCTGGACACGATGATCCGCGAGATGCGCGAGGGAGTGCCCGCCGGGCGGGTCCCCGCGCGCATCTTCAACGATCGGGAGGTTTTCGAACGCGAGCTGACGCGGGTGTTCGGCAAGGCCTGGTGCTTCCTCGCGCACGAGTCGGAGATCCCGAAGCCCGGCGACTACGTCACGCGCTACATCGCCAACAACAACATCATCGTGGCGCGGGACGAGAAGGGCGAGGTGCACGCACACCTCAACATGTGCCGCCATCGCGGCAACATGATGTGCAAGTCCGAGATGGGCAACGCGTCGCACTTCCGCTGCTCCTACCACGGTTGGGTGTACAAGAACTCAGGCGAGCTCATCGGCGTTCCGTACTTCAACGAGGCGTACGCCAAGAAGCTCGACCGCAAGCAGTTCGGCCTGGTCAAGGTGCGCGTCGACAGCTACGCCGGCCTGATCTTCGGCACGCTAGACCCGGAGGCGGAGAGCCTTGAGGACTATCTGGGCGGGTTCCAGTTCTACCTGGACATCTACCTCAAGCAGGGTGTGAACGGCAGCGAGGTGCACGGCCCGCCGGACCACTGGGTGGCCGAGACCGACTGGAAGATCTGCACCGAGAACTTCTCCGGCGACGGCTACCACACCCCGGTGGCGCACCAGTTCGGGTTCCACCTGGGCTACTTCCCGTCCTCCGGCTCGACGCACTCGAAGGGCTGGGCGGTGCACATCCCCGGCAAGGGACACGGCATCGGCCTCGGGCACACGCCGGGGATGCAGCCGTTCTTCGGCTACCCCGACGACCTCGTCAAGCAGATGCACGAGAGCCTCAGCCCGGAGCAGCTCGAGGTCTTCTCCAAGACCAGGACCGCCGTGGGTTCGGTGTTCCCGAACCTGTCCTTCCTGATCCAGCCGCTGAGCCTGCAGCCCGGTGACCCGGGCGTGCGGTTCTGCACGATGCGGCTCTACCACCCGGTCGGCCCCGGGCGGATGGAGATGTGGTCGTGGTGCCTGGTGCCCAAGGACGCCTCGGACGAGTACAAGAAGGCCGCCTACCAGGCGTACACCCTGGCCTTCGGTCAGGCCGGCACCTTCGAACAGGACGACTTCGAGAACTGGACGAAGGTCACCAAGATGACGGGCAGCACCCTCGCCCGCGACGTGGACTTCCCCTACATCCAGGGGCTCGAGCGAGAGCCGCTGACGGACTTCCCCGGCCCCGGGTACGCCGTCGAGCCGTACGTCACCGAGGACAACTTCCGCAACCTCTGGGCGACCTGGGCGCGCTACATGGAGGGTGAGTGACGTGGCACTCCAGATGGATCTCGCCGACCGGGAGGTGCAGGAGTCCGTCCGCGACTTCCTGCACCTGGAGTCGCTGGCACTGGACGAGCGGCGGTTCCGTGACTGGTTGACCGCCTTCGCGGAGGACGCCCGGTACGAGGTACCGGTGCGCGTGACACGCGAAAAGCTGGCTGAGTGGGAGCTGTCACCGACCTCACGGATCTTCGACGACACCAAGCGGACGCTGGAGTTCCGGGTCGAGCGCCTGGAGACGGACTTCGCGTGGTCGGAGCAGCCGCCGTCACGGACCCGGCACTACGTGACGAACGTACTGGTCGAGCGGACCGACACCGCGGACGAGTACCTCGTGCACTCGAACTGCCTCATCTACCGCAGCCGCGGCGACGACCCCAACCCGAGCATCTTCTCCACCCAGCGCAAGGACCGCATCCGCAAGGCCGACGACAGCTGGCAGATCGTGCACCGGTGGGCCGCGATCGACCAGTCGCTGATCAACGCGCACAACATGTCGATCTTCATCTGAGCGAGAACGCGGAGGAACCATGTCCGAGGAGAACGTACCCGCCGAACAGCCGGGGAGCGTTGCCAACCTCTTCCAGGTGGGCGACTGGCCGGCGGAAGGGACACTGCTCGGCCGGATGCCGGAAGAGAGCATGCCCGGGCCCATCGTCGTCTCGAACGAGTTCGCCGATGTGGTCGTCACCCAGGTACGCAGCCGCAACGGCGTGCGACTGGACATCTGGTCGCCGCGCCGCGGCAGCCGGATCCAGCTCGACGCGGTCGCCCTCGACTGCCTGAGCTATCAGTCGCCCGACGTCATCACCCAGATGTTGGCCGAGAAGCCCGGAGGATGAGCGGCCGCCTCGCGACCGTCGCCGCGGTCGTCACCGGTGGCGGCTTCGGAATAGGACGGGCCGTCGTCGAGGCCTACCTCGCCGAGGGCGCCGCAGTCACCGTGGTGGAGCGTTCCGCCGAGAACGCCGAACGGCTGCTGCACGATCACCCCCACGGGGTGCAGGTCGTGGTCGGCGACGCGACCGACCCGGCGCTCCTGGCCAGGGCGGTCGCCGAGGCGGGAGCAGGCGGGCGGGCGCATGGCCAGCTCACCTGCTGTGTGGGCGTGCACGACAGTTTCGCCAGCGTGCGCGAACTCACCGCCGAGGCCCTCACCGAGGCCGGCCGGGAGCTGTGGTCGACGAACGTGCTCAGCGCGATGCTCGCCGTCAACGCGGCCTACCCGTGGCTCTCGCGCAGCTCCGGCTCGGTGACGCTCACGGTCTCGGAGTCGGCCTTCCACAACACCGGGGGCGGGGTGCTCTACGGCAGCTCCAAGTGGGCGGTCCGCGGGGTGATCTCCCACCTGTCCGCGGACCTGGCACCCGAGGTCCGGGTCAACGGCGTGTCCCCGGGTGGCACCACCGCGACCCGCTTCGCCGGCTCCGAGACCCTCGGTACGCCGACACCCGCGGATCAGCGGGCCGGGCGCGACCAGATGATCGCCGACGGGAACGTGCTGGGCGTGGTGCCGTCGCCCGCCGACCACGCGGGCGCCTACCTGTACCTTGCCGACCCGGTGGCGGCTCGCGTCGTCACCGGCGTCGTCATCAACACCGACGGAGGTCGACGCTGACGTGTCCAAGACGCCTCTGGACCTGGTCAAGGACCACCTGCGCGCCGAGGACCGCCACGACGTCGCGGCGGTCCTGGCCACCTTCACCGACGACTGCATCTACCGGATCCCGGCCTACGACGTCGACCTGCGGGGCAAGGAGGAGATCGGACAGTTCTACTCCGGCATGTTCGCCTCGTTCCCGGACTTCGCCAACGAGTCGGAGACCTATCACGTCTCCGACGAGGCGGTCTTCGTGGAGATCGTCACCGAGCGCACCCACGGCGGCCCGTGGCGTGACTTCGAGCCGACGGGCACGACGTTCCGGACGACCTCGCTCGCCCAGTTCCCGATCGCCCCGGACGGGCTGCTCGGCGGAGAGATCGTCCATGTCAACCCCGTCGACGCGCTCTACAAAATCGGGGCGCTACCGAATCCGGACCTGTTCCGCGCGGTACGCCGCTTCCGCCCGCTCGCCGGGCGCAAGGCGTTGGTTACGGGCGCCTCGCGGGGCATCGGGGCCGCCATCGCGTCCGCCCTCGCCGAGGCGGGCGCCGACATCGCACTGGCGGGAAGGGACGAGACGGCCCTCGCCGAGGCCACCGCCCGTGCAGCGGCGGGCGGCATCCGGGTCGAGACCCTGATTGGCGACGTGACTGACGTGGCCACCTGCGAACGACTCATGGGTGACGCCGTCGACGCACTTGGGGCCGTCGACATCCTTGTCAACGCCGCCGGTGGCACCCGCCGCGTCCCGGCACTGGAGATGACCGAGGGGCAATGGGACGCGGTCCAGGACATGAACCTCAAGTCCGCCTTTTTCCTCAGTCAGGCGGCGGCACGGCGGATGGTGAAGCTGGGCCGGGGCGGGTCGATCATCAACGTGGCCTCGCTCAACAGCGTGGTGGGGAACGCCTGGGCGGCCTCGTACGCCGCCAGCAAGGGCGGGATCGCGTCGCTGACGCGTAGCCTCGCCCTCGAGTGGGCCGGCGCCGGCATCCGCCTCAACGCCATCGGGCCCGGCATGATTGCCACCGAGATGACCGAGCCGCTGACCGAGGACCTCGAGCGCTACCAGGCACTGCTCGCCCATATCCCGATGGGCCGCTTCAGCAGGCCGGATGAGTTGGCCGGAGCCGCCGTGTTCCTCGCGTCGGCGGCGTCGTCGTACCTCACCGGTCAGATCATCTACGTCGACGGGGGCTACCTCTGTGTCTGAGCCACCGCACGACGGGCGTCTCCGGTCGCCTCGCGGTGGCCGTGTCGTCGTGGTGACCGGGGCCGCCGGTGGCATCGGCCGCAGCTGCGCACTGCTCCTCGCCGGGCGGGGGGCGGACCTGGCCTTGGCGGACCTCGATGCCGACCGGCTCGCCGTGGTCGCGGCTGAGGCGAGGGCACTGGGTGCGCGGGTGCACGTCCGACCTGTCGACGTCACCCGGGAGGATGACTGCGCTGCGCTGGTCGAGGACACGCTGCTGCACCTCGGCCGGCTCGACGGCGCGGTTCTCGCGGCCGGGACGGCCCACCACGCCGGCGTTCTGGATCTGACTTCGCAGCAGTGGCGGACCGCGGTGGAGGTACACCTCACCGCCACGTTTCTCTGTCTGCAGGCCGTCGCCCGGCAGATGGCGCCCGGTGGGGCGATCGTCTGCCTGTCCTCCACGGTCGCGGAGGTCGGTGGCCCGCCGCGGCAGGCCCACTACGTCGCCGGCAAGGCAGGCACGCTGGGCCTGGTGCGCGCCGCCGCCCGTGAGTTGGGCGCCCGTGGTGTGCGGGTCAACGCGGTGTCGCCGGGGTTCACCGACACCGGGATGAACACCGGACTGTTCAGCGACGAGGAGCTCGCCGAGCGGGTCGCCCGCGCGCCGCTGGGGCGACTCGCCGTGCCGGACGACATCGCCACGGTCGTCGCGTTCCTGCTGGGTGCAGACGCCGCCTTCGTCACTGGGCAGAACATCCGCGTGGACGGCGGCGCGAGCCTGGCCTGAAGATCCGCCCGGCGGGCGTGGGTGCCGAGAGGCCCGGCGCGAAGCGCCGAACAGTGAAACGGCCCCGGGCAACGGCACAGAGGTGCCGCGCCCGGGGCCGTCAACTGTCCCGCAGTGTCCGATCAGAGCCGGTCGGCGAACCAGTCGGTGAGCCGAGCCACGGCGACTGCCGCGTAGTCGTAGCTGCAGTGCAGGGACCCGGCGCCGTCGTAGATGTCGGTGGTGACGTCCTCGACCGTGAGCGCCTCGATGAACTGTTCGGCGCCCTTGATGTCCATGATGATGTCGCGGGTGCCGTGCATGACGTAGACCGGTACGTTGATCTTGTCCGCCACACCGTCGAGCGTGAACTTCGCGAGCTTCTCGCGGGCCTCGGCGTCATCCTTCGAGCCCGACAGCCACTGCAGCTGCTCCTGCAGGGGCGGGTAGAACTCGTAGAAGTCGCGGAGGATGCTCCAGGTGCCGCACCAGGCGGCGACCGCCTTCACCCGCGGCTCGAAGGCGGCTGCGCGCGGCGCGTAGTACCCGCCGAAGCTGACGCCGGCGAGTCCGAGGCGGTCCATGTCGACGTCGGAGCGGGTGGCGAGGTAGTCGAGCACCGCCGCGACCGGCACCTCGTAGTCCGGCCGGCTGTACATCTTCTTGAACCGCAGCGAGCTTCCACGACCGGGCGTGTCGACGACGACGACGTTGATACCGCGGTCGGGGAACTGGTTGCCGCCGAGGAAAATCAGCTCCTCGGCCCAGGAGTCCGCACCGCCGAGGAACAGCACCGTCGGCCGCTTCTCCCCGGAGTTGTCGGGCCGCATGATGTAGCCGTCCATCGTGGTGTTCTCGAAGGGGACGTGGATCCGCTCGAGGACGCCGTCACTGAGCTCGACGGCCTTCTGGAAGTTCTTCGTGCCGTTGACGTAGGCCTGCTCACGCCGTGGATCAGAGGAGCGCAGGAAGAACTCGGAGTGCCGGTAGTAGCTGCACGAGCGGAAGAACGCTTTCATCGCGGTGTTGCGGTGGCCGGCGTCGAGCTCGCGCTGGGCGAACGCGCCGGTCTCCTCGGCGGTGCGCACCCACTCGCGTTGCCAGACCTCGCCGTCGGTGGTGGTGTCACCGATACGTGCCGCGGTACGGGCACACTCGAACAGGTCCGCACCGCCGACTGCCACCTGGGCGAGCAGTCGCATGGTCTGCAGCGACCAGTCCTCGTCCTGGGGGAAGAGTTCGATGATGGACAAGGCGTCGTGCTCGAGGTTCGCGTCGGGCGCATTCTGGCTGGTCGTCATGCTTCACTCCGCTTCTTACGAGGGCCTCTGACGCGGGACGGAGCGCGGCCCCGCGTACGCCGGCAGGCGCCGACGCGGTAACCCGCTGCTGCCAACGTAGGGACGGGCCGATACCGGGCACGTCCCCCCGACGGGTCAATTCAGGAATTCGCCGGATCGCCCCTTCCAGCGACTCCCGGTCTGGCCCATGCTCGGTGCTTGTCAGACGAGTGGATACCCGCTCAGGGCTACACGTCCTGGGCGTTCGGGCAGCGGCTCTGGCACCCACGGGGCTGCTCAGCCCGCCGGCCCAGTCGGTGCACACCCGCAGCCCGACGCAGGGCATCACCGCATGACACCTGAGATGACAGGAGAACCAGTGCAGCAGGTGCAGCCCAACTGGATAGCCGGGAAGCCGGTCGGATCCGACGACATCCTTGACGTCGTCCACCCCTGGGACGGGCGGCTGGCCGGCCGGGTCGGCCTGGCCACGCCGCAGCAGATAGAGGAGGCCGTCGCCGCCGCCGACGCGGTCCGCCGGGAGGCGGCCGCGCTGCCGGCGCACGTCCGGGCCGCCGCGCTCGATCACGTCCAGCGCCGGCTCACCGAGCGCGCCGACGAGATCGCCCGGCTGATCACCGCCGAGTCCGGCAAGCCGTTGAAGTGGGCCCGGGTCGAGGTCACCCGAGCCGCCTCCGTCTTCCGGCTGGCCAGTGAGGAGGCCCGGCGCTGGAGCGGCGAGCTACAGCGGCTCGACACCGATCCCGGCGGGGTCGGGCGGATCGCGATGATCCAGCGGGTGCCGCGCGGACCGGTCCTGGGCGTGGCGCCGTTCAACTTCCCACTGAACCTCGTCGCGCACAAGCTGGCCCCGGCCGTCGCCGTCGGCGCGCCGATCGTCGTCAAACCGGCCCCGAAGACGCCCCTGTCGGCGCTGCTGCTGGGGGAGCTGTTCGCCGAAACCGAGCTTTCGTCGGGCATGGTCTCGGTCGTCGTCGTGCCCAACGAACGCGCCGGCGACCTGGTCGCCGACCCGCGGCTTCCGGTGGTGTCCTTCACCGGCTCGGGGCCGGTCGGCTGGGGGATTCGCGACGCGGTCCCGCGCAAGCACGTCACCCTCGAACTCGGCGGCAACGCGGCGGCGGTGGTCTGCGCGGACTGGGCCAGCGACGCCGACCTTGACTGGGCCGCCTCGCGTATCGCGACTTTCGCCAACTACCAAGCCGGCCAGTCGTGCATCTCCGTTCAGCGGGTCTTCGTCGACCGGACGCTGGCCGGCCCATTCGCCGATCGGCTCGTCGCCGCCGTGCGGGCACTTCGGGTCGGTGACCCGTGGGACGAGACCACCGACGTCGGCCCGCTGATCGACGTCGTCGCCGCCGAGCGGGTCGAGGCGTGGGTGGGGGAGGCGGTGGCAGCCGGCGCGACGCTTTTGACCGGTGGCGTGCGGGACAACAGCGCCTTTGCTCCGACCGTGCTCGCCGATGTGCCGCCGCATGTCAAGGTGTCCAAGGAGGAAATCTTCGGCCCAGTGCTCACCGTCACCACCATCGACGGAGTCGACGCCGCGTTCGCCGCCGTCAACGACTCACGGTACGGGCTGCAAGCGGGCATCTTCACCCACGACATCCGCGTCGCCATGCGGGCGCAGGCCGAGCTGGAGGTCGGTGGCATCATCGTCGGTGACGTGCCCAGCTACCGCGCCGACCAGATGCCTTACGGCGGGGTCAAGGAGTCCGGCGTCGGCCGAGAGGGTGTGCGTTCGGCGATGGAGGACCTGACCCATGAGCGAGTTATGGTTCTCGCCGTGTAGCGGGAACGGTCCCGCCCGGCGCCCCGCCAACAGGCCGAGCAATCGCGGGACGATTACCACCGGACTGGGGTAGCCGGCTGGGGGCAGTGGAGGGCCCCGACCGGTGCTGAACTGCATCGAACAGCACTCAACTAGAGCCGTAGGCGCTTACGGGCGGCCTGCAGGGACGGTGATCGACAGCCGAGATACCTTGACCGGTTCTTGTGCTCGCGACCTGCGTCGTTCGAGGCTGGATACATCGCCGTTGACCCCACCGGGCGCGTGATCGTCGCCGACGAGCCGGGACATCTGCCGGGGCTAGATGAACGGCTGGCACTGCTGGCAGGGCGGCGAGCAAGCGCCCACACCACCCGTAGCGCTGCCTACTTCACCTGGCACCGCGAGAACACCTCGCGGCCAACGCGACACGCCGTCGATGACGACGAGCCTCGTGCGTCAGATGAACGCCGAGGACCTACGTCGGGAAAGACCGCCGCTGGACCGGCAACAGACTTCGCTCAGTGACCTCTTCTGCGGTCCCGAAGCTGTCATGTCGCTGTCCACGCTCAGGTGTTGCCTGCAAGGACTCTGCCGCCCTGTAGTACACGTCCCGCTGGCTGTGCCGGCGGTCACCCGCCTTTCGTCCGCCGGGGATGAGGCGGAGGAGGGCTGGCGGCGTCATAAGCGGTCCCCGGCCGCTGTCGTCCCGTTGCTCAGCTGTTCAGCCGCCTCCGCGCCCCCGGTAACCGCCGGGCCTTCCGGCACGCAGCTTCTCCATCTCGTTCTGATCACGGGGCTTGACATCCTCCGAGAAAATTCAGACCCTTCCTTCAGGCACCGAATTTAGCGGTGGAAGGAAGTGCTTCATGACGGCTGCGACGTCGGGACCCCGTCTGCGGGATGTCAACCGGGTCGCCGTGCTTGCCTTGATTGGCCGACACGGACCGATTTCACGCGCCGAGGTTGCCCGGCGGCTCGGCCTCAGTCCGCCGACCGTCACTGCGGTCACCCGCTCGTTGATCGAGGCCGGGGTTATCCGTAAGGTCGACGACGGTATTCCGCAGGGCGGCCGACCCGCCGAGCTGCTCGCGGTGGTGGGACGGGCCGCGCATGCGATCGGGGTCAAGGTCGCCGCGGGTCGGCTCACGGGCGTGCGGGCCGACCTGGACGGGACCCTCCTCCAGACGTTCTCCGCACCGTTCGATGAGGCCGCCGTCAACCCGTTCGGCGCCCTGTCCGAGCTGCTCGCGCCGCATGTGGCCGCCGTCGATGACGCACCGCTGCTCGGGATCGGGCTCGGTGTGCCCGGTTTCGTCGACAGCCGCACCGGCTTGGTGGAGGCCCCACTGCTGGGCTGGCGACACATGCCGCTGCGTGACTACCTCAGCCAGCTCCTCGGCGTGCCGGTGCTTGTGGACAACGACGTCAACACCTTGGCGGCGTATGAGCACCTGTACGGGCTGGGCCGGCCGTACGAGGACTTCCTCACCATCACCCTCGGGCAGGGCGTCGGCGCAGCCGTCGTTTCCGGAGGTGACCTGCGTCGCGGCGGACATGGTGCCGCGGGTGAACTAGGGCACCTGCCGGTAGATCCCGAAGGCCCGCCCTGCCACTGCGGCAGACGCGGTTGCCTGGAGACCTACGTTTGTGACAGCGCGCTCGTCCACCAGGCGCGAAAGGTGGGCGCGATCGGCCCGGACGCCGGTCTGGCCGACCTGCGCGCCGCAGCAGACGGCGGGCACGCCGGGGCGCAGGAGGTCTTCCGTGCCGCCGGAGCACGCCTCGGCACCGTCGCTGCCGGGCTGGCCACCGTGCTCGACCCCCAGGCGGTCCTGGTCAGCGGGGAAGGAACTCTGGCCTGGACGCACCTGGCGGATGGGTTCCTCACCGCCCTGCGCGCCGGCATGTTTCCGCCCCTTGTCGACGGGGTCAACGTGCACGTCGACCCGTGGGACGACACGAAATGGGCCCTGGGTGCCGCCGCTCTGGTGCTTCGAGCGCCGTTCACGATGAACGCCGAGCCGCACACCGACGCCATCCGCGCGCGGCTGGCGGCCTTTCCCGGTGCCGAGGTGACCCAGTGACCGCACCGCCTGCCCCCACCACTGCCCGGCCATCACGCCCGGCTCAAGCGCCGGTGCAGCGCAGGCGCCCACCTGGCGCCGCCCGCCGCAGTCTGCGCACGGCCGTCGCGGCGGCCGGCTTCCTCGCCCCCAGCCTGCTTCTGCTGCTGGGCTTCTGGATCGGCCCGATGCTCGGCACCGCCTGGGTGAGCCTGCAGGACTGGAACCTCATCGGGGTGCCGACCTTCGTCGGGCTGGACAACTACAGCGAGTTGCTGAGCGACGCCGAGTTCCACGCCGCCCTCGGCCACACCCTGGCCTACCTGGCCGGCTACCTGCCTCTGGTGCTGGTCGGCGGGCTCGCCGTGGCCCTGCTGCTGGACGCCAAGCTCCCCGCGATGACGCTTTACCGGGCCACCTTCTTCCTACCGGTGATCAGCAGCTGGGTCGCGGTGTCACTGCTGTGGAAGTGGCTCCTCAACCCGGCCGACGGGCTGGTCAACCGGATCCTCGGCGCGGTCGGCGTCGCAGGACCCGGGTGGTGGACCGACCCGGACTGGGCCATGCCCTCGGTGGTGCTCGCCTCCGTATGGAAGGACATCGGCTTCGTCGCGGTGATCCTGCTGGCAGGCCTGCAGGCCATTCCGCGTGATTTGTTGGAGGCCGCCGCTCTCGACGGCGCCGGTTGGTGGCGCAAACTGCGCAGCATCACCCTGCCGATGCTCTCCCCGTCCGTGTTCTTCGTCACCGTGATCAGTTTGATCAACGGCTTCCAGGTCTTCGACCAGGTGTGGGTGATGACCGAGGGCGGTCCGGGCGGCGCGTCCAGCGTCGTGGTCGAGCAAATCGTCAAGAACGCCTTCTCGTACGGGCGGGTGGGTTACGCCTCGGCGATGAGCATGGTGCTCTTCGCGGTGATCCTCCTGGTCACCCTCGTCCAGCTCCGACTGCAGCGCAGGTGGGTGCACTATGAGTAAGAATGTCCTGCGGTATGTCGCGCTGACGCTCGGCGCGGTGGCGATGATCGGCCCGTTCGCGTGGATGCTGATCACCTCGCTCACGGGCGACGCTCAGCTCGCCCGCGTCGACGCGCCCCTGGTGCCCGACCCGCCGACGGTGGAGCCGTACGGGCGGCTGAGCGAGGCCTTTTCGTTCTGGCGCTTCGCCGCCAACAGCGTCGGCGTCGCGGTGGTGTCCACGCTGCTGCAACTCCTGACCAGCGCGACCGCCGCCTACGCCTTCAGCCGGCTTCGGTTCCGAGGCAGCAATGCGGTGTTCGTGCTCTACCTCGCCACGATGATGATCCCGATGCAGGTGATCATCGTCCCGCTGTTCATCGAGATGCGCCACCTCGGGCTGGTCGACAGCTACGCCGGGCTGCTGCTTCCCACCGTCGTCTCCAGCTTCGGGGTGTTCATGCTCCGGCAAGCCTTCATGGCACTGCCGAAGGAGCTGGACGAGGCCGCGTACGTCGACGGGGCCGGGCACCTGCGGGTCTTCGCCCAGGTGCTGCTGCCGCTGGTGGCCCCGGCGCTGGCCACCTTCGCCGTCTTCGCCTTCATGTCCAGTTGGAACGCGTTCCTGTGGCCGCTGGTCATCGCACAGACAGAGGCGCACATGACCCTGCCGGTCGGCCTGTCCCTGCTGCAGGGCCGGTACAGCACCGCCTGGAACGTGGTCATGGCCGGCTCGAGCATGTCCGTCCTCCCGATCCTCGCGCTCTACGTCGTTGCCCAGCGCTACGTCGTGCGCGGCATCACCTTCACCGGAATCAAGTCCTGACTCCCCGCACCCCCACACCGAGGAGAGATCCGATGACCACCAGAAGACGCTTCCTGACAGCCGCCGCCGGAGCCTTCACCGCGGTGAGCCTGCTCGCCGCATGCGGGCAGGGCGCCTCCGGCGGAGGCGCCGACGACGACGCCAGCGGCACCATCACCTACTTCACCTTCTCCGCCGCCCCGGACCACCTGAAGGACCTCGACGCGATCAAGGCCGAGTTCGAGAAGCAGAACCCAGGCCTCACCGTGCAGGTGCAGACAGCCGCGTACGACGACTACTTCACGAAGCTGCAGACGGCGATCGCCGGCGGCAACGCACCGGACACCTTCGACCTCAACTACGAGAACTTCGTGACGTACGCCCGGGCCGGCGCGCTGCTGCCGCTCGACGAGAAGGCCAAGGCCGACAAGGACTACGACGCGAACCGGCTCTACCCGAAGGCGCGCGAGGCATTCCAATTCAAGGGCAAGCTCTACGCGGTGCCGTCGACGTTCTCCGACGTGGTGCTGTTCTACAACAAGAAGCTCTTCGACGCCGCGGGCGTCGCCTACCCCACGGCGGACTGGACCTGGGCCGACGAGCAGGCGGCGGCGGCGAAGCTGACCAACAAGGCCAAGGGCGTCTACGGCGACTACCAGCCGGTCACCTTCCACGAGTTCTACAAGGCGCTCGCGCAGAACGGCGGCTCGTTCCTCTCCGAGGACGGCAAGAAGGCGACGTTCAACGACGCTAAGGGCCTCGAGGCGGCACAGTGGCTGCTCGGCAAGCCCGGCACGGTGCAGCCCACCGTCGCCGAGATCGGCGGCAAGGCCGACTACGACACCGCCCTGTTCACCTCCGGCAAGCTCGCCATGTGGCACAACGGCATCTGGCAGATCTCGAAGCTCGCCGGCACCGCCGGTCTGGACTTCGACATCGTCACCGAGGCCGGTAACACTCAGAAGGCGAACGCAGTGTTCATGAACGCCACGGCGGTATCCGCGAAGAGCAAGAAGGCCACCGCGGCCTGGAAGTGGGCCCGGTTCCTCGGCACCTCTGAAAAGGCCGTGGAGACCCGGCTCGCCTCCAACTGGGAACTGCCGGCGGTCAACGACCAGGCCGCGTTCGACAGCTACCTGAAGAAGACACCCCCGGCCAATCGTAAGGCGGTCTTCGACGCGCTGTCGGACATTGCGCTTCCGCCGGTAATCGATGCGCAGCAGTCGAAGATGCAGGACATCGTCACCCAGGCGCTGGAGAAGGCGGCCTCCGGCCAGGCTACGCCGCAGCAGGCTCTCGACGAGGCGGCTGCCGCCGTCAGCGCCCTCATCAAGTAGTCGACACGAGCGGGGTGCGGCCGTTCCGCACGCGGCCGCACCCGCACCCCGGCACCCCACCTACCGACCCCTCCTGGAGGAGCCCCCGTGCCGACCGCCGCACGGTCCGACCTGCGCACGCTGGTCGAGTCCAGCCTCACCCTCATCGAGGCCAACCAGCATCCGTCCGGTGCCTACCCGGCCAGCCCGAACTATCCCGTCTACCAGTACAGCTGGCTGCGCGACGGCGCGTTCATCGCTGACGCGATGAGCCGGGCCGATCGGGTGGACAGCGCCGACCGGTTCCTGCGTTGGTGCGCCGCGGTGATCGATGCCCGGGCCGGGCGGATCTCCGACCTCGTGGCCCGCGCCGGCCGCGGCGAGGAGATCAGCGCCGACGAGATGCTCCCGACCCGCTACACCCTTGATGGCGGCGATGGTGACGAACCTTGGTGGAACTTCCAGCTGGACGGGTACGGCACGTGGCTGTGGGTCCTCATGGCGCACACGGCACGGCACGGACGGCCGCTGGATGCGTACCGTCCAGCAATCGCGTCCAGCGTGGACTATCTCGTCGCATTCGGCGACCGACCCTGCTACGACTGGTGGGAGGAGCACGCCGAGCACCGGCACGTGGCCACCGTTGGCTCGGTGCTGGCCGGGCTCCGTGCCGTGCTCCACGCTCGTAACGAGCACGGAAAGCCGTTGCTCGACGCCGAACGCGCCCGCGCTGCCACAGCCAGCGTCAGCGCCCTCGAAGCGCTTCTCGCGAGCGAGGGCATAGCCGACGGACACCTCACCAAATGGCTTGGTGGCACTGCCGTCGATGGCAGCCTCCTGGCCTGCCTCACCCCCTTCGAAGTGGTCGACCCGCATGGCCCGGTCGCCCAACGCACCTATCAGCAGGTACGCGGCGAGCTGCTGCGCGGCGGCGTCTACCGGTACCTGGGGGACACCTTCTACGGCGGCGGGGAGTGGCTGATCCTCACCGCCTGGTTGGGCTGGCACGAGGCGCGCACCGGCCGACCGGAAGAGGCCCTTCGCCGACTGGACTGGATCGCCGCCCAGGCCACCCCCGACGGCCACCTGCCCGAGCAGGTCAGCGGCAATACCCAATACCCCGAGTACATCGCCGAGTGGACCGAGCGATGGGGGCGCGTCGCCACGCCCCTGCTGTGGTCGCACGCCATGTTCGTCACGCTCGCTCTGGAGGTCGGACTGTGATTGAGTCCCTGATCAGCCACCGCCCGGCCGGCACCGGGCACCCCTACCGGTACGACCTCGACCAGCGGGTGCCGGTGCACCCGCTGCGGGGCGAGGAGTACGAGATCCGGGTGCTCACCGACCCGCAGGTGACCGAGGTCCGGTTCGAGTTCGGCGACGGCACGCAGGTGCTCGCGGAGCGGGTCGACCCCGCGACGGTAACACTCGACTTCGGTGCGCCCGCCGCGCCGCCGATCGGCTCGGCAGGTCACCTCGCCTCTGCCGCCTCGGCCGTCCCGGACACCGGCGGTCGCACGCCGTGGGTCGTTCGGGCGACGGCGGGCCGGGACGACGGGTACGCCATCGTCGGCCGGACCGCGGCGGGCCGTGAGGTCCGGACGGGGATCTTTCCCGTGCGAACGCTGGTCTGGCAGCGCGACGGCGGGCGGCTCGACGTGCGCGACCCCGGCGCCGCGGGCGTCCTCGACCCGGGCAGCGTCGAGTGGTTGACCGGCAGCGACGGACCCCGGCGGGTGCGGTTCGCGCTGCGGTTGGCCGACGGCGAACACGTGGTGGGTTTCGGTGAGCGGTACCACGCGCTCGACCAGCGCGGCCAGGTGCTGGACGCGACGGTGTTCGAGCAGTACAAGCGGCAGGGACACCGCACCTACCTGCCCATGCCGTTCGCGGTGGTCGTCGGGGGAGAGGCGGGCTGGGGCTTCCACGTCGTGACCAGCCGGCGGACCTGGTACGACGTCGGCGCCTCCCGGCCGGACCGCATCCTCGTCGAGGCCGAGATCGACCCCGCGAAGCCCGCGCTGCCGTTGCGGCTCTACACCGGCGAGCCCGCCGCCGTCGTGCGTGACTTCCTCTCCGACACCGGGCAGCCACCGGTACCGCCGGCCTGGGTGTTCCGGCCGTGGATGAGCGGGAACGAGTGGAACACCCAGGCCCGCGTGCTGGCCGAGGTGCGCCGCAGTCTCGCCGAGGACATCCCGGTCGGCGCCGTCGTCATCGAGGCCTGGAGCGACGAGTCGACCTTCGTGGCCTTCCGCGACGCGCGCTACCAGGTGCATCCCGACGGCGCACCGCACCGCCTCGCCGACTTCGAGTTCCCAGCCGACGGGGCCTGGCCCGACCCGAAGGCGATGATCGACGAGCTCCACGAGGCCGGCGTGAAGGTGCTGCTCTGGCAGATCCCGCTGGTCCCGACCGACCGGGGCGAGGACGGCCAGATCGCCGCCGACCTGGCCACTATGGCCGAGCGCGGCTACGCGGTCCGGGAGGCGGACGGGTCACCGCACCACAACCGCGGCTGGTGGTTTCCCGGCGCACTCCTGCCGGACTGGACCAACCCGGAGGCCCGACGGTGGTGGCTGGAGAAGCGCCGCTACCTGGTCGAGGAGCTCGGCGTCGACGGCTTCAAGACCGACGGCGGCGAGCACCCCTGGGGCCACGACCTGCGCTACTTCGACGGATCACGCGGCGACGAGAGCAACAACCTCTTCCCCGTACGCTACGCAGCGGCCTACCACGACCTCATGCGCTCGGCCGGCATTGACGGCGTGACGTTCAGCCGGGCTGGCTTCACCGGATCCGCCGCCTTCCCCGCACACTGGGCCGGCGACGAGGACTCCACATGGGAGGCCTACCGGGCGTCGATCACCGCCGGACTGACCGCCGGTGTCGGCGGCATCTTCTTCTGGGGCTGGGACCTGGCCGGCTTCTCCGGCGACATCCCCGACGCCGAGCTGTACCTACGCTCCGCCGCAGCGGCCTGTTTCGCCCCGATCATGCAGTACCATTCCGAGTTCAACCACCATCGCGACCCCTCGGTGGACCGTACGCCCTGGAACATCGCCGAGCGCACCAATGAGCCGCGGGTGCTGGAGGTCTTCCGGCGCTTCGCCCGGCTGCGTGAGGAGCTCGTGCCGTACCTGGTGGAGCAGGCGCAGCGGTCGGTCCAGACCGGCAAACCACTGATGCGGCCGCTCTTCTTCGACCACCCGGACGACAAGCGGGTCTGGGACTGGCCGCAGCAATGGCAGCTCGGCGACGACCTGCTCGTCGCCCCGGTCACCGAACCCGGCGTCACGACATGGCCCGTGTGGCTGCCACCGGGGGAGTGGGAGGACTACTTCACGGGCGAGCGGCACAGTGGGCCCGTCGAGGTGCACCGAAGGGTCCCGATAGACGAGATTCCGGTCTACCGCCGGGTGGCGTGACGCACGTTGGCCCTCGCCCGGCGATTGGCTGCGGTGGGTGAGACGATCGCCGTCGGCCACGCGCTCCGGTCCGCTCAATATCAGGCGCGGCGCGGGAATGATCGCGGTGAGGTCGACGGGGCTGTGCAGCGCGCCGAATGCCTTGCCGGGTCGTCCGTCTATCTGGAAGATTGGTCTCAGTGGCGCCGCCCTGACCAGGGCGTCCTGCTCGGTGGCCTCTTCGGGGACCCGAAGAGGCCACCCTCGCGGCTAGACCCGTGCGAGCTTCAGAGTCACGCTCATCGTCATCCGTGGGGCTTCAGTGCGTGTCGCCCCTCGGACACCAAATTGCAGCATCCATGCTGTGTTTCGCGTACTGGTGGTCAAGCACGCTTGACCACGCCAATCTCAGCGCAGCGACTCCCTCGATCGACCCTGTCTCGATCGGGGGCGATTGTCGTGGCTGATCGTTCCGTGGCTCCAGTCATCCCTCCCGTCAGGCTGGCCGACGGGGAGCCGGGCCACCGTCGGTCACGTGGTGGTGCTCCTCGCCGCCCGCCGTTGCCGCTGCCGGTCCTGCCGTCGCCGCGCGCCGGCACGATGGTGTACGGCCTGGCTGCCATCGACAGCAGTGGCCGAATCGCCGACCGCACGATCATCCGTGCCTTGCGATGGGCGCCGGGAACTCGGCTGCACATCCGCGAGGGCTCGGGAGGACTCTGTTGCGTTGAGCGTTGGCAAGATCGAGGCAGACTTGGGCTGTGAAGTCGTCCACCCGTCCTCGTCCGTGGCTGCCGCCGAAGTCTGCGTTCGCGGGGTTCCGATTCCCGCCAGAGGTAATCATCGTCGCGGTCCGCTGGTACCTGCGGTTCAACCTGTCCTATCGCGACGTAGAGGAACTGCTGGCCGAACGCGGCATCGAGGTAGACCACGTCACGGTCTACCGGTGGGTGCAGCGGTTCACTCCATTGCTGGCCGACGGGGCACGGTTCTGCCGTCACTCACCGGGTGACCGATGGTTCATCGACGAGACGTATGTCAAGGTCAACGGTGTGTGGCGGTACGTCTACCGCGCGATAGACCAGTATGGGCAGGTCATCGACGTGCTCGTCTCGGCCCGCCGTAACGCCGGCGCGGCCCGGCGGATTTTCCGGCGGGCGCTGTCGGTGTTGAAGGTAACCCCCACCGAGGTGGTCACCGACGCCGCTGCGGTCTACCCCGGCGTGCTGGACGAGCTGATCCCGCAGGCGTGGCATCACGTGGAGCAGTACGCCAACAACCCGATCGAGGCCGATCACAGCCAGCTTAAACACCGACTGCGGCCGATGCGCGGGCTACGCAGCGACCGGACGGCCCAAGTGGTCATCGCCGGGCACGCCTTCATGCAGAACCTCCGCCGCGGCCACTACGAACTCGGTATCGACGCCCCGCCCGCTCTGCGGGTGGCCGCGGCGTTCACCGAGCTCGCCCGGGCGATCTGATCCCAGCCCAGACCTGAGCATCACCGCGCCCAGCGATCTGGAAACGCAACAGTGCCGTCTGACGCCGATCCGGAGATCATCGCGTTGACCGTCGCCGAAATCCGCCGACTCCTCAACGCCCTCGTCCTCGCCACACCGCTACCACCTGCGCACACCCTGCACTGGTCGATCTGGCGACGAACATCCCAAGCCCGAGCCCGGCGCTCCCACTATCAGCGCAGATTCGGACACAACGCCGGCCGAAAGATCAAGTCAGTTGGAATACTAGGCTACTCCCTTCGGGTATCCCAGGTAACTCTCGCCGGCCTGGGAACCGAGGCCCCCGGGCGGCTGCTTCCACCCGCCGGCACGCTTCTTCGAGATCGACAGGTGGGGCCAACGCTTTCGTGCCGCTTGCCGGCTGGCACCTACCGCCGCGCCTAGCTCGGGATAGCCGGCACCGCACTGCACCGCTTCCTCCGCGCTGTCGGACACGAGGTCAGCGAGCAGGCGGCGCATCTGTTCGCCTGCCGCCATGCGCGCCAGGTGGGCGGCCAGCATCCGCTGCTCGTCCCCCGACTCGTGGTCGCCTATGGCCCGGGCATCGGGGCCGGCGGCCGTCAGCCGCCGCGCCCAATCGGCGGCAACAGCACCAAGCTCCCGCCGCAGCTCCTGGTGCTCGTCCGGTGTCAGATCCCGCATGGTGCGACTCCTCTCGCCAGGTAGCTCACCTTCAGGGTCCGCTCGACAACAAAGGTTGTCAACCCTGGCGCGTAGTCGTGATGGCGAGGCTCCGCGCCTGACGCGATCACCGCACCCAGCTACGGGGCGACCCTCGGCGACCGCGGCGGGGGTTGTCGGCACCGAGCGTGCCCCGTGGCTCATGTAAATGACTCCGGTGCTTGATCGGCCGCCGTCAAAGCGGGTCAGGCCCAAAGATCAAGTGACGTTGGAGTATTAGGCCGCCTTGAGCGCCGCCTCAGCAGTGGCTGGGCGGTGAGTGAGTCCCCTTCTGCCCGTTAAAAAGTCAGGACTACCAGTGCGCTACCCGAAGGTTCATACGATGCGGGCGCAGAACCTCGGCCAGTCAGGCGGCCTTGCATGGCCGCGCGATCAAACATTCGCAGGCGCATTGACGGCTGCTCACATCTCCGCTAGGCAGTAGGTACGGACGCGACGTCAACGCAAGAAGCTGGCCGGGGAAATTTGATCACGGCCTGGAGCAGCTGGGAGGCGACACGTGCCCGACTTTAGCTGGTTGCCTGTGCAGAGGCCGGACGTATGGCTGACGTGATAGGTCTGCTTCGCGAATGCGTCGTACAAATCTGCGGCACCGGCGATCGTGAGGCGTCGTTCGGAACTGGATTCTTTGTGGCTCCAGGCCGCGTCCTGACCTGCGGCCACGTGGTGCGGGCGTGTGGAAGCGATATCGTGATCCGGTGGGCCGGCGCCGATTACCCGATTAAACCCGAGCCCATTGTGATTCCACCGGATTCTGGAGGCCATCGCTATCATTTGCTTCCAGATCTCGCTTTGCTCGAATTGGCCGATAAATCCGATCATCCCTCGGTGTGGTTAGCCGAAACCCCCCCCCAGCGCGGCGCTACTGTCATGGCGCTCGGTTTTAATCGCTGGGTTGTCCCACGTGCATCGGACGCCGATTACGATACGCCGACCCTATCTGAAGTCCACTTGGAGTTCGTCGGGCGGGACGGAGACTGCTGGCGTGTAGGCGGCGACGACCTTAGCAGCGGGATGAGTGGCGGGCCAGTCCTCGACATGGCTACGGGCCGTGTAACGGCTCTCGTGAAGGCAAAGATCGACCCCCAACGGCGACAAGTAGTCGGGGGATGGGTCATCGGAGTTGACTCATTGACCCACGAACTTCCAGCTGTCATAGCGGCTAATAGGGCAGCGCACCCCCTAGGCAGCAGATGGCGCGACGCGGCGACCCGTCGCCAGGAGTTCACTCGAGACGTTTTCCGCGACGGCGACCCAGTTGAAGTAACTGATCACAGGCAGGCCCGTCGTCCGTCATGGTGGTTGAACCCCCGCAATCATGTGGTGCCGTTCGTGCCATCGCCAGAGTTCAAAAAACTGCTCAGCCAGTGGTGCTTGAGCGATGAGCCGGACATTCGGCCGGTGCGGCTACTGTGCGCTCCCGGAGGGGTAGGCAAGACACGTCTATCGCTGGAATTGGCGGCTACGCTGTTTGGTCACGGGTGGATAGCCGGGGTCGCGCGGAACGATGAAGATGTGGCGTCATTCATTCATTCGCTACCTACTATGCTACGGGCCGGCAACTCCGTCTTTTGCGCTATAGACTATGCAGAAACGAGTGTCGACGCCGTCAAGCGCCTAATTGGTTTACTCAACCGAAGCAATGGTCAATATGTACGAGTCCTGTTGCTCGCGAGAACCGCCGGGAAATGGTGGAAGACGCTGGCAGCAGCGCCCTCAGTCGCAGACGTTATTGAGCCAAGGGCGTTAGCGCTGAGCGACATCGGCAGCGAGGACCCTGTACGTATAGCGCTAGCAGCCTATCGTAGTTTTCGCTTTCACGTGCTGGCAGACGATCAGGCAGAGAACCGAGCCATACCTGAGGCGCTAAAGACCGTGGCCAAGGGTCACCGGCGAGCACTGGACCTCCATGCGGCGGCACTCGTACGTGTGCTGAACGAAAGTGACAAAGCCTTTGCTGCTGGTGATCCGCTAGATACCCTGCTTGAGCACGAGCGGGAGTACTGGCGCCGTGCGGCCGCTGCGAAGGCGGGTGTTCAATTTTCCGAAGTCGACAGGCTTAGCGACCGTTTATTGGCGCTTCCCACATTATATCCCAACGCGGATGCGCTATCAGCAGAAAAAGCAATAGCCCGGTTACCGGGCGAAGGAGAACATCTGCCCTGTGCCGCAGAGCACCTTGCGACAACGTTAGCTCATCTGTATCCCGGAGATGAGGGTCGATATTGGAGCCCGCTCATTCCGGACCGAGTGGGCGAGAGGCTCGTGGCAGCCGTCATCATGGCGCACCCGAGTGCACATCGGGCAGCAGATGAGGTAGTCCGACTCCTAGGTGAGTTGGATAGCGCCCAAGCCGCTCATGTCGTGACTGTTCTTAGTAGGGTGGCCGGTCTGACCGACCCTACCTACGCCCCACAAGATATTGCGGATCGCCCTTATACTGCGCAAGACGTGGCGGATCGAGCGTATGCGCTGATCGCACGGCTTGCCAGCTACAACCCCCTCATCTTCGGGAGCGTCGCAGACGAAATTTTAGCGTCGACTATAGGGGGAGACGCAGCGGTACGGAATGTATTCCCAGCCGCTCGTCGGCCCCTTTCTCCTGGGAGGGGTGTAACGTCCTTTGGTGATACCGCCAACATCATGGGGGCGACGTACGCTACGTGGTTAGGAGCTGCCTTCTCAGCAGGTGGGTCGGGTGGATACGACTACAAGGCTCTAGGCATCACAGCACGAGGAGCTTGGGAGAGCGTCAAGCTACGCCTGAAAGTCGCGGGCATCGACTCTCAAGCCCAAGACTTCACCGCAGTGGGAGTCGGCGACATGTCGGGAGATGTCTTCGGCAACGGTATGCTTTTGTCTAAGCATATTCGGCTGATCGCCGCATTTGATCATAGGCATATCTTTCTTGACCCGTCCCCCAATGCTGAAGTGTCTTACCTTGAGCGCAAGCGGCTTTTTGATCTACCACACTCATCGTGGACGGACTATAATCGCAACCTCATTTCCAAAGGGGGCGGGGTGTGGCCGCAGAGTTCGAACTCCATACCCCTCTCGTTTGAGGCCCGGGAGGCCTTGGGTATCGCGTCGCCCATAGGCGAGGAGTCGTCTACCGAGAAGGGCCGGTCGACGGAGGAAATTTCGCCAGCAGAGATGATACGGGCGATCCTCAGGGCGCGAGTCGACCTTTTATGGTATGGAGGTATCGGGACATATGTTAAGGGGTCTAGCGAGACTCTTGGCGGAGACGTGGGTAACGAACATCTACACGTCGATGGCAGGGATGTCGCCTGCAAAGTTGTTTGCGAGGCGGGTACCCAGGGATTGACGCCGCGTGGAAGGGTCGAGTACGCAAGGCGGGGCGGCAGCGTAACCGCCGATTTCGTCGATGGTTCCGGCGGTGTGGGCTTCTTCGATAGAGAGGTCAACGTTAGAATATTGCTGAGTACCGCCGTAAAGGAGGAAGCGCTGACGCGCGACGAGCGCGGAGTACTCCTGGCGGGTGTCGCCGGCGAGATCGCTGCGATGGTGCTCCGTGACAGCAGGGATCAAGTGGTTGCCCTAAATGCATCTGCGTTTCGGAGCCGGATGATGCTGCCCGTGCATCGACGAATGGTGACCGACCTCGAGCGACGGGGGCAAATCGACCGCTCCGTGGAGGGTATGGCGGACGACGCAGAGTTAGCTGAACGGGCCTCGGTGGGACTTGGCTTAACTATGCCGGAGTTATCCGTTCTGCTTGCCCATGTCAAGATTATGGTTGCTCGGGAGATCCTTGGCTCAACACTTCCAGAGGAAGACTGGACCAGTGTGGTTCTTAGTCAGTACTTCCCTCTCCCGCTTCGCTCGCAGCTCGCTCAGTTGATCGCGGATCACCCGATGCGTCGTGAAATCGTGGCGACCGAGCTGACAAACGAAGCTGTCAACCGTGCTGGTATCACGTTTTTCTTCCGTGCAATGGAGGAGACGAAGGCGAGTGCCGCCGAAGTCCTGCGTGCTTACGTCACCGCACGCGATGCCTTTGGGCTTACCGAGTTGTGGCAGTCCATTGATGCGCTGGAGGGCATCTCCGAGGAAGCCCGGAGGGTATCGCTTCTTGAGTTGCGCGAACTCCTTGACTGGTCTGTGCGTTGGCTTCTAGCCTCCAGACACTTGCCTATTGATGTGGCGAGCGAGGTGCATAGCCTCGGCCCAACGGTGACACGCCTGTTGCTTTTATTGGACTCCATGCCCGGCGCAGGAAATAGACTGCGTGCTGATATAGCAACGCGCGTGGAGGCGGGACTGCCATCGGAGCTCGCTGAGCGGATAGCACGTGCAAAGGTGGAGTTCGGAGTGCTCGACATTGTTGATGTGACGGCTAGAACGGGGAGGGATATCGCTGAGGTTGCGGATGTCTACCTAGCACTCTCGTCGCGGTTCAGAGCAGGCTGGCTGCGCCGGGTTATTTCGGCCTTGCCACATGACGACGGTTGGCAGGCCCGAGCGCGGATGGCGCTTCAGAGGCAGCTGTATAGGGTGGTAGCGGCTGTTACCGTCGAAGTCCTTTCTTCCAGCGACCTCGGAAAGTCCGCCCACGACCGTGTGCTGGAGTGGGAAACTGCCAACGCTGAAATGATTGCGCGGGCAAATAGGCTGCTAGGAGAGCTGGACAACTCCAGGAGGGACTTACCAAAGCTTATCGTGCTCCTGCGCGAAATTCGCACTCTTGCGGGTAGGGCAAATACGTCATTGCAAAGAGAGGTCATGAATCGATGAGTGCCGGGGATTTGGTCGAGGTAGCGCTGCCCGATGGTGAAATTCTCTACGTGGAAATTGAGGTGCCGGTCGAGGGTGATATAGCTTGGCGTGGGCAGAAAGTGGCATGGTGCGACCTGCAGGAACAAGTGGCCAGAGTCAGCAAATGGGTGATCGAGTCGGTTCGTGCAGGGCTTCCGGACACGCCGAAGCGCGTCGGTGTTGAGTTCGGGTTAAAGATCACTGGTGAGACGGGCACATTGGTTGGTGCGCTGGCTAAAGCTGGCGCGGAGTCATCCATTGTGGTGCGTCTTGAGTGGGAGCGGTAGGAAGTCACGGCCCTAGATGAGGTTGTGGTGAGCTGCTCGGTGTTTTGGCTACGCCCGGCCGGGGGGATACGACCCCTTCGGCTGAAGGAGTTGATTCAGCGGGCGGCGACCCAGAACGTGACGGATTGAGGGGAGACCGATGGATCGGCGTCCGGCCATCAAACCGGGACCCGCCATCCAGGCTGACACCAGCCGGGACGACAGCTTCGACACGGCGACCGACGCGGACGGTTTCGGTCCCCGCGACACAGGCGTGACCGGAATGGCCGGTTCGGGTCTCGACACCCTCTACGACCTGGGCCTGCCCACACCGGCGCTGGGCGACACGGAGGACGCCGAGCTCGACGAGCCGGTACCCAACGCGGAGCGCCTGGTGGCCCAGGCGGTGGCGCTGGCTGGCGACGATCACGACGCGGCGACCCTGGTGGGTCGTTTCTGGCGTTTCGCGCCGGACGAGGAGCTGATCGGGTTCACCGCCGAGGAGATGCTGGACGCGGCCCGGGCGCACCGCGCGCTGGCCCAGCAGCGGGTGCCGGGCGAGCTGAAGCTGCGTATCCACGAGCCGGACGCCGAGCAGCACCACTCCGTGATCGAGATCGTCACCGACGACATGCCGTTCCTGGTCGACTCGGTGACCGCGCTGCTCAACGCCCACCACCTCGACGTGCACCTGCTGGTGCACCCGCTGGTCGTGGTGCGGCGGGAGCCGCTCGGGCGGCTGACCGAGGTCTCCGCCGACGTGGAGCCGGACGACGCGATCGCCGGTGACCTGGTCGAGAGCTGGATGCGGATCGAGATCGACCCGGTCCGCGACCCGGCCGAGCGGGAGGAGCTCCGCAAGGAGCTGCAGCGGGTCCTGACCGACGTGCGTGAGGCCGTGGAGGACTGGCCGAAGATGCGCCAGCGCGCCCTGGCGCTGGCCGACGAGCTGGCCGCCGCCCGGACCTCGGACAACCGGCCGCCGGTGCCGGAGAAGGACATCACCGACTCGGTGGAGCTGCTGCGCTGGCTGGCCCGCGACCACTTCACCTTCCTCGGCTACCGGGAGTACCGGCTGGTCGACGCCGATGGCGCGGACGGCGGCCAGGCGCTGGAGGCGGTCCTTGGCACGGGGCTGGGTATCCTCCGCTCGGACTCGCCGGAGGCCCGGACGTTGTCGTCGATGACGCCCGAGGCGCACGAGAAGGTGATGGAGAAGCGGCTGCTGATCATCACTAAGGCGAACTCCCGGGCGACCGTGCACCGGTCGGCGTACCTGGACTACATCGGGTTCAAGATCTTCAACGAGGCCGGCGACGTGGTCGGGGAGTGCCGCTTCCTGGGGCTCTTCTCCACCGCGGCGTACCGGACCAGTGTCCGGGAGCTGCCGGTGGTCCGGCGCAAGGTCGCCGAGGTGCTGGGCCGCTCCGGCCTGTCCCAGCGCAGCCACTCCGGTAAGGACCTGCTGCAGATCCTGGAGACCTACCCCCGGGACGAGCTGTTCCAGATCAAGACCGACGACCTGTACCACGCCGCGGTCGGCGTGCTGCGGATGGCCGGTCGCCGGCAGCTGCGGGTCTTCCTGCGCCGGGACGCGTACGGGCGGTTCATCTCCTGCCTGATCTACCTGCCCCGGGACCGGTTCACCACCCAGAACCGGCTGCGCATACAGGACATCCTGCTCCGGGAGCTGAACGGCGTCGGAGTCGACTACACCACCCGGGTCACGGAATCCATGCTGGCCCGGGTGCACTTCATCGTCCGGACCGACCCGACCCAGCCGCCCGGTGAGGTCGACGCCGACCTGCTCGCCGAGGAGTTGGCGGACGCCACCCGGCTCTGGGACGACGACTACCGGCTGGTGCTGGAGCGCAAGCTCGGCGACGAGCAGGCCAAGCACCTGTTCAGCCGGTACGCCGACGCCTTCCCGGAGGGCTACAAGGACGGGCACACGCCGTACGAGGCGATGAAGGACCTGGCCAAGCTGGAGCTGCTGGAGGAGCCCGGCCAGATGGAGATGCACCTGTTCCGTAAACAGATGGCTCCCCGCCTGCCCAGCCAGGACGGCGAGGACCAGGCTGAGGCGATGGGCGTGCGGTTCAAGGTCTACCGGTATGGCGAGCCGATGATGCTCACCGCGGTGATGCCGGTGATGCACTCGCTCGGCGTCTGGGTGGTCGACGCGCTTCCGTACGAGGTGGAACGCGTCGATGGCCGCGTCTTCCTCTACGACTTCGGGCTGCGCCTGCCGGAGGGGCACCAGGATCTGGCCGACGTACGCCCGCACGTGGAGAACGCCTTCGCCGCCGCCTGGCGGGGCGAGGCCGAGGTGGACGGCTTCAACGCACTGGTGCTGCGCGCCGGTCTCACCTGGCGGCAGGTGGTGGTGCTGCGCGCGTACGCGAAGTACCTGCGGCAGGCGGGGACGATCTTCTCCCAGGACTACATGGAGCAGACGTTCATCGCCTACCCGGCCGTGACCCGCCTGCTGGTGGACCTCTTCGAGACCCGGTTCGCCCCGGGGACGGCCAGCCTGGACGAGCGCCGGCAGCGCAGCGCGGAACTGGTGGCCGCGATCGGGGAGGCGCTGGACGAGGTAGCCAGCCTCGACCAGGACCGGATCCTGCGGTCGTACCTGACGTTGATCCAGGCCACCCTGCGCACCAGCCTCTACCAGAAGCCGGTCGGCGGGCGGCCCAAGTCGTACGTGGCGTTCAAGCTGGACCCGCAGGCTATCCCGGAGCTGCCGGCGCCGCGGCCCAAGTTCGAGGTCTTCGTCTACTCGGCGCGGTTCGAGGGCGTGCACCTGCGGTTCGGGCCGGTGGCCCGGGGCGGGCTGCGCTGGTCCGACCGGCGGGGGGACTTCCGCACCGAGGTGCTGGGTCTGGTCAAGGCGCAGATGGTCAAGAACGCCGTGATCGTGCCGGTGGGCGCCAAGGGCGGCTTCGTGCTCAAGCAGAAGCCGGGGGACCGCGACGAGGCGGTCGCCTGCTACAAACAGTTCGTCTCGGCGCTGCTCGACGTCACCGACAACATCGTCTCCGGCGAGATCGTCCCGCCAGAGGACGTGGTCCGGCACGACGCCGACGACCCGTACCTGGTGGTCGCGGCGGACAAGGGCACCGCCACGTTCTCCGACATCGCCAACGAGATCTCGGCGGCGCACCAGTTCTGGCTGGGCGACGCGTTCGCCTCCGGCGGCTCCGCCGGGTACGACCACAAGAAGATGGGCATCACCGCCCGCGGTGCCTGGGAGTCGGTCAAGCGGCACTTCCGCGAGCTGGGCCACGACACCCAGACCCAGGACTTCACCGTGGTCGGCGTCGGCGACATGTCCGGTGACGTGTTCGGCAACGGCATGCTCCTGTCGGAGCACATCCGGCTGGTGGCCGCCTTCGACCACCGGCACATCTTCCTCGACCCCGAGCCGGACGCCGCCACCTCGTACGCCGAGCGGAAGCGGCTGTTCGACCTGCCCCGGTCGTCCTGGGAGGACTACAACCGTGAGCAGATCTCGGCCGGCGGCGGCGTGTACCCGCGTACCGCCAAGTCGATCCCGATCAGCCCCCAGGTGCGGACGGCGCTCGGCCTGGACGACGAGGTGGAGCAGCTCTCCCCGCAGGAGCTGATGAAGGCGATCCTCACCGCGCCGGTCGACCTGTTCTGGAACGGCGGCATCGGCACCTACGTGAAGGCGTCGACGCAGACCAACGCCGAGGTCGGGGACAAGTCCAACGACGCCATCCGGGTGGACGGCAAGAGCCTGCGCTGCCGGGTGGTCGGCGAGGGCGGCAACCTGGGCTTCACCCAGCTCGGCCGGATCGAGTACGCCCTGGCGGGCGGACGGATCTACACCGACTTCATCGACAACGCGGCCGGCGTGGACTGCTCCGACCACGAGGTGAACATCAAGATCCTGCTCAACACGGCGGTCGCCGACGGCGAGCTGACCGTCCCGGCCCGGGACGAACTGCTCGCCCAGATGACCGACGAGGTCGCCGAGCTGGTGCTGCGGGACAACTACGACCAGGCCCGCGCGCTGACTCTCGAGCAAGCACAAGCGATGGCGTTGCTGCCGGTGCACCGGCGCATGATCAACGAGCTGGAGCGCTCCGGGCACCTCGACCGCGCGCTGGAGGCGCTCCCTCCGGACGAGGAACTCGCGATCCGGACCGAGTCCGGGCTCACCGCGCCGGAGTTCGCCGTGGTGCTCGCGTACGTCAAGATCGTCCTGAGGCGGGAGATCTTGGCCGAGGGGCTGGCCGACGAAGAATGGACGGAAGAGGTGCTGGCCGACTACTTCCCAACCCCGCTGCGGGAGCGGTTTGCCCACAGCATGGGCCAACATCGACTCCGCCGCGAGACCGTCACGACCGCGCTGGTCAATGAGATTGTAAGCCGAGGCGGCGTATCCTTTGTCTACAGGACCGTTGAGGAGACCGGCGCAACGCCCGCTGACGTCATGCGAGCGTACGTGGCCTCGCGCGAGGTGTTCAACATCCCGGGACTGTGGGCCGCGGTGGAGGGGCTGGACGGCCAAATACCGACCAAGGTGCAGACGTCCATTTACATCGAGAGCCGATACTTGCTGGACCGCGCCGTGCGATGGATGATCAGTTATCGCCGCTGGCCGATAGACGTACCTGCCGAGATTACCCGTTTGCGCCAGGACGTGACCAGTCTACTATCCGAGTTGAGCGACCTGTTTTACGGCAGCGAGCGGGAGTCAATCGCCGCCCACGCCGACTCGCTGAGGCAGAAGGGGTTACCCCTCCGGTTCGCCAAGGCGGCCGCCCACGTCATTCATGGCTTTGCGTTACTTGACATTGTTGAAATCGCCAGGTATACGGGGCGTGGCATTTGGGCGGCTGCAAGGGTGTATTTTGTACTGTCCGAGCGTTTCCGCATTAACCGCTTGCAGTCGCAAATTTCTCTCTTGCCGCGGGAGGACCGCTGGCAGGCACTCGCGCGGATGGCGCTGCGTTTTGACCTGTATGCGGTGCTCGCCGCCCTTGCCGTGGATGTGCTTCTCTCAGCCCTGCCATCTAGCGATCCACGAGGGGACGTGGCCGCGTGGGAAGATGCAAAGATGGAATCGATCGCTCGAGCTCTAGCCGACATTGATGAGCTAAGCGAGTCGGAGATCGATTTGCCAGCGCTATTTGTCGTCGTCGACTCGATTCGCGCAATTGTGCATATTCCCACCTAACTGCGGCTGACATGGAGACGGTCGACGGTGTGGAAGCTGACCGTCTACTACACCGCCGTGCAGGGCTCTCTCGTAAATCAACCTCCGGCCCTTCTCTCATCAGTACCGAACACCGGCTCAATCCCGGCAATCTTTCGAGAGTAACTCGGCGTCAATCTTTCTGCCCTGCAGGGAGCCACCGGATCGATCAGTCGGTGCCTGGCCAGCACTCGGTAGATGGTGCTCAACGATGAGACCGGACCGGGACAGTTGCGGGGCCCAGCTCGAAATCCAGCCGCCGCTGACTTCACCGAGGATGGTTGCGGCGCAGCTCGCAGATCGCCGACTCCACCTCGGCCGGCGTCTGAGCCGGGTGCCCCGGGGCCGGTGCGAGCGATCCCGCAATCCGTCCAAGCCCTCCTCGGCATACCAGCGCAGCCATCGATGCACCGCCTGCCGACACGCCGAACCGGTCGGCCACCTCCGCCACCGCAAGCCCGGCCTGAACCTCCAACACGGCCCGATACCGCTGCTCGGTCACGCTCATCTCCACCAGCACTCGGCGGAGTGTCACCCATCAAGTCAAGCCATCGTGTAACGCATCGGTGAGGCTCGCGGTGGTGGTCCTGGGTGGACTGCTGCCAGTATCGGTGCCGGTCATCAGGGCTGAGTCATAACGCGTGCCGTTCACGGGTTCGTCTCGCCCCCGGGACCGGCGGGTGAGGATCCGCGGCCAGGCCCGAATGTATGTGCACGCGAGGCGGCGGCACCATGAGCCGGTCCGGCAGATCGTCGCGGACTTGCTCGGTATCGACGAGCTGCGGCAGCGGGGGCGGTAGGCGACCGCCCGCGCTGCAGCGCGGGCGGTGCCAGCTACAGGAGAAACAGGTGGTGCGGGGCGCGCGCGGCCAGGTTGGGAACGACGGCCTTGAGTAACTCGGTGGCAAGATCAAGGCACTCTTCGGCCGTTTGCGTACTGGGCTCGACGCCACGGTGGATAAGCCCGTTTCGCTCCTCTCTTACGGAATCGAGCCGACTCTTCAGGTCAGTCGCAAGAAGCTGGTGCCGCTCCAGCAGCTTGCAAAGGTCACTGACCCTGATTCGGGGGTTCACTCTGAGCTGGGCCTGGAGCGCCAGCTTGTGGAGTCGAGATTCACAGATCTGCCATAAGGCCCCGAGGGCTGTACTGAAGTCATGCGTTCCGAGTGCGTCCTGCGCCTGGTTCAGGCGATCGAAGTCCACTAGAGCGTCGTTTGCCACGACCGCGTCAAGCCAGTCGAGCGAGGTCTCGGCGACCGCTAGTCCCAGCGAAGCGTTGTCGCGAGTGCCCTCCGATGGCCCGATAACCGGCCGCTGTGCCTGACCACGCACAAACCACCTCCCATCCACACCGTCGTCGCTGCGCTCGTACCGATACAGGTCGCTAGCCCGGACACGGAGGACCGACGGCGACTCGTTGTCATGGAACATGGCCGCGCAATGCAGCAACGACAAATGAGCGTTCACCAGTCGCAAACGCTGCACGAGAGCGGGCAGCTCGGCCTCCGCGGCCCGTCCGGCCGTGCGATACCAGCCAGGGTCGTAGTTCGGCATGCCGGTCGGCCAGCCGCGCACGTTGTACACGGTGAACCCGCGTCGCTCGATCGTCACGGTGACGCCACAGCGCAGCTTCCGATCAACGACAACCTGCTGCCACGAGTCCGGCATGGCCGTCCCGATCTGCCTGGCGAGGCGATGATCGTCCGGGCGATCGCCGATCCATCCCATCGGGAGCACCTGCTCGTAAATCGCAAACTCGTCTGTCACACGCCGATCGTCATGCAGTCCAGCACGAGACTCAATGGGCTTTCATCAAAGCCTTGCCGGCGATCAAACGCGAGTGGCCGGGTTATGCCAAGATCAAACGACCTCACATCAGCAGGGCCGGACGCGGCACGCTCGGCGAGCTCTCACCACCCGACCAGCGGCACGGGCGGACGACCCAGGACGGGCCAGGAAGCCAGGTGCGTCAGGGCCAGCGCTGCTGGAGGATCGATCCGGGGAAGTCACTAGGGACCCGTGTAGGCGAGAGCATGGAGGAAACAGGTGACGAGCGCAGCCTCGGACGGAGGGGTCGAGGTGGAGTCGATCGACCCATCGTGGTGGGCCCCCGCGCTGGTAGATGAGAACGGCCTGTCACGCGGACACGATTCCCCGGAGACGATTTCGCTCAACCTCGCCCGCCTGAGGGCTGGAGTGCAGGCAGAGGCAGGAGAGGACAGCCTCAGGACGCGCGTGCTGGACGTGCTGGCGAAGGCCGCGTCCCCGATGCTGGCTCCCGACAACTGGACGGAGCCGTACGTGCCCGCCATGCAGATCGGGAATCGCCGATCGTTCGTCCCGGACGACTTGAGCGAGCCGGAGCTCGAGTTGCTGGCCCGCTTCGTGCCCCTCATCGAGGAGCCGGCCCTGAAGGCCAGGGTCGCTGACATCGCATGGTCCTACGGCAACCGGCGCAATATGGACCTGCTGTCCAAGGCGGTGGATGCGTATCGCTCGGTGCCGCTTGAGCGCGATGCCTGGCTTGATGCGGGTCGTGACGGCTGGCGACGGGCGCTTGAGCTGTCGCTGCGTCGGGGCAAGGCCGGCCGCCAAACTGTCAAGGAGATGACGACCGAGCTGGCCGAGTTTCTGCTTGCCAAGGACGGCTCTGCGGGATTCATGCTGACCCAGATTTCGGACCTGCTGCGTGAAGCCAGGTCCGTTGATCAGGCGGGCGCTCGGGATCTGGCCGACCACTTCGTGTCGCTTGCCGCTACTGTCGCGGGGAACCAACGGCTCAGGCGCGCGTACGAGCGCCACGCCTGTATCTGGTTCTCGCGGGCGGGCGAAACAAACCTTGCCAATGAGTGCATCGAGCGCGTCGCCCAGGCGTACATCGACGAGGCGGACGAGCGACTAGCCCAGGACAGGGGCGCGCTCGTTGTCGGCACGTTTATCGAGAAGGCCATCGCGACCATACGTGGTCTTCCCCGGAAGTACCGCTCCGCGCGCGATCTCGACGGGCAACTCCAGCAGCTGCGGGACCGGCTCGCTGACATCCGAGAGCTCTCGCTGGAGGAGATGATGCTCATCCAGTCGGACCCGATCGACATCACCCGCTATGTCGAGGACGCGCGCAAGGTGGTGTCCGGGAAGGAGGCAATCGAAGCACTCGTGAGTCTCGCAGGAATCACTCCGCTGATCGACGCCACAAAGGCGATGGCCGACGAACGAGAGCGCATGCAGGGGAGCTTGTCGGGTCTGCTCGGAATCTCGACTTTCAGCACGGATGCACGCAGGGTCGCTGCTCGGGCGGGACTCGGTGTGGGCGAGCCGCCCGACGAGGCAGTCTTCGCCGAGGTGGTCCGGTCGTTCACGTGGAGGATTGACCTCCACGTCAAGGCACTTATCTACCCTGCTCTGGAGGTGCTGATGCTCGAACACCGCTTCAGCACCGGATTCCTCGCAGACATCTGCTACGAATCGCCGGTCGTCCCTGATGGACATGTCGGTCTCTGGGCTCGCGGGTTATGGCATGGACTTTCCGGTGACTTCCCGTCGGCTATCTCCGTGCTCGTGCCCCAGGTAGAGCAGCTGGTGCGCGGCAACCTGAAGGCCCACGGGATCTTCACGCTCTTCGTGGACGAGAACGGCGTCGAGACGGAGAAGGGGCTCAACACCCTGCTTGAGATGCCGGAGTCGTCTCAGCTGCTGGGACCTGATCTCACCCTAGAACTGCGTGCTCTGCTGTGCGAACAGCTCGGCCCGAACCTGCGCAACCACTTGGCGCACGGGCTGCTCAACGACCCCCAGTCGTGGAGTGCGGGAGCGGTCTACGCGTGGTGGTTGTGCCTGCGACTGGTGGTCCTGCCCTACTACGGCATGATCATGCAGGCGCAGGCAGAGAACGGTTCTGCGGGCGAGACAACGGACGTGGAGCGATCGAGCTGAGGGCCACTGCGGGAGCGATCAGGTCAAGGTCTCGCACCGACCGCAGCAGCACCTAGCAGCACGGGCGGCGTGCCAGGTGCAGTGCTGACATGCCTTGCGCGAGCGGATCTGCGATCCGCTCGGGTTGAAAGACACCGCCTTTAGTGTAGGCGGCGAGAGTATCGGTTGGTTCCGACGGCGTACGCGACGAAGCCACCGGTGAGCTAGTCGCAACGCCGTTCAGTTGGGCGGTTGGGTTGGCTGTCAAGGCGTGTCTTGGAGTGAAAGGCAGCGGAGCTCTGTCAATCCCCTGGAATCGTGGAGAGCTCCGTTATGCGGCCTGGGCTTCCAGGGCGCGGGTGGTTGATCGTTCGTAGTCGATGGGGGATCGCCAGTCGCAGACGGAGTGCCGGCGTCGCCGGTTGTAGAAGTCGGTGATCCAGGTCGCGATCTTCAGGCGGGCCTCGGTGCGGGTGCGGAAGTGGCGGCGGTGCACGTACTCGACCTTGATGGTGGAGAAGGTGGCCTCGGCGACGGCGTTGTCGAAGCACGACCCGACCCGGCCCATCGACTGGCGTACCTTCCATCGGGCGCAGGCCCGGGCAAAGTCGGCCGAGGTGTACTCGCTGCCCCTATCGCTATGAAAGATCACCCCTTCGACGCTGCCGCCGCGGGTGACGGCGGCCATGTTCAGCGCTGCGACGACCAGCCCGGCGTCGTGGTGGGCGCCCATCGCGTAGCCGAGAATCCGACGCGAGTACAGGTCGATGACGGTGGCCAGATAGAGCTTGCCCTCGTCGGTGCGGATCTCGGTCATGTCGCCGCACCAGGCGACGTCCGGCGCCGGCGCGGTGAACACCCGCTTGACCAGGTCCGGTGCGGCCGGACGTTTGCCCTGGCGGGTCAGGCTCCGCCGGCGGCGCTTGATACGGGCGGCCAGGCCGAACTCGGCCATGAGCTGCGCGATCGTGTTGTCGGAGACCTGCCAGCCCTGCTCGCGCAGCTCGATCCCGATGCGCGGGCTGCCGTAGGTGCCGCCCGAGTCGTCGAAGACCTTCGTGACCGCGGCTGCCAGCCGGGCACGCCGGTCATCGCGGGGCGTTGGCGGCCGGTCGCGCCATTTGTAGAACCACGACTCGGACACCCCCAACGCCCGGCAGGCCACCGCGTGCGGCACGTCATGCTCGGTCCTCTGGGAAGCGATGAACCCGGCCACACTCACCGGCCCGTCGCTTCCTTGACCCACAGGACCACGGATCGCTTGAGGACATCACGCTCCATCGCCAGCTCCGCGTTCTCCCGCCGCAGCCGGGCCAGCTCCGCTCGCTCGTCCTCCGACAACTGCCCGGCAGCGGCCTCACCGCGAGTCTCGCGGTCCTTCTTCACCCAGTTCGCCAACGTCCCGTCGTTGATCCCCAGGTCACGCGCGACCTGGGCGATCGACTTACCCGTCTCGCGCACGATGCGCACCGCGCCCGCCCGGAACTCCGGATCGAACTGGCGTCTCGTCTCAGCCATGAACCTCTATTCCTCAAGCTCTGGCCTCCACGCTACGAGGGGAATGGCAGCATCAACATCCTCGACAACGGACCTTGACACCACCCACCACGCCCTAACTGAACGACGTTGGAGCTAGTCGTCGAAGACGGTGCGGCTGCGACCGCGACGAGGGTCCACCGGTTGCCGCACCCACGACTGAGTCGTCGACAGTTGCGTCAGCCGGCTCTTCGTCCGCCGTCGGGGCCTCCTGCACGGCCGTCGGCCTCGACCTGTGCGCACGCATGGATCTGGCGCCGCTAGTGCTCTGACCACAAACGTTGGCGGTGTTGGTGACACGCCGGCCTGAGTGAAGGGCTGGGCCGGCGTGAGGCCGTCAGGCTGTCGGGGTGGCAGAGCCGGTTCGGGTACGTCGATTAAGTGATCAAGAGGGTCAACGGCTGCAACGTCTGGTGCGTCGGGGCACCGGCTCGGTCGTGCGGCTGCGGCGGGCGATGGTCGTGCTCGCCTCAGCTGGCGGCAACAGTGTGCCGGTCATTGCCCGGCTCGTGCAGGCCGACGAAGACTCCGTTCGGCAGGTGATCCACCGGTTCAACGAGATGGGCATGGCCAGCCTGGACCCTCAGTGGGCGGGTGGCCGTCCCCGCCGAATCAGTAGCGACGACGAGGCGTTCATCGTCGCGACGGCCAACACCCGTCCCGCCAAGCTGGGACGGCCGTTCACCTGCTGGAGCGTGCGCAAGCTCGCCGAATACCTCGCTGACAACCCCGATCGGAGGGTGATCATCGGGCGGGAACGACTGCGGCAGGTGCTGCGCCGCCACCAGATCACCTTCCAACGCACGAAGACGTGGAAGGAGTCCACAGACCCCCAGCGGGAGCAGAAGCTGGCCCGTATCGAGCACGTGATCGAGCACTTCCCACACCGCACGTTCGCGTTCGATGAGTTCGGGCCGCTGACGATCCGCCCGCACGGCGGCGTCGGCTGGCAGCCCAAGAGCCGCCCACGCAGGCTCCCGGCGAACTACCACAAGCTGCACGGCGTGCGGCAGTTCCACGGCTGCTACTCGATCGGCGACGACACCCTCTGGGGTGTGGTCCGCAGACAGAAATCGGCCGCGAACACCCTCGCCGCACTCAAGTCGATCCGGGCCGCCCGCCCTGACGGCGCCCCCATCTACATCATCTTGGACAACCTGTCCGCGCATAAGGGCTTCGCGATCCGACAGTGGGCGGCCCGGAACAAGGTCGAGTTGTGCTTCACCCCGACCTACGCCTCCTGGGCCAACCCGATCGAGGCGCACTTCGGGCCGCTGCGCACCTTCGTCATCGCCGGCTCGGACCACCCCAACCACACCGTCCTGGCCCGCGGCCTGCACGCCTACCTGCGCTGGCGCAACGCCAACGCCCGCCACCCCGACGTCCTGGCCGCCCAACGCCGCCACCGCGCCAAGATCCGCAGCGAACGACACCGCCGCTGGGGCCAACCCGCCAGCCGAGCCGCATAACCAACCCGGCCAACGATTGTGGTCAGAGCACTAGCGGACCTGGTGTTGACGGTGACGCGAACCGACCCGGAACCTCCGGCCGGGCGACCCGGCGCGGCCGGCCTTGTTCCAGATGCGCACCAGGGAGGGACACCAGGCGAGCCTGCGGGTCGAGGCGTCTTCGCCCGAGACCACGGCCGACCGCCAGCAGCTCTGTGTCAGCTTCGGAGTGGGGGGGCAGATTGGGAGCAGTAGCGTGCCCTGAACGGTCCCGAACGGCACTCAACCGCACCGAACAGCACTCAACTGCACCCACCCCTGGCTGCGGGTTCTCGTTTCCGCAGGTCAGAGTCGTTGCAGCGACCTGGTTCACACCGAAGAGGTCACTGGTTCGATCCCAGTATCGCCCACCATAAATATATGCAGGTAGGAAGCCCGTCGCCGGAGCCACCGGTAACGGGCTTCCCGGCTGTTGCCCCTTAAATTGGGAGCAATTTGGGAGCAGGGGGCGCCGGGACCGTCCGCTATCTCCTGCGCCGCGTAGCGGCCGCCAGCACAACAACCCGATGCCGGAGCAGTTCTGACCTCGGGTGAACCCGGCGAGTGGGCAGCGTGCCGAAGGCCAGGGTGATCTCACTGGTTCGGCTCACCATGATCAATACAATGATGTCGGCACCCATTCGATCCGGGAGCCTGAGCAGCCAGAGTCCTGCGCCCAGGTCATTTGGGTGAGGCGCTCATCGCCTGGCAGAGTCCAGATGACCGTCCTCACCGGACATGCTTGCCCTGCTGTACGCCTCCGCTCACCGCTGCTCGACGATCCTTCCAACATCGATTCCGAGGGCGCCGTTGCATTATCTGATGGGGAGGCGCGTTACGCCCGGGTCGGGTCCGCGTCAGACGACCCGAGCGAGTTCACTGAACGCCGAAGCGACTCGGAGCTTGGGCTGACTGTCGAGCCCGAGTTCGTAGTGTCCGCGGCGGAGGTTCTGGATGAATGCGTGTCCGGCGATGATCACTTGTGCGGTCTGGTCGGTCCGGAGCCCGCGCATCGGTCGTAACCGGTGCTTGAGCTGGCTGTGGTCGGCCTCGATCGGATTGTTGGCATGCTGCTCGACGTGGTGCCAGGCCGAGGGGATCAGGTCGTCGAGCACGGCGGGGTAGACCGGCGCGGCGTCGGTGACCACCTCGGTAGGCGTCACCTTCAGCATCTGCAGCGCCCGCTGGAAGAACCGCCGGGCTGCGGCGGCATCACGGCGGGCCGAGACGAGCACGTCGATGACCTGCCCGTGCTGGTCGATCGCCCGGTAGACATACCGCCACACCCCGTTGACCTTCACATACGTCTCGTCGACGAACCACCGATCACCCGGGGAGTGGCGAGCGAACCGGGCGGCGTCGGCCAGCAGCGGGGTGAACCGTTGCACCCATCGGAAGACGCTGACGTGGTCAACCTCGACACCACGCTCAGCCAGGAGTTCCTCCACGTCCCGGTAGGAGAGGTTGTACCGCAGGTACCAGCGGACCGCGACGACGATCACCTCTGCGGGGAACCGGAACCCGGTGAACGCCGACTTCGGCGGCGACCAGGGAGGACGAGGACTCGACCGCTGCACCCGTCAAGCCTGCCTCGATCCCTCGACACGGGCAACGCAACAGACCCGTGCCGAACTTGCCGAACTACTGCACACCCCCGCGTCATTGACCTAGCTACACCCCCGCGTCAATCAGGTGTGGCCTTAGACTCAGTCATGCGGATCATGGTGCCGACGCAGCACCCGCTGCCCTAACCACGGGGGTTCCCATGCCACTTCCACTCATTCCAGTCGCCATCGCGCTGATCGCCGCGGGCGTAGGCGGGGTCACCGCCGGTGCCGTCGGAGCCAGTGACATGGCCGAGGCCAAGAAGATCGCCGGTCGCGCCAAGTCGCGCTACGAGGCGGCACTGGCGCGACACACCAAGCAGGAGAAGGCGACCGGTGACCACCTCGCCACCTACGGTCGGCGCCAACTCGAGGTGCAGACCACCACCCTCGCCGACTGGGTCGCCTGGCTGGAGGCGAACGAGCGGAAGATCAAGAGATTGAACCGGAGCGTGGTGGACGGCGTCCGGGTCGCCAAGCTTGACCTTCCGGCCCTGCGCAAGCTCGTGGATCAGGGCCGGCTGCTCCAGGGCGGGGTGGGTGCAGCTGTGTCGGCGGTGGTGGCTCAGCAGGCCGCGCTCAGCGGTGTGCGCGCGCTGGCGGTCGCCGGAACAGGCACCGCAATCTCCACCTTGTCCGGGGCCGCCGCCGAAGGCGCCACCCTGGCCTGGCTTGGTGGCGGCACGCTCGCCGCGGGCGGCGGTGGTGTAGCGGCCGGCGGCATGGTCCTCACCGGCGTCGCCATCGCCCCGGCGCTCCTGATCGGCGGCATCACACTCGCCATCCAAGGCGAGAAGGCCCTCACGCAGGCCAAGAAGTACAAGGTCGACGTGAAGGTCGCGGAAGCCGAGATCGACCTCCAGATCGATCTGATGAAGCGCCTGCGCCGGCGCACCGACGAACTCCGATCGGTCCTCGACCGCCTCGACCAGCGTGCCACGTCGTCCCTCAAGAAGCTCTCGAAGCTCGACTTCGACCCGGACCGCGACCTCGAACTCTTCCAGCAGACCGCCCTGCTCATGGCCGAGATCGGCCAAGTCCTGTCCGCCCCGCTCCTGAACCAGAACGGCGACCTCTCCGACGAGTCGCTCACCATCATCGAGAGGAACGCAGCATGACCACCAACCCCCTGACCAGCGCCCCTATCATCGCGAACGTGGTCGGCAAGGCGGCCGGACCCCTGACTGCAGCGACCCTGCTGGACGAGATCGTCAAGCTGACCAAGGAGTGGATTCAGGTCCACGAGGAGGAGACCACCAAGAGGGTCCAGATCGAGGCCGAGGCCGAGGTCAAGATCGCCGAAATCAACGCCCGACGCGACCTCTTCCTCACCTACCTCGACAAGACGTTCGACGAGCGCGAGAAGAACTTCGACGAACTCTTCACTCGCCTCGACGACGCCCTCGCCAACAAGCCCGACGCCGTCGGAGTGATCCTCTCCAGCATCACCACCCTCGCCCTGAAGAGCCCGTTCGCGGACCTGCACGACCCTGTCGCCCTTCGTCAGAAGCTGGATGACCCAGCCGCGGAGTGGGAGGTCTGACGCTGTCCCCGAAGCAATCAGGCGTGCCTCGGGCCGACGGACCGGCCCGATCACGGATCCGGACGGAGTCCGGTCGCCGTGCTTGCATGAAGGCATGAGCACCGGGTGGCAGATGCCAGGGCAGACGCCTACCGCCGCGGGGGAGTGGCGACGGTCAACGGGACGAGCGCAGATCTGCGCGGTCCCCCCGCAACAATGGGCACCTCCGATGGGAGCACCTTCGTCCACGCCAAGGCCTGCGATTGTGCCTGGCGTGACCGCCTAGACACTCTCCGACACACCGAGAAATCGACGCTCAGCGAAGAACCGTCAGGCGCTTCAACGCCCGGACCTGACCGGTCTCGGGTGCGGGGATCCCTTGGTGTCTTCCCCTCTATGGGGCCGCCCTCGTCGACTGGCGTGTGCCGAGGTGGCGGCGCTGGACAATCCGCTGTTGGTGCAGCCCCCCATCGGTCGGGGGCTCGGCTGCGGCGCGGGGGTGGATCCGACGATGGGCAGGCCACGTGCAGCCAGGCGTAGATCTCGTCACTGGGGCAGGAGGCGTTCCCGCGATCGCGGTGACCGAGCAGCATGAGCCGCTTGCCCTTGCAGTCGTTGGCCCCCTTTGTAAAGCCACTTGAAGGCGCGGCGGGCGGCGTCGGAGACGTCCTGGCTGCCGGCTGGTCCTTGCCGATGATGCAGACGCCGATGGCCTCGTTGTGCCCGGCGCAGTGCGCGCCAAGAGCGGTCCACCCGCGGCCCTCGTAAAGCAGGCCGGTGACCGAGTTGATCCCTCTCTGGGTGTTGTAGCCGATGTCGCTCCAGCCCCGGCCTGGCGCGGGGTCTGCATCGGGGAACCGGTCGGGGATCTCCGCCCGCCGCTCGCGGCGGAGTAGTGGCCCAATGAAGACTGTGCGCTTGGACCAGGGCACGCTGGAGCGTGATTCCGGCGGGCGGGCGCCCCATTCGGCGCGGCTGTCCACTGGTTGTCCTCCCAACAGCGTGGATCGTCTATCGGGGACAGCGTTCTTTCCGTAGCGGCCCGGGGTGACTGGCGCGGGCCGGAATGAGGCCCGCCGGCCGCCGCTGCGCGGACAGCGGCGACCGGCGGGGGTCGGTCGGAGGCCGGCCACGACGCTGGGGCCGGCCTCCGGGTCAGCGGGCGTGCGCGGGCAGGTCGAACTTCGTCCCGGCGACGAAGGTGTCCCTGTACCGTGCCAAAACTTGGTCGGCCGCGGCTGTCGTGGCCGGAACGGGCGGTGTTGTCCGCGCTGGTCCGGGCGCTGCCGCGGGAACTGTGGAAGCATCGGATCGTCGCCCCGGTCACCCTGCTGGCCTGGCACCGCCGGCTGGTCCGCCGGCACTGGACCTACCCGAACCGGCCCGGACGACCACCGATCAGCGACGACGTCCGTGACCTGGTCCTGCGCCTAGCCAAAGAGAACCCCGGCTGGGGACACCGGCGCATCCAAGGCGAACTCGTCGGCCTTGGCCACCGCATCGGCGCCGGGACCATCCGCCGCATCCTCGCCCGATCGAGGGTCGGTCCCGCCCCGCGTGAGAGCGACACCAGTTGGCGGACGTTCCTACGCGCGCAGGCGTCCGGACTGCTGGCTACCGACTTCTTCCACATCGACACCATCACGCTGCGACGGTTGTATGTGCTGTTCGTCATGGAGATCACGACCCGGCGGGTGCACATCATCGGCGTCACCGCCCACCCGACCGCGGACTGGGCTACCCAGCAGGCCCGCAACCTGGTGATGAACCTCGGCGAGCGTGTGACACGGTTCCGGTTTCTGGTGCGCGACCGCGACGCCAAGTTCACCGCGTCCTTCGACGCCGTGTTCGCCGCCGAAGACATCGACGTGGTGAAGACCCCGCCACGCACACCCCGGGCGAACGCGTTCGCGGAACGCTTCGTGCGCAGCGTCCGGACCGAGTGCACCGACCGGATGTTGATCTACAACGAACAGCACGCCCGCACGGTGCTCCGCGACTATGAGGACCACTTCGACCGGCACCGGCCACACCAGGGCCTGGAGCAGCATCCACCCGACTACGACCCCGGCGCGGTCGTCGCGATCGACAAGCCGATCCGCCGGCGCCGCATCCTTGGTGGCCTCATCAACGAGTATCACAGGGCCGCTTGATCCGCTCACAAATCCGCAGCTCATAGTCTGCAACACAATTTTGGCACGGTACAGGGTGAATGCCCGGGCGAGCAGGCGGCGCAGCCGGGAGTGCTCGGGCGGGTCCATGTTGAGCATCATCCGGCGGACGTAGGCCAGGTCGGCCGGGGTCGCGGGGTCGCGGATCTGGGTGGCGCCCAGGTACGAGCTGAACGCCTTCGGATTGCGCAGCACCGCCTTGACCTCGGCGTGCCGCCATGCCGCCATACCGCCCGGAAGCCCGGGCCGGCCGGCCACGGGCCGACGGCGGGCTCGTCGACCCAGGAGACCGGCGCCGCCTCACGCAGGCGCACGAACTCCTCGTGCGGCACGCGCTGCGTGTAGGTGTCCGGGTCGAAGATGACGACGCTGTCCACGGGGCCTCCGCCGGGCCGGCACTCTCGGGGAGGTGAGAGCCTAACCGCTCGCATTACGGCGGGACAGTCCCGTGAGCCGGCGCCCCCGGTCGAATCCCCGGCCGCCTCCAGCGTGCCGACGCAGCCTGGTCCTCCGGCCGCCGGTGCGGACGCGCTGGCCGTGGCTCCGCGACCCTTGACCAGTCGTTCTTTTCGAGGTCGCGTCTCCGGTGAGGGCGGCAACTCAACGATCCGGCCACAACCCCTTGACTGCGGTATCCGTTGAAGTTCTACTCTTCCGCTAAGGAATCCGTAGCCGTTGCGGCTGGCGTGACCATGATCCGTTGAAGAGTTGGAGCCTGTCGTCGTGTCGGAACCCGCGATCCGCCTGACCGGTCTGCGCAAGTCGTTCGACGCCGTGGAGGCCGTCGCCGGCATCGACCTGGAGATCGCCGACGGCGAGTTCTTCTCCATGCTCGGGCCGTCCGGCTCGGGCAAGACGACCGTGCTGCGGATGATCGCCGGATTCGAACTGCCGACCGCCGGCAGCGTCCTGCTCGCCGGGCGTGATGTCACCCGGCTCGCCCCGTTCGACCGCGACGTCAACACCGTCTTCCAGGACTACGCCCTCTTCCCGCACATGACGGTGCAGCAGAACGTGGAGTACGGCCTGCGCGTGCGCAAGGTAGCGCGCGCCGAGCGCCGTGAGCGCGCAGCGGCGGCGCTGCGGACGGTCCGCCTCGAGGGGTACGGCGAGCGCCGGCCCAGCGCGCTGTCTGGCGGGCAGCGCCAGCGGGTTGCGCTGGCCCGCGCCCTGGTCAACCGCCCGGCCGTGTTGCTGCTCGACGAACCGTTCGGCGCGCTGGACCTGAAGCTGCGCGAGGAGATGCAGGTCGAGTTGAAGGCGATCCAGCGCGAGGTCGGCATCACCTTCGTCTTCGTCACGCACGACCAGCAGGAGGCGCTGACGATGAGCGACCGGGTGGCGGTGTTCAACCAGGGCCGGATCGAGCAGGTCGACACGCCGGCCGAGGTGTACGAGCGCCCGGGCACCCCGTTCGTCGCCGGCTTCGTGGGCACCTCCAACCTGTTCGAGGGCGAGACCGCCCGCGCCGTGCTCGGGCGCGACGGCGTGTTCTCCGTACGCCCGGAGAAGATCCGACTCGGCGGTGCGCCCGCGTCGGCCGAGGAGATCAGCGCGGCGGGCCAGGTCGTCGAGGTGATCTACGCGGGAGCGGCCACCCGCTTCGTCGTCGACCTCGACGCCGGGGCGCGCGTCGTCGCGATGCAGCAGAACCAGCAGACCTCCCCGGTCGACGTGGCGGCCCTGCGTGGCAAGCCGATCCGGCTGACCTGGCGGGCCGAGCACGTCGTTGCGGTTCCGGTCAACTCCCGGTGAAACACCCCCTATTGATAACCAGAAGGAGAGCGCAGATGCGCACCACTCGAGTCTTCACCGCGCTCGCCGCGGCCGGTCTGCTCGTGCTGGCCGGATGCGGCGACGGCGGCGGCGCCGCCGGCGGCTCCGGCCCCGGTGGCATCAAACCGCCGAAGATCGACAAGCTGGCGTCGCTCGGCGCCGGCGAGGGCCAGGTCAACATCGTCGCCTGGGCCGGGTACGTCGAGAACGGCTCCACGGATCCGAAGGTCGACTGGGTCACCGGCTTCGAGAAGCAGACCGGTTGCAAGGTCAACGTGAAGGTCGCCGGCACCTCCGACGAGATGGTGACGCTGATGAAGACCGGCGACTACGACGTGGTCTCGGCCTCCGGCGACGCCTCGCTGCGGCTGATCTACGGCGGTGAGGTCGCCCCGGTCAACACCGACCTGGTCGCCAATTACAAGGACGTCTTCGACGGCCTGAAGCTCAAGCAGTGGAACTCGGTCGACGGGGTGGCGTACGGCGTCCCGCACGGCCGCGGCGCGAACGTGCTCATGTACCGCACCGACAAGGTCACCCCGGCGCCGACGTCCTGGAGCGCGGTGTTCGACCCGAACTCGCCGTTCAAGGGCAAGGTGACGGCGTACGACTCGCCGATCTACATCGCCGACGCGGCGCTCTACCTGATGAAGCACCAGCCGGAGCTGGGTATCAAGAACCCGTACGCGCTGGACGACAAGCAGTTCGCCGCGGCCGTGGATCTGCTCAAGAAGCAGAACGAGCTGATCGGTGAGTACTGGTCGGACTACACCAAGGAGGTGCAGGCCTTCAAGTCCGGCAACTCCGTCGTCGGCACCGCGTGGCAGGTCATCGTCAACCTGGCCAAGGCCGATAACGCCCCCGTCGAGGCGGTCCTGCCCTCCGAGGGCGCGACCGGCTGGTCCGACACCTGGATGATCGCCGCCAAGGCCAAGCACCCGAACTGCGGCTACCTCTGGATGAACCACATCATCGACCCGGTGGCGAACGCCGCGGTGGCGGAGTGGTTCGGCGAGGCCCCGGCCAACAAGCTCTCCTGCGACAAGACCGCGGACAAGAACCACTGCACCACGTTCCACGCCGCCGACGAGGCGTACTTCGACAAGGTCTGGTTCTGGAGCACTCCGGTGGAGCAGTGCCTCGACGGCCGTACCGACGTCAAGTGCAAGGACTACGCGGCCTGGACCCAGGCCTGGACCACGATCAAGGGCTGAGACACGTGACCGCTCTCTCCACGGTGGACCGGCCGGCGGGCGAAGACACCATCGCCCGCGGGCCGGTGCGCCGGCTCTCCTCCTGGCTGCACCGCCACGCCGGGGTACGCCTCGCGGCGCTGCTCGCGGCGCCGCTGTTCTGGCTGCTCGTGGCGTACCTCGGCTCGCTGGCCGTGCTCTTCGTCTCCGCGCTGTGGACGGTCAACACCTTCACCGGCGACCTGGTCCGCGAGCCGACGTTCGCGAACTTCCGCACCATCCTGACCGAAGAGGTCTACCGCACGGTCACCCTGCGCAGCCTCGGCGTCGCCGCCGCCGTCACCGTCATCGACGCGCTCATCGCGCTGCCAATGGCGTTCTTCATGGCGAAGGTCGCCTCCCCGCGCAGCCGCCAGTTGCTGGTCATCGCGATCCTCACCCCGCTGTGGGCGAGCTACCTGGTCAAGGCGTACGCCTGGCGGGTGATGCTCGCCAACGGCGGCCCGGTGGATTGGCTCTTCGGGGGCGCCGGCAACGGCCCCGGGTACGGACTGCTCGCGACCGTCCTCGTGCTGAGCTATCTGTGGCTGCCGTACATGATCCTGCCCATCTACGCCGGGCTGGAACGGATGCCGGATTCGCTGCTGGAGGCGTCGGCGGACCTCGGCGGCCGGGGCGGGCGCACCTTCCGCTCGGTGGTGCTGCCGATGATCGTGCCGTCGGTGATCGCCGGCTCGATCTTCACGTTCTCACTGTCCCTCGGCGACTACATCACGGTGCAGATCGTGGGCGGCAAGACGCAGCTCATCGGCAACCTGGTGTATGCCAACATCGGCGCGGCGAACAACCTGCCGTTTTCGGCGGCGCTCGCCACGATCCCCGTACTCATCATGGTCATCTATCTGGTCGCGGTGCGCCGGTCCGGCGCGTTGGAGGAGTTGTGACGCTGTCGCGCGGAGCGCGCTGGCTGCTGCGCGGAGCCATGGCGGTGGGCCTGGCCTTCGTCTACGTGCCGCTGGCCATCGTGCTGGTCAACTCGTTCAACGCCGACCGCACCTTCGCCTGGCCGCCGCCGCGCTGGACCACCGAGTGGTGGGTGCGGGCCTGGGAGAACGCGGGCGCCCGCGAGGCGCTGTGGACGTCGGTGAAGGCCGGCCTGGGCGCGACGGCCGTCGCGCTGCTGCTCGGCACGCTGGTCGCATTCGCGGTACAGCGCTACCGGTTCTTCGGGCGCGACGCCGTGTCGCTGCTCGTGGTGCTGCCGATCGCCCTGCCCGGGATCGTCACGGGAATCGCGCTGGACACCGCCTTCCGCTCGACGATCGAGCCACTCGGGGTCGGCAAGGGGCTGCTCTCGGTGATCGTCGGGCACGCGACGTTCTGTGTCGTGGTGGTCTACAACAACGTGCTGGCCCGGCTGCGCCGGCTGGGGGGCAACCTGGAGGAGGCGAGTTCAGACCTCGGTGCGGACACCTTCCAGACGTTCCGTTACGTGACGTTCCCGCTGCTGCGCTCTGCGCTGTTCGCCGGCGGGCTGCTGGCGTTCGCGCTCTCCTTCGACGAGATCATCGTGACGACGTTCACGGCCGGTCCGGGCGTCCAGACCCTGCCCATCTGGATCTTCAACAACCTCTTTCGGCCCAACCAGGCGCCGGTCATCAACGTCGTCGCGGCGGTGCTGATCGTGCTCTCGATCGTGCCGATCTACCTTGCCCAGCGCATCTCCGACACCGCTGCCGGTGGTCGCCTCTGACCCACACACGACGGCACCTGAGCCGGTAGGCCCAGCGGCGTGGGTGAAGTGGGGGGCGCCTGCCGAATCCGCAATATGGACGGATGCAGACGACACGGGTGGTTGGATGGCTCGGTCTGGCCGCACACCTGGCCTTGGGATTCTTCTACGCGGCGGGTGGGTTGGTCGCTCCGGCTTGGGCGGTCGCGGGACGGCGCCGTTGCGTTGTGAGGTCGGCGGACGTGTTGAACCGGCGTCGGGTCCGCGGTCAGATGGCCAGGGCGAGGTCGGTGAACGCCGCAGACACGCGCGTTGCCGGCGGGACGTCGACGGCGAGTTCGTAGTGTCCGCGGCGCAGGTTCTGCATGAATGCGTGTCCGGCGATGATCACCTGTGCTGTCTTGTCCGTTCGTAGTCCGCGCATCGGTCTCAACCGGTGTTTCAGCTGGCCGTGATCGTCTTCGATCGGATTATTGGCGTACCGTTCGACGTGGTGCCATGCCTGCGGGACCAGCTCATCCAGCACGCCGGGGTAGACCGCGGCGGCGTCGGTGACGACCTCGCTGGGTGTCACCTTCAACGCCGATAGTGCTTGTCGGAAGAACCGTCGGGCCGCGTCGGCGTCCCGGCGGGCCGAGACCAGCACGTCGATGACCTGCCCGTACTGGTCGACCGCCCGGTACACGTACCGCCACACCCCGTTGACCCTGACGTAGGTCTCATCGACATGCCACCGGTCACCCGGCGAGTGGCGGCAGAGTCGGGCGGCGTCGGCCAGCAGCGGGGTGAACCGCTGTGCCCACCGGTAGACGGTGACGTGGTCGACCTCCACGCCGCGTTCGAGCAGCAGCTCCTCAACGTCCCGATACGACAGGTTGAACCGCAGATACCAGCGGACCGCGATCACGATCACCTCTGGCGGGAACCGGAACCCGGCGAACGCCGACTTCGGAGGCAGCCACGGGCGCGAGCGGGTCGATGACTTCACTGCTCACTGGTGCACCATCCCTGTATCCGAGTCGCCCGTTTGATCGCTGAGTGGGAGGGTTCGGGTGCACCCCTGGTCCCCGCCGGGCCATCGCCATCACTGCTCGACCTTCGAGGTCCAGCTTGAGTTCTGCGAGGCCCGGCGGCCCAGGACACCCGGACTGGCTACAGGGCTATGCGCCAATGAGCGCCGATCAGTGAGCGACCGGCTGCGGTGTCCCGGGACCACCGGGTGTCTTCCCACTGATGCAACAGCGAGGAGGCAACTGTGAGTATCGTCCCCAACCCCACTGCCATGCGTGTCACGGCGGGGGTGGACTGGGCCAAGGACGACCACGCGGTCTGTGTGGTCGGCGATCAAGGGGAGGTCTTGAACCGGTTCACCGTGCCGCACGACGCGGCCGGGCTGAAGCGGATGGCCGCCCGGCTGCTGCGAGCCGGGGTCGAGCAGGTCGGCATCGAACGCGGCGACGGCCCCGTCGTCGACACCCTGATGCGGGCCGGGCTGGTGGTCTTCGTGATCCCGCCCGGGCAGGTGAAGAACCTGCGCAGCCGGTACGGATCGGCCGGGAACAAGGACGACCGGTTCGACGCCTACGTCCTGGCCGACGTGGTCCGTACCGACGTGCGACGCCTGCGGCCCATGCTCTATGACAGCGAGCAGACCACCGCGCTGCGCGGCAGCGTGCGGGCCCGCCGGGACCTGGTCACCCACCGGGTCGCCGCGGCCAACCAGCTGCGGGCCCACCTGCAGATCGTGTTCCCCGCCGCCGCAACGCTGTTCGCCGACATCGACTCGGCGATCACCCTGACCTTCCTGGGACGCTTCACCACCCAGGAGGCCGCGGACTGGCTCTCGCCCAAGCGGCTGGCCGTCTGGCTGTGCTCGGTCTCCTACAGCGGGGGCGTCGACCCAGCCGTACTGCACGCCCGGCTGCTGGCCGCACCCCGCGGCGTCACCGGCGAGCCCGCCGGCATCCACGCCGGCACCACCACGGCGCTGGTCGCCGTCCTGCGGACCCTGGGAGCCCAAATCCAGATCCTGGCCACCAGCATCGGCGAACAACTCGACGCTCATCCCGACGCGGCGATCTTCACGTCCCTGCCCCGCTCCGGCAGCGTTCGGGCCGCCCGGCTGCTCGCCGAGATCGGCGATGCCCGCGGACGGTTCCCCACCCGCGAATCGTTGACCTGCCTGGCCGGGGTCGCGCCCTCGACCCGACAGTCGGGCAAGGTCAAAGCCGTCACATTCCGCTGGGGTGCCGACAAACAGCTGCGTGACGCCCTGTGCGACTTCGTCGGCGACTCCCGTCGCGCCAATCCCTGGGCCGCCGATCTGTACGCCAAAGCAATCGCCCGCGGCTGTGACCACCCCCACGCCGTGCGCATCCTCGCCCGCGCCTGGGCACACATCATCTGGCGCTGCTGGCAGGACAACGTCCCCTACGACCCAGCCGCCCACGGCGCCCTCCAAACCCTCCTCAACCAAGACCAACCAACGGCCGCCTGACCCAGGGGTTGACACAGGGCAACTCAAGCCTGCCTCGATCATGCCAACCCTCAACGCAACAGAGCCGAACTCGCAGGCCCACAGCATCAGGCCTCAACGACGCCGAGCGCCTAGGGATGCCCCCGCGAAGCAAGCGGCCAGCACGACACATGCGATGCCCCACGGCCGGCCGACGCTCATCAAGTCGTTGGGAAAGACGATGCCCGCGACACCGATGAGGGCCGTCCCGGCGACCGTCACCACTGCGGCGACAACCCAGCCACTCTGCCGCAAGGCTGTCACGGCTCCGCTGCAGAGCAGGGCGAGGACGATGATCGAGCCTTGGGCGTACTGCCCGTGCATGGTGTCGGTGTAGGGGGTGGCAGCGCTGTTTCGCGCGTGGTCCAGCGCGAGCAGTACCGCCGGCACGGCGGCCACGGCCACGAGACCTGTCAGGAGCCGGTCCATGCCGGCGGCGCCGGCCTGCAGAAGCGAGCCGCGCTGCGGGTGGAACAGTACGAGCAGCAGCGCTGGGATCCCTGTCATCGCTGCGTACTGAGCATTCTCGGGCTCGAGCGCGATGGCCAGTGTGCAGCCGATCGAGACGATCAGGCCCAGCAGCATCGTGGCCGGGGCGACGAGAGCGCGCCGTAGGAGTGCGAGGGCGGCGACCGGGATGAAGAGCCCGGCGAGTACGCCCCAATAGACGTACGCGGTGCGCAGTTCGAGCTCCGGTCCGGCGGTGGTCCATGCGGTGAGCAGGGAGGGGATGCCGAACGATGCCAGGCCGGTGAACGCCGCGTAGAGCACGGCAAGTGCGCCGTGGGCAACGGTGCCCAGACGCCGGGTCAGGTGAGCGGTTGTGGCCGTGGTCATAATGATCTCCATCGGTCGGGCGCAACGAGGTCTACCGCCTTCATCATCGTGAACGGCGGCGCCCCAGGGCAGGAGTGGCAACAGGCCACTCCGTGGGGGTGCAGGCTTCCCCCAACGCACCCGACAGGCTGCCGCTGGGCGAAGGAAGCTGGACACATGAACAAGTCGACATTGCTCGCCCTGGCGTCCGGCGGGCTCGGGGTGGTCAATCTGGGCGCGGTGCTCGGCCTGGGGCAGTACGACGTGCTGGTCTCCTCCGATCTTTGGGTCCCGCTGACTGCCTCGGCGATGGGTTGGCTGGTCGTGCGACATGCACCGGGCAACGCAGTCGGCTGGCTGCTGCTCGGCATGGCGATCAGCAGCGCGCTGTTCGGTGCCAGCGCGATCCTGGTGATGGAGGATGTCCAGATCCCCGGCCAAATGATCGGCCGGTGGCTTTCTGCCTGGGTGTTCCTGCCCAGCTACTACTTTGCGTTCACGCTGATTCCGCTGCTGTTCCCCGACGGCCGGCTGCCGGGTCGCGGCTGGCGGCCGGTGCTGTGGGCGGCCACCACTTTGGTGGCTCTGGAGTCGTTGCTGCTGGCGTTCGGCTCGCGTGAGTCGATCGAGCCGACGGTGGCCAACCCGTTCGTGATAGAGAGCGTCGCCGGCCTGCTGGCAGTCGTCGAACCGGTCATCTGGCTGACCATGCCCGCGCTGGTCCTGCTCGGCCTCGGCTCGCTCACACACCGGCTGTTCCAGGCAAACGGGGCCGCGCGCGCCCAGGTGCTCTGCATGCTCGTCGGCGCCGGCCTCGGCGTGGCCTTGTGGCTGCTTACCGGCAGCGGGCTGCTGATCGCCGTGCTCCTGCCGACGGCGATCGCGGTCGCCGTTCTCCGCTACCGCCTGTACGACCTCGAGCGGGTGCTTGCGCACACGCTCACTTATTCCTTCCTCGCGGTCGTGGCCGGCCTGGTCTATCTCGCAGTCGCCGTGACGGTCGGGCGACTGCTCGGCGCCGACCTGCGGGGACAGGTGTTGGGGACCGTGGTAGCGGTGCTCGCCGTACACCCCCTGCGCGACCGGTTCATGCGCTGGGCGCGCAGAGCGGTCTACGGCGCCCAGCACGACCAACTGGCCACGCTGGCGGCGGCCGCCGAACAGATCGGGGAGGCAGGCTCGCCTGCGGACGCGCTGCCGCGGCTGGCCGGATTGCTGCAGGAGACGTTCTGGGCAGAACACGTCGCGGTCGTGGCCCGCGTGTCGTCGACTGACCGGGTGGCAGCCACGGCACCGCGCGGCGCGCGGACCGACGAGGCGCATGTGACGCGCACCGTACTCCACCAGGGGGCGCCGGTCGGCTCGGTGGAGATCTGGCGGGACTGGCCGCTTACCGGAGCGGAGTCTCGACTGCTCGACAGACTCACCCGGCAGGTTGGGCCTGCGCTGCACACGGTGGCCCTCACCGAGCGCCTTACCGGCGCATTGGCCGATGCCCGAGACCAGGCCGAGCAGTTGCGAGCGTCCCGGCAGCGGATCACCCAGGCGCACGACGCGGCGCGCCGGGCCATCGAACGCAACCTGCACGACGGTGCGCAGCAGGGACTGCTTGCGCTCAACGTCGGCCTGGTCCGGCTACAGCCGCTGGTCGATCCTGGCGCACGGCAGCGGATCACCGAACTTCAGGCCCTGGCGCAGCGCACCCTCGTCGATCTGCGCACGATCGCCTCGGGCGCCTACCCACCTGCCCTGCGCGAGCTCGGGATCGGGGCCGCACTGCGAGACTCCGTCGCCGGGCTCGACACCCCCGTGACCGTGTCCGACTGGATGGCCACGCGGCCGCCCTCCGGAGTCGAGACCGCAGTCTACTTCGCGTGCCTCGAGGCGGTGACCAACGCGGTCAAGCACGCGAGAGCGTCGTGCGTCGAGGTCGACCTGCGGACCGTGGACGGCGGCTGCGCGTTCGTCGTGACCGATGACGGCGCCGGATTCGACCCGTCCGCCGTCGTTGACGGCTCAGGTCTGGCCGGGATGGCCGACCGGCTCGGCGCGTGCGGAGGCAGCTTGTCCGTCACTTCGAGTCCGGGTCAGGGGACGATAGTCACCGGCTGCGCGCCTATGACGCGGCGAGAAACAGCAACACTGCCTGAACCCGACGGTGCACCTGCTCTTCCTCGGTGAGCTTGAGCTTGGCGAAGATCGCGTTGATGTGCTTGGCGACGGCACGCTCGGTGAGGCTCAACGCCTCGCCGATGCCGGCGTTGTTACGGCCCGCCGCCATCTCGCGGAGTACATCAAGCTCGCGCGGTGTCAGCCTGCCAAGGCGCCGGTCGCCGCCGGCCGGGGTGAGCAGAGCCTCGACTACCAGAGGATCGATCACCGACCCGCCGCGGGCCACCTCGCGGATGGCGTGGGCGAGCTGGCCGGCCTCGGCGACCCGGTCCTTGAGCAGGTACGCCCGCCGGCCAGCCCCGCCTTCGAAGAGCTGGACCGCGTACTCGCGGCGCACGAACTGGCTGAGCACGACGACGCCCGTTTGCGGGGCGGCGTCCCGCACGCGTTGAGCTGCGCGGATGCCCTCGTCGGTGTGCGTCGGCGGCATGCGGACATCCGTCACTACGACGTCGGGCCGGTGCTGCTCGACCGCGGCCAGGAGCGCGTCGACGTCACCGACCGTTGCCACCGCCGCCAGGTCGTCCTCGTCACCGACCAGGCCGGCGACCGCCTGGCGGATGAGGTAGGAGTCGTCGGCGATCACAATCCGGGTCGGCATGCTGCTGAGGGTAGTTGAGTACATGCGTGGCTCGGCGTCTGGATCGCGACCCCGGCCAGTCTCGTCTACAGCGCGATCCCCGACCATCTCAACAGCGAGGATGTTCGGTACCTCGAAGCCGCAGCGCTGCGCAGCGACCTAATCGTCATTGACGAAGCCTTCAAGGACTTGTTGCGGGGGTGGATGCACGAAGGTCACCGCTACCTGTGCCAGGACCCGGCCACGGGCGAGTTGCTATGCCAACCCGCAACGCCTATATAGCGCGTGTGGCGGGGGCGAGGGCTGCCGCCCGGCACCTCGACGAAGGCAGCCAGCAACTGGTTCAAACAATGAACCGAATGGTGACCCCGGTTGCAGGGACCGGGCAATCACGGGACGGGTCGACAAGAAGGCCACCGTCCCGCTACAGGCATCGGTGAGGGGTGTGTGGTCGGCCCGCCTATCGCGGGGCGACCACACACCCAACCGGTACACCCCGCGGGTCAGCGGTAGCACCGCCAGGCGTACGCATCGCCAGGATTCGATGTCCGTGCGTAGGCGCCCGAATCGTACGTATCGCGGCAAGCGACGTCCATGTCGACGAGGGACGCGGAGAGAAGCCTCGTACATTGCCAACGGCCGTCGTTGCGGGGGTCCGCTGAGCCTCCGGTGTGCCGATCGCAGTACCCCTGGACCATGGTCGCCACCCCGCGGCTGCTCGAGGGGCCGAGCAGGATCGGGCCCGAGTTCCGGGTCGGCGTCGGCGTGGCCGCGGTGGACGTCGGGGTCGGCGTGGCGGACGGCGTGACCGACGGTGTGGCGCTGGGGGTGACCGACGGCGTGGCGCTGGGCGTCGCGGAGGACCTGCGGGGTGTCGCGGAGCTTGGCGCCGTCGACGGCGTCTGCGAGAGGGTGGTCGGCTGCTGGAACGCGTCCGGCGGGGTGGTGGCCGCCGATATCGGCAACCCGCCTGCCGGCGGCCGGCCCGACCCCCACGTGAGCGCCAGAGCGCACAGTAGCGCCCCCACCGCGAGCCCGCCGACCGGGATCAGCCAGCGGCGCCGCCGACTCGCCGGCCGTGAGCGGGCAACACCGTCCCGAAGATGCGTCCTTCTCGGCCGCCCTTCGTCCGTCCCGGCGTCCTGCGCGTCGGACTCCTCGTGGTGGTACTCATCGCGGTCGGGGTACTCCCCGTGGGCGTAGGCCGCCTTCGGCGCGGTATACCTTTCCAGTTGCGCGGTGTCCGCATCCGCGTGGACCGACGTGGCATGGTCGTACGGCGCTTGGGCCCAGCGCTCCTCCCGATGGGCCTGATCGTGCTCATCGGACAGATAGCTGTCGGACAGATAGGTATGGTCGGGCTCGTCGTACGCCGGCTCGCGGTAGGCCAGCGGGTCTGACGTCCGGTAGGCATGCTCGTGCGCAGGGTAGGCCGCGACGTACTGCCCGTACTCATCCTCGTACTGCGGGTGTACCCGGTGCCATGCGTGTCGCGCTTCGTGCTCCTGACGCGTGTCCGCGGGAGGGTACGACTCCTCGTACTCGTCCGGCATTTCCTCATGCCAGTGCGGCGCGGCAGCCTCTTGCCGCCTGTCGTACGAGTCGGAACCACCTGCTGCCAGCAGCGACTGGCGAAAGATCCAGCTGTCTACGACACTCGCCGCGTCGTCGTGATCTTGGAAAGCCGCATCGGCCGAACGAGCCGTCGATCTCTCGGCCACGGTCGCCGGCCTCCTTGCAGAGCACAGGTGCGTACAGCTACCTGAGTTCCCCCCGCTTTGATGGAGCGGTGGTTACCTGCTGCCGGCTGGCGCAGGGGTGGTGATAGGTGGCTCGGCTGGATGGTTCTGGCGGGTGTGCCAGGCGGTCTCGTACTCGTCGGGGCTGAGGTAGCCCAGCTCGCGTTGGATGCGGCGGGTGTTGTACCAGCCGTCGATGTAGGCGAAGATCGCGTTCTCGGCCTCGTCGCGGGTCCGCCAGGAGGTTCGGTAGACGAGTTCGATCTTCAACGTCGACCAGAAGTTCTCCATCAGCGCGTTGTCGAACGAGTCGCCGACGGAGCCCATCGACGGCAGGATCCCGTTGTCCTGCAAGCGTTCCGCGAACCGGAAAGATGTGTAGTTCGATCCCCTGTCGCTGTGATGGATCAACTGGCCGTCGCGGACATCGCGCGACCAGATCCCGTATTCGAGGGCGGCGAGGATCAGGTCGGTGTCGCAGCGGTCGGAGGTCTTCCACCCCACGATCCGGCGGGAGAACGCGTCGCGGACCGCGGCGAGCCAGAACACGCCCTCGCCGCAGGGAATGCGGGTGGCGTCGGCGACCCAGAGCCGGTTCGGCCCGTCGGCGGTGAACTGCCGGTTGACCAGATCCGGCGCCGGCGTGTGCCGTGGGTCCTGCTTCGTGGAGCCGCCGCGCCAGCCTCGACGCAGGAACGCCCCCTGCCAGCCCTGGTCGGCCATCAGCCGCTCGACCCGCTTGCGGCCCACGCGGATGCCGTCACGGCGTAGCTGCCGGTGCACCCGGTCCGCGCCGTAGGTGCGTCCGGACGCCTCCCAGATTTCGTGGATGTTGGAGATCAGCCCCAGGTCGACCACGTCCCGGTCGCAGGGCTGTTCGGACTGCTTGACCCACGCGTAGTAGCTCGAGGCGCCGATGTTCAGGACCCGTAGCAGGAGCGCGACCGCGAACTGGCCACGGTGTTCATAAATGAACGTCATGACCGTCGCCGGGTCGGGTCGAGCTCCGCCGCGAAATACGCGCTCGCCGCCTTCAGAATCTCGTTCGCCCGTCGCAGCTCGGCGACTTCCCTGCGCAGCCGGCGGTTCTCCTCGGCCATCTCGCTGGTGGGCCGGTCGTGACGCTCACCCGTATCGGCCTCGGCCTGCCGGATCCAGTTCCGCAACGCCTCGTGATGCACGCCGAGCTGCTCAGCCAGGCGCCGGATGACCGGCTTCGGGTCCGACTCGCGGTACAAGCGCACAGCGCGCTGACGTAGCTCGTCGGGGTACTTCTTCGGTGCTGCCACGGACGACTTCCTCCCCACGGCCATCAGACCATGATCAAGAAGCTCCATGAAAGCGGGGGTGGCTCACCGGCAATCCATAGGTTCAGGACGAGCGGAGTGGAGCCTGGTCAGACCTCCCCGCTTGTCCGCGATAATCGCGGCCGGCCAGGCAGGGCCGTGCGGCTGTCGGCGTACCCGTCGGCGGGAACACCCGCCGCCGGATAGCGCGCGGGACAGCAGATCCACGGTCACCGTCGCCGCACCGGCCCGACAGACGCCCCAGGATCCACCACCACACCCCTCCAATCGGAGTAGAGGCGGGCGGAGCCGGCAGCGCCGACGTCAGGGCCGCTCGGGCGCGGCGGCTGCGGCCCGTCGAGGCCGAACCGGGTGAACGTGTCCGCCCGGACGAGCCGCCACCGGCGCCCGGCGACGCGGACCTCGTCGACCTTCTCCCGGCGACCTCCGGCCGGCATCGGCCGGGCCGGCCTTGGGGGGAAACCTATTCTGTCCTCGCTCGATCCTCTCGTCGGCGAGGGGAGCTATCCAGCTGACGTTCGAGCCGCTCCGCCCGCTCCTCCAGTCGCATGCTGTCCGGTGAACCCAGCGGATAGCCGCAGGCGGTTCGAACTCAGGGACTGGGGATCAAGGGCGGAAACCGTTGGAGGACCAACGCGACGAGATGGTCAGCCACACCCGCCGACGGCGCCATCGACGGCCAAATCACTCCACCGTGACGCCGGGCGGCTTCGGGCCACGGTTGTTTACCCAATCCTCGCACTGCCTGGATGGCGTGTCATCATCAATACCCACGCCCGCGGCTTCTAGTTGCTCGGTACATTCCAGCTTCCGATAGGTGTCGTTAGGTATCACACCCTGGGACAATAGGACGATCACCCAGAAGGAAAGAACAAAAATGGCCGACAATATCCAGTTTAACCAGTCTCGACGGGACGGCTTATTCGAGAGATGCATTGTCACCACGCCGCTCGGGACCGTTGACGCGGCAGGCCGCCCAGACGCCACGGGCTTCCAGTGGGCGCCGTAGCTGGTCCTGCTGGGATGCCCAGCTGCCCCGCGATGCGACGGGTGGGCTCGCAAGCTGGGACTTGCCCTCGTGGACCTGCTCCCGAACGCGTTCGAGGAGGCCTCTTGATTGTCCGTGCATGGATGCTTCGGCCAGGGTTCTCCTACTGCGTCAAAGTAGACTTTGCTGCCGAATTCGTTGGCGTAGTAGTACACGGCGGCACCGCACACTGGGCACTTTGCATTCGGCTTCGCCAGGCGTGCAGCGGAGCTCGCCGAGGCGGTCGAATACCTAGGGCGCGACACGGTGGCCGACGGCTCCACTGCCTCGATGCGAGTGGGCTGGGGGGAGGACCACCATGCCCAGCCTGAGGACTGCCGGCCCCGATTCACGGTGTGAGCCGAGACCCAGTGGAGGCCGCCGCCCCTTGTCCGACGCCAGTGACCACTTCGGCGATATTGCGTCATGCGTCCTCCGCCAATGAGCCAGTTGGGCCGATCATTGATCGCGCGATCATAGCGGGGCTCAGATGTGCTCGATCATGATGAGGTGCCTGAGTCGGCCCTGGCGGCTCCGCTGTACAGCCATCCGTACAGCCAAGCCGGTCGACAGGCATAGTTGACGAGCGACGGCAACCGACAAGGTGAGCAGGTCAGCAGCGAGGCCGACGTTCGCCGACAGGAGTCTTGATCTTTACAAGGCGGGGGTCGGCGATCGCTTCCGGCCGGCGGTCACGGCGAGCACCTGCCGTGCCATTAGCGCGCCATTGGGCGAGGACAGCTGGGGCCAGCCGAGGCCACGAGACTGCCGAGACCAAGTAGCCAAGCCGGTGGATTGTCTTCGATGGGCCTGTTGCGTTGCCCGTGGCCGGGGTCGAGGCAGGCTTGACCGGTGAATTTATCGCGCCGCCGTCGCCCCTGGTCGCCACCGAAGTCGGCCTTCGCCGGGTTCCGGTTCCCGGCTGAGGTGATCGTCGTCGCGGTTCGCTGGTACCTGCGGTACAACCTTTCGTACCGGGACGTTGAGGAGTTGCTGGTTGAACGCGGTGTCGAGGTCGACCACGTCACCGTGTGTCGGTGGGTGCAGCGGTTCACCCCGCTGCTGGCCGACGCCGCTCGGTTCGTCCGCCACTCGCCGGGTGACCGGTGGTTCGTCGACGAGACCTACGTCAGGGTCAACGGGGTATGGCGCTACGTGTATCGCGCGATCGACCAGCACGGGCAGGTGATTGACGTGCTGGTATCGGCTCGCCGTGACGCCGCTGCGGCCCGGCGGTTTTTCCAGCGGGCGTTGCGGGTGCTGAAGGTGACGCCCAGCGAGGTGGTCACCGACGCCGCGCCGGTTTACCCCGCCGTCCTCGACGACCTCGTCCCATCGGCCTGGCATCACGTCGAGCGGTACGCCAACAATCCGATCGAGGCCGATCACAGCCAGCTTAAGCACCGGCTACGACCCATGCGCGGGCTTCGAACCGAGCAGACCGCACAAGTGATCATCGCCGGACACGCGTTCATACAGAACCTTCGCCGCGGGCACTACGAACTCGGACACGACGCACCGCCCAGGCTCCGAGTCGCCGAAGCGTTCAACGAACTCGCCCGGGCGCTCTGACCACCAACCCGACCGCAGATTCCAACGCGTCCCCCCATCAGGCAATGCAACAGCACCCGTGTGACTGCTCCGCCCATTCGGAGCCGGCACCGGGCTGCCGGTCGGCCGCGGTCGTGCTCGTCCCGCAGGTCATCTGCCAAAGAAACGCGTGCAACCAGGCCGGGATCACAGCCTCGTCGTGGTCTCTTCCACGAGTTTGACGCCGTCGGCCAGCGCGGGGATACGACCGAACCGGACCGTCGCGCCGCCGTTGTCGCCCGAGCACGACGATGGGGTGTCACCGGCGACGCGGCGTGATCAGCCCCGACTCGTACGCCCACACGACCAGCTGGGCACGGTCGCGGCAGTGCAGCTTCGTCATCGCCCGGTTGACGTGTGTCTTGGCGGTCAATGGACTGATCACCATGCGCTCGGCGATCTCGTTGTTGCTCAGCCCTCGAGCGACCAGCTCGACGATCTCCTGTTCGCGGGCGGTCAGCACGTCGCGTCCGGCCGCCGGGTCGGCCGGCGGCGGGCCGGCGACGAACTCGCCGATGAGCGTACGCGTGACCACCGGGGCGAGCAGCGCGTCGCCGCGAGCCACGACCGCGACGGCCTGCAGCAGGTCGGCGGGGTCGGCGTCCTTGAGTAGGAACCCGCTGGCGCCCGCGCGGAGTGCGGCGAAGACATAGGAGTCGAGCCCATAGTTGGTGAGGATGAGGACGCGGACCGCGGCGAGGTCGGGATCGGCGGCTATGCGCCGGGTGGCTTCGATGCCGTCGAGTCCCGGCATCTGCACGTCCATCAGCACGACGTCCGGCCGCAGGCGTCGCGAGAGCTCAACGGCCGAAGCGCCGTCGGTGGCCTCGCCGACGACCTCCAGGTCGTCCTCGGCGTCGAGCAGGGCCCGGAATCCGGCCCGCATCAACGCCTGGTCGTCGGCGAGCAGAACCTTGATCACGCGGGTCCGTCCAGCGGGAACGTGGCCCGTACCGCGAACCCGCCGCCGTCGCTGGCGGCGGCGTGCAGCGTGCCGCCCAGTCCGGTGACCCGTTCCCGCATGCCGCGCAGGCCCACGCCCGGTGTCACCGGCCGGACCGACGACGCCTGGCCGTCGTCGGTCACCGAGACGGTCAGCTGTGCCGGGGCGTACCCCACGTGGATCTGCGCGGTGGCGGGGCCGGCGTGGCGGGCCACGTTGGTCAGGGCCTCCTGGACGACCCGGTACCCGGCCTGGTCGACCTCGGCGGGCAGGTCCCGGGGCTGACCCGTGACGGTCACCTGCACCGGTACGCCGGCCGTCCGGGTCCGCTCGGCGAGTTCGCCCACCCGGGCCAGCCCGACGCAGTCCCCGTCGGCGGGTGAGCGCAGGACGCCCAGCGTCGCCCGCAGCTCGCGCATCGCGGCGCTGCTGGCCTCCTGGATCGCCAGCAGCGTGGCCGACGGTTCCTCGCCGTGCTTGCGGGCCAGGTGCACGGCGATCCCGGCCTGCACCTTGATCACGGAGATGCTGTGGGTCAGCGAGTCGTGCAGGTCCCGGGCGATGCGCAGGCGCTCCTCCCCGGCGCGACGCAACGCCATCTCCTCGCGGGTGCGTTCGGCCTCGACCGCCCGCTGTTCGACCTGTTCCAGGTACGCCCGGCGCTGCCGGGCGACGAGACCGGCGACGTTGGCCGCGACGAACCAACCCAGCAGCAGCGCGGTCCGCTCGACGATCTGCTGGCCGGGCCGGCCGGCGGGCGCGACCGAGATGTCGCGGGCCAGGAAGCCGCCGAGGAAGACCAGACTGGCCAGGGCGGCGGCCGAACGGTGCCCCCGCCAGGCGGCGACGTAGACCGCGCCGAGGACGGGGAACGCGGCGGACACCCCGGGGTGTACCCGGACGTGGAGGGCCAGCATGGCGGCGGTCACCGCGATCAACGCCACCACCGGGTACCGCCGGCACGCAGCCAGGGCCGCCGCCATGACCAGGATCAGGGCGACGTCGAGCGCCCGCACCGTTGCGGCGTCCGGCGCGAGCACGGCGTTGCCGAGCAGGAGGACGCCGAGGGCGAGACCGCTGAGGGCGTACGGCAGATCACGGCGCATGGTCGCACTGTAGAACGGCCGTCGTCAGCGGAGCATCCCGCGCGCGCAGTAGATGAGGCGTACTGCGGACGCGGTATCGGCGCCGGGGCAAGTGTCTGCGGCGGCACGACGTTTTCCCGGCCCGCCGAGGCAAGCATCGAGCCCATGACATACCGCTTCTTCACCCCCACTCCCGCGAAGGCGGCGACCGGTCTCACCGCGGAGGTCTACCAACAGCTGCGCGACGAGTTCCTCGGGCCGTTGCCCACCTTCCAGGCGCTCTCGGCCGTGCCGGAGGTGCTGGCCGCGACCTGGGCGCTGATGCGCGAGGCCCTGCTCGCCGGGGACGCGTCCCGGGTCGACCGTGAGGTCGTCGCGTCGGCGGTGTCCCGGGCCAACCGCTGCCGGTTCTGCGTCGACGCCCACGTGATGCTGCTGCACGCGCTGAGCGAGCACGAGCTGGCCGAGGCCATCGCCCGGGGCGGGACGCCACCGGAGCCGAGGCACGCCGAGCTCGTCGCCTGGGCCGAGGCCAGCCGCAGCCCCAAAGCCGCCGCCTGGACCAGCCCGTACCGCCCGGAGGTCACCGGCACCCTGCTCGCCTTCCACTTCATCAACCGGGTCGTCTCGGCGCTGCTCGAACCGGATCTGCTGCCCGGCGGCCTGCAGCGCTCGCGCGCGGTGCGGTCGGTCGGGGGCCGCCTCTACGCCAAGGCGGCCCGAGAGCCGAAGGAGCCGGGCCGCGGTCTGCCGCTTCTCGACGCCGGCACGACGGCGCCACCGGCCTGGGCCGGGGACAGCCCGGTCGGCGTCGCGTACGCGTCGTTGCGGAACGCCGCCATGCGAGGCGGAGACCTGCTGGGCGACGTCGCTCGCCAGACCGTCACGGCCACCGTGCGCTGGGAGAACGGAAAGTTCCCGGCCCGGCCCGCAGACTGGGCCGTCGATCTGGTCCGGGACGTGCCCGGGGCGGACCGCATCGGGACGCGGATCGCGCTGCTGGCGGCGTTCGCGCCCAGTGCGATCAGCGTCGGCGACGTCGCCCTCTGGCGGCTTTCCCATCCGGCCGACGCCGACCTGGTGCGGCTGGTCGCGTACGGCGCGATCGCGGCCACCGATCACGTCGCCCGGGCACTGACCCCGGCTCATCTCTAGGAGGTCACCATGCGCAAGGCCTTCGTCATCGTCAGCACTCTGCTGCTCGTCTCGTTCGTCCTGCAGTTCCTCTTTGCCGCCGTGGGCGCGTTCACGAAGCCCGCGGGCGACGGCGCCTACGCCCTGCACAGCATCAATGGGATGGCGATCATCCCCGTCCTCACCCTGCTCACCATCCTGCTCGCCGTGCTGGCGAAGGCACCGGGCCGGCTCGTCGGACTGGCGGTGCTGCCGCTCGGCCTCGTCGTCGTGCAGGCGCTCGTCGCCGCGCTCGCGAACGGGTCCACCGACGCCGCGGGCGCCAGTACTCCGTTCGGCCTCACCATCGCCGGGCTGCACGCCCTCATCGGAATCGTCGCGGTGCACGTCGTGGTCAGCGTCAGCCAGGCAGCGCGAAAGCTGGCCCGCCCGGCGCCGACTGGCGCCACCCACGTGACCGTCCGGGAAGGGGAGCCGGCATGACCGTCGGCTCGCTGCTCGCGGCCGACCTCGTGATCGCGGTCCTCGCGGCCGCCGGGTGGCTGGGCGGCGGCGCCGCGTCGGCTGCCCGGCGCCGTCCGCTCGCACTGGGGCTGGCCGCGTTCGCGCTGCTCGCCACGCTCGCCCGCGCGATCACGATCACCGCGCTCGCCCGCGCCGGCTGGTGGTTCGCGGCGGAGAAGGTCCTCATCGCCGCCCCGCTGTCGCTCGCGGCGGTGGTCGTCGCCGGGCCGCGGCTGCTGCGGGCCCCGGGCGACATCCGGTCCGTCGGGGTCCCGCTCCTCTTCGCCGGGTACGCCGTTAGCGGCGGCCTGCTCGTCACGGTCCTGCACGGCTACCCGGCGTCGGCGGGCGCGGGGCTGCTCGCGGTCGCCGGGGCCGTCGCGGCGACCGCGGTGTCGTGGCGCGTCCTCGGCGCGCGCCCGTCCCCGACGGTGTCCCGGACGGCCCTCGCGGTGGCGGTCGCGGCGCTGGTGACCGGAACCGGGCTGGCCGCAACCCCGGGCGCTGCTCCCGGCGTACCGCATGATCACGAATATCGGGATGCGCGGACCGCGGGCGAACCGACCAGGCGGTTCACCCTGACGGCCGGGACCGCCACGGTGAGCGTGAGCGGCCGTGACGTCGCGGCGTGGGCGTTCAACGGGCAGGTTCCCGGGCCGGAGCTGACCGCCACCATCGGCGACGTCCTTGAGGTGACGCTGCGCAACCGGGACATCGCGCGGGGCGTCACGCTGCACTGGCACGGATACGACGTGCCGAACAGTCAGGACGGGGTGCCCGGCGTGACGCAGGCGGCGGTGCTGCCTGGACAGGAGTTCGTCTATCGGTTCCGCGCCGATCAGGCCGGGACGTACTGGTACCACACGCATGCGGTATCCGACGTCGGCGTGCGGATGGGGCTCTACGGCGTCCTGGTGGTGCGCCCGGCGCCGGTGGCCGGCGTCGACGTCACGGTGCCGGTGCACACGCTGGCCGGCCTTCCACTGCCCGCACCGCGAGCGGAGCCGGTCGAGGCGGGGGCGCCCGTGCGGCTGCGGCTGATCAACACCGACAGCACCACGCACCGGTACGCCCTGGCCGGGACCCCGTTCCGAGTCGCCGCGATCGACGGATCCGACCTGCAGGGCCCGACCTCGCTTGTGGACACGGCCGTGCTGATCCCGGCCGGGGGACGCTACGACCTGGTGTTCACCGCACCCGCCACGCCGGTGGCGCTGTTCGTCGACGGACGGGTGGTCTACTCGACCGGACCGTTGTCGGCGGCGACCGGCGCATGGCCGGTGCTGGATCCGCTCACCTACGGCGTCAGTTCTCCGGTGCCGTGGTCCCGGTTCGACAAGGAGTTCACCCTCGTCCTTGACCGCGGCCTCGACCTGCACGGACTGCTTCCGCGGTACGCCCACACCGTCAACGGCGCGGCCGATCCGGACATCCCGCCTCAGGTCGTACGCCTCGGCGACATCGTCAAGTTCACGATCGCGAACCGGTCTCAGATCGTGCACCCGTGGCATCTGCACGGGCATCACGTCCTGGTGTTGTCCCGCAACGGAAGGCCGGCGACCGGGAGCCCTTTGTGGCTGGACTCGTTCGACATACGCCCCGGCGAGGTCTGGGAGGTGGCGATCCGGGCCGACAACCCCGGAGTGTGGGCCAACCACTGCCACAACCTGGCGCACGCCGACGCCGGGATGACGCTGCACCTGATGTACTCGTGATGCGCCGTTTCGAACAGGGGGTGACCGCGGCAGGTGACTCGAGGACGTGGCAGGACCTGGGCCAGGACCATGCTGAAGACGGTGAACTGAACGCTGCCGCCGGGCGAGGTCTCGGGGCCCTGTGACGGTTTGACTTCACATGATGGGCGACATGATCAGTTGGCGTCGACGCATGCTGGGCTTGGGTGTCTCGGCTGCGCAACGCGACACCTGTCGACGCTTTGCGGTCGAGCCGGCGCCCCCCGGACAGCGGACGATGGTCGGCTTCGCACAGTCGCGCCCACGCCACCTGGAGCCGCTTAACGCCCTGCGCCCGATCGCCGGTAGCAGCAACGGCTGGTTCGTGTGGCGCGGCCCTGCGATCCCCCGGGAAGACGACAACTTCTTCGCACCCTTGCATGTTGAGCACCTGGACGAATACGCCCCGGAGCTTGGGCCGTATCTTGCCCTCCCACCAGGTTGGGGGTGGTGCTGGCACCCGGTGGTACACCGAGCTGGACGACGAAAGCTGCTTTGCGCGCTGGCTCCTTATCCCTGCTGGAGACAATCGCTGAGGGCGTGCAAGCCCACTCGCTTCGCGGCAAAAGAGTGACATCGTGAGCGCGGGAACATGCGCGTCGTCTATCAGGTGCGGGAGGTGCGGCGTCGGCACCTGGCATTTTGCGCCGACCTCGGCAACGCCTCGTCCGATTACCGTCAGACGCAACAGCTTCGGCGAGGCAACCTGGACGACATGTCGAGCACGAATCCAGTTATTACCAGCGGCCCCGTAAGGTTTGAACACTGGTACGACTTCACCGAGGGCGGTCCGGTGCACCGCGCGCTGCTGCCGTTCCCGTCGACGACGCCCGCCCCGTTCGAGGTCGCTCGCTGGTCAGTTGCCCCGAAGACGTCCAACGACCTTGATGTGCATCGGTCGCGCGAGGTGTGGGTCATCGTGTCGGGAACCGGTACCTTGACGTGGGCGGACCAGACGACGGTTCTGCGCGTCGGAGACGTCGCGGCGTTCGAGAGCAAGGTGCCGCACCAGATTCGCAACGACGGACCGGATCCGCTCCTCGCCATCTCCGTCTACTGGCTGCAAGAAAACGACTGATGCACACTTGATCACACAACACAACACCATGGCCACGTCCACGGGCGTGGTGTAGAAGACGATCACCGTGGAGATCCGGGGGTGACTTGACACGCCTCCCTGCTGTAACGGAAGCTGTTACAACAGGGAGGGGGAGCAATGGCAGCGAATAGCCGATTGACAATCGCCGTTCACGCGCTGGCGTGGATGGCGCTGGCCCGGCGGCGCGGCCAAGAGCTGCTGACCTCCGACCAGGTCGCCGCCAGCGTGAACACCAACCCGGTGATCATCCGGCGCAGCCTCGGCGACCTGCGCCGGGCGAGCCTGGTGGACGTACGCCACGGCGCCGGGGCGGGGTGGAGCCTGGCCCGCGCCCCGGAGGAGATCACCCTGCTCGACGTGTACGACGCCGTCGAGCAGGAGCCGCTGTTTGGCATGCACCGCACTGAGCCGAATCTGGAGTGTCCGGTCGGTAGGGGCATCCGGCCGGCATTAGGCCACGTTTACGGCGGGGTCGAGGAGGCCCTGCGGCGTGAACTTCAGCGCACGTCAATCGCCGACGTACTGCGCCAGACCTTACGGGCGCGCTAGACGACTCACCCCAGTCGACCGGTCGCCACGACCTTAGTTGTAACAATGAGTGTTTTAACAAATGGAGGCATGGCGTCGATGAATGACGTACGGTACCCGATCGTCGAACTACGGCAGTACACGCTGCACCCCGGCCAGCGGGACGTGTTGATCAACCTCTTCGACCGAGAGTTCGTCGAAACCCAAGAGGCAGCCGGCATGGCAGTCATTGCCCAGTTCCGCGACCTGGACGACCCCGACCGGTTCGTCTGGCTACGCGGCTTCGAGGACATGCCATCCCGCGCCGAAGCGCTCGGCCGCTTCTACGGCGGGCCGGCCTGGAAGACCCACAAGGACCAGGCCAACGCCACAATGTTCGACTCCGACAACGTGCTGCTGCTGCGGCCGGTCACCGCGCGTACAGGCTTCCCGCCCCCCACCGATGTACGACCCCCGTTCGGCCACCCCACACCGCCGCCGTCAGTAGTCCTGGCCACGCTCTACTACCGCGACCGCCCATTCGATCAGGCATTCATAGACTTCTTCGACGGTCAGATCCGCCCAGTGCTCATCGAGACTGGAGCCGCACCGCCGCTGGCGTGCCTGCAGAGCGAACACGCCGAGAACACCTTCCCCGCGCTGCCGGTGCGCATCGGCGAGAACGTCTTCGTATGGTTCGCACAGTTTCCCAGCCGGGCCGATCTCGACAACCACCTGTACCGGGTGGAACGCTCGGACCACTGGCGGGACTACGTGCAACCGACGCTGTCAACTATGCTCACCCGCCCCCCGCAGCAGTTGCGGCTGGCACCGACAGCCCGGTCATTGCTGCGTTGACCAAGCCAGGCGCACAACACCTGAACCCAACGCGGCGGGCAGTGCCAGACCAGTGGGCATGCCACGCGTCTCGCGCCGCGTTGGGTTCAGTCGACCGAGAAATCACTGGCTTGCCATGTCATCCGGCGGAAGGATCCCCGGCGTGACGCTGCACGAGAACGAGGTTCCGATCGACGAGGCGGTTGTCAGGTCGCTGCTGGAGGCGCAGTGCCCGGAGCGGGCCGGCCTATCGTTGTCGCCGGCGGGCGTGGCAAATATGGCCCCAAGCGGATGCTGCGTGGCTTCACGCGTCCAGTCAATCGTGTGACGCGAACGCTGCAGGCGACGGGAGATGTCGATTTAAAGATACCCGACATGCTCCGCCCTCGATACGACTACGGAGTTCAGGCTAACGCCTTCGAGGTTCCTGAGGAAGTGGTTCGAATTCTTATCGAGTCACCAGCCAAATAATACTGACCCGATCGACCTCCCGCAGCGTTGACGCCAGTCGCTTGTTGCGTCTTTCTTCCACGGCGGAGCGGAATTCTTAACCTCAGTTTTCGAGATAGCATCAAAGTGTCGAAGCCCTAGCTCATCTCGCATTCAAATGGCGCGGTTTCAACGTACTCTCATCGGCTACTTATCTACTGGTGGTACGACCGCGGCCCGGCCAGGCTTGGTCGAGGTGACCGGCGGGTTCGCTCTCTCATCGGCTGCCCACCGCTGTTTGGTGTGGCTCACTCGTGGCATGCGTCCTGCCGGTCACCGTGGCGCGGAGAGGCTGTACCGCTCGGAAACCCGGTTCTGGCCGCTGAGGTGTGGTTTTGTGCGGCCCAGCCAGCCGACCGCGGGGCATGGTGGCGGGCATGTTCCTGTCCTTTGGGTACCTGGTTTTGTGTCAGGTCCTGCGGCTGGCGGTGCAGGGCATGCGCGGCGAGCGGTCCAAGGATGTCGAGATTGTCGTCCTACGTCATCAGGTCGCGGTGCTACGCCGCCAGATCGCACGCCCGGACCTCGAGCCCGTCGACCGAGTGGTGCTGTCAGCCCTGTCGCGGCTGCTGCCTCGCTCGCGATGGTCGACGTTCTTCGTCACCCCCGCCAACTTGCTGCGGTGGCACCGTGAGCTGGTCGCCCGGAAGTGGACCTACCCGAAACGACGACCCGGGCGCCCGCCGATACGGGCGGAGATCCGCGCCCTGGCACTGCGTCTGGCCCGGGAGAACCCGACCTGGGGTCACCGCCGGGTGCAGGGCGAACTATTCAGATTGGGTTATCGGGTAGCGCCGAGCACGGTGTGGACCATCCTGACCGCTGCCGGTGTTGACCCGGCTCCGCGTCGCGGCGGGCCGACCTGGACCGAGTTCCTGACCGCCCAGGCCAAAAGGCATCCTTGCCTGCGATTTCCTGCACGTGGACACGATCGGGCTGACCCGCATCTACGTCCTGTTCCTGATGGAGGTCAGCAACCGGCGGGTTCACGTTCTCGGCGCCACCGAGCATCCGACGGGGGAGTGGGTCACTCAGCAGGCCCGGAACCTGTTGATGGACCTCGGCGACAGAGTCGCCCGGTTCAGGTTCTTGATCCGGGATGGTGACAGCAAGTACATCGCGCCGTTCGACGAGGTCTTCGCCACGGAGGGCATCGAGATCCTGCGCACTCCTGTACCGCTCGGAAACCCGGTTCTGGCCTCTGAGGTGCGGTTTTGTGGGGCCCAGCCAGCCGACCGCGAGGCATGGTGGCGGGCATGTTCCTGTCCTTCGGGTACCTGGTCTTGTGTCAGATCCTGCGGCTCGTGGTGCAAGGCCTGCGCGGCGAGCGGTCCAAGGACATCGAGATTCTCGTGCTACGTCATCAGGTCGAGGTCCTGCGCCGGCAGGTCGCACGCCCGGACCTCGGGCCCGTCGACCGGTTGGTGCTGTCAGCCCTGTCGCGGCTGCTGCCTCGGTCCCGCTGGTCGACGTTCTTCGTTACCCCGCCACCTTGCTGCGGTGGCACCGTGAGCTGGCCGCCGGTCGATGGTGGCCGTTCCCGCCCCGGACAGCCACCTCCCGCTCAGCCCAGGTCAATATCTCCGGTTGGAGTATAAGCTGTTCGCCGCACTGAAGCCGCCGTTGCGGCCCATCGGCGAATCGCTATGAAAGGATGACCTCCGTGACTGCCGTGCGGGGACTACTCCTGATCGTGATTCTGGGCGTGCTCACGATGGTCGGCGCGGTCCTGGCGAACTGGATCCCTCGTCCGGTGACAATGCGGACCCGTTGGGTATTGGCTGGCTTGGCTGGGGTGATGCTGGTGAGCGCCGTCCTCGGTTTGCTGGCAGACGGGAGGCAGCTGGCGCTTGGCCGGCGGCCGTTGCCGGACTGGGTGTCGGACGTCAACAAGAGCTGCGCGGCCGCGCGGCCGCGGGCGGAGGCCGCACGCGAGCGCGACAAAGCGGCGCGGTCTCTACAGGAACACGTTGCTGCCTTGCAAGATCTAGAAGCCGCCCATTCGGATCTGTACAAAGAGGTCAGTGACCTCGCACTGCCATGGGATCCGAACGATAGGGACGAGGCGAAGGACTGGCTCGACGTGTACGGCGTCCGGCTCGACCGATTGACAATCTTCGTGGACCTAATGCAGGAACTTCCAAAGAACACCAGTCCCACAGACATATTCTCCCCGATCAACATACGTCAGGCGGCAGATGTGTACGCCGAGGCGACCACGACGGCAAAGCGCAAAGATGAGGGCCTCGGCATCTCGTGTCCGTAACTGACCAGGCTGTCTGTTGACGAGCGGATCCACGCCATCACCCTCGACAACCCCGCACGCGCAGGGTTCGGGTGGACAGCGGAATCGCGGCAGGGTAAGACAACCCAGCGAGGCTCCCGGTTGGGGCACCGGATCTTGGTCGACTGCTGTCTTACCGGGAGTCCCGTCCTACATGGAGCATCGACACGCCGCCACCGCCCATGCCGCCTCACCTGCCATGACAGGATGAAAGGGCTCAGTAGGGGAATAGGGGCGGTCGATGGGGGCAATTGCCACTGGTACCCGCCGACCTCTCCTATTAGGTCGTACGTGTGCGCGCCTGCAAGGCGCTTCCGTCGTCAGCGCAAGAGGTGTGGGATAGGCGGAGCGGCGGTGTGGTACTACCCTGAGCGCAGCATGAGCGCGCGTCCGGTGAGGACAGTTCTGGCAGCGCAGGCCGCCTGATGGTCCACGGCTCGCCAGCCGTCGCCAGTGGCGTCGCCGCCGACCGATGAGTTCGTCGCTGGCCGCCAGTCTCCACTTTCGAAAGCGGCACCAGCCGAGCAGGATTCTGGAAGGAACCAGACGAATGACGCAGGTAGTCGTCAACATGACCATGTCCCTGGACGGCTTTACGGCCGGCCGTAACGTCGGTGTGACGAGTCCCCTCGGTGAGGGCGCCGAGCACCTCCACGACTGGATCACAAACACCGGGGGCAGCGATGGCCCTAACGCGGATGGGCAAGCCGTGCAGGAGATGTTCACGACGACGGGTGCGTTCGTGATGGGCAGACGGACGTTCGACGTGGGCATTGATCTATGGGGCGACGACGGCGCGTTCGGCACGCCGTGCTTCGTCGTCACCCAACGCGCCAAGGCCACGCTCACCAAGGGCCCCACCACGTTCACCTTCGTCACAGACGGCGTGGATCAAGCAGTCAAGGAAGCGAGAACAATCGCAGCCGGCAAAAACGTCTGCGTCATGGGCGGGGCTGACATCGCACAGCAGTGCCTACGAGCAGGGCTCGTCGACCAGTTGCGGATCCATCTGGCGCCAATCCTCATCGGCGCGGGCTCCCGCCTCTTCGACCCCCCTGAGCTCACACGGCTCGACCTTGAGCGAACGGGAGTTGCTAACGGCCCGATCGCCACCCACCTCGCCTTCCTTGTCCGGCCGAAAGATCGCTGAGCCTCAACTGATCCGTCGGAGTCGGGCGCTGCGACAGCCTGGTCGAACGCGCGCAATGCTGATGTGCGGACGTGGGCCCTTAGGTGCCGGAACCCATCCGTGCTGACCGACGGATGTGGCGCCGATGCGGCGATCCTCCCCGCAAAGGCGGCTATTTCCCTCCGGGTACCTGGTCCTTGACCTCGTCGTAGCGGACCTTGGTGGGTGCCGCGGTCGGCGAGTAGATCACGCGGATCACGCCCGTCGGAAACGCCTCCGTCGCCGTCATTCTCAGGTGGTACGGCGCGTCGCCCTGGTCGAACAGCTTGCGGCCCTTACGCGCCGCCACCGGATGCACCAGCAGGCGCAGCTCATCGACCAGCCCCGCGGCGAGCAGTTGCTGCACCACGGAGATCGACCCGGGGATGAGGATGCCTCTGATGCCGGCATCGGCCTTGAGCGAGGTGACGGCATCGAGAAGGTCACCCTTGATCAGCTCGGAGTTGCGCCAGGAGAACTCCAGCGGCTGGCGCGAGACGACCACCTTGCGCACGTCCCCGAGGGGTCTGTTGCGTTGTCCGTGTCCAGGGATCGAGGCAGGTTTGACGGGTGAAGCTGTCGAGTCCTGGTCGTCCCTGGTCGCCTCCGAGGTCGGCGTTCACCGGGTTCCGGTTCCCCGCAGAGGCGATCGTCGTCGCGGTCCGCTGGTACCTGCGCTACAACCTCTCCTACCGGGACGTGGAGGAACTCCTGGCTGAGCGCGGTGTCGAGGTCGACCACGTCACCGTGTTCCGGTGGGTGCAACGGTTCACCCCGTTGCTGGCGGACGCGGCCCGGTTCGCTCGCCACTCGCCCGGTGACCGGGGGTCTGTCGACGAGACGTACGTGAAGGTCAACGGGGTTTGGCGGTACGTCTACCGGGCGGTCGACCAGCACGGGCAGGTCATTGACGTGCTCGTCTCGGCCCGCCGTGATGCCGCCGCGGCCCGGCGGTTCTTCCGGCGGGCGCTGCGGATGCTGAAGGTGACGCCCAGCGAGGTCGTCACCGACGCCGCCCCGGTCTACCCAGCGGTGCTCGACGACCTGATCCCCTCGGCCTGGCACCACGTCGAGCGGCACGCGAACAATCCGATCGAGGCCGATCACAGCCAGCTCAAGCACCGGTTACGACCCATGCGTGGGCTCCGGACCGCCTCAACCGCACAGGTGATCATCGCCGGACACGCGTTCATGCAGAATGTCCGCCGCGGACACTACGAACTCGGGCTCGACAGTCAGCCCAAGCTCCGAGTCGTTTCGGCGTTCAGCAGGCCCAGGTGAGCCTCCCCCGGTAGCTAGGAGGGCGATCTGCAGGGCGGCCTGCGCGGGCGTGAGGTGCGTGGTGTCGACGACCTCGGCCTCGGCATGCAGCCAGGTGCAGGCCGCCTCGGCGTAGGGCTCGAGGTATCTGAGGCGGAACGGGGAGGCAACGGAGTGTTCCGCCTCGATACGCCCGCGGAGGGTGTCCTGGTCAGCGTGGAGGACGAAGTGCCTTACCGGGATGGCATGTCGGGCGAGGCCCGTGCTGATCTCGCGCCAGTATTGCTCGACCAGCACAGTCATGGGCATCACCAGGGTGCCGCCGGTGTAGTCGAGTACGCGGCGAGCGGTCTCGACGACGAGCTGCCGCCACGGCGGCCAGTGCTGGAAGTTGTCCGTGCTTGGCAGCCCCGGCGAGATGTCCATGAGTGTCTCGCCGACCTTCTCGGCGTCGAATACCCGGGAATCCGGAATCAGTTGCTGCACGAGCAGGCTGGTCGTCGTCTTGCCCGCACCGTGGGTGCCGTTGAGCCATACGATCACGCGACACATTCAACTCGCGTGAGCAACCGGACGGCGTCGGTACCCGGTTTGGGGCGACCAGGAAGGGCAGTGGGCGCATTCGTCCGCCGCCGCGTGCCCGGCGCGGCGCCGTCGTCTGCCACTCCGTGTCGCGGCGGCAGGGTAGCGGTTCCTCCGGACGCAACGGATACCCCTTCGACTGGTGCAGCCCGGCCACGCCCGGCGCCTCAGCACGATCCACTCCCAAACCACCCGCCGTCGCTTACGTCGAACGAAGGAACCGTCCATCAGATGAAGATAGATCACCAAACGCGCAGGTCACGGGGTGGAAGTGATCCCGCCGCGCTAACACTGACGGCGGCACGAGGGCGGACAGCTCGGCGGTACGCGTTACCCCGCGGGCCGCAGGGCCAGGCGCGGAGCTCGGGCTCTAGATAAACCACACCGGCGGGCCGCCGCCTCTCGGTGCTGAACTGCGGATGACCACTGGGTTGTTCGGACCAAGATGGCGGAATCAGCAACGCAGCCCGCACCGCCCCGACCGGCCGGTACCGCCGATGGCTGAGACCGCCGCGGTCGGGGCGGTTGTGCATCTGCTGGCCACCGCCATCGAGGATGGCCGGGACCTGTCCTCGATGAGCGGCATCCTGGCCGACAGCTCCTATCGTCTGCTGCCGGCCTGACGGCCCGGCCTCACTTCAGGTGCCGGGCGAAGAACCGGTTCCCGTCGTCCCCCTCGAACTGCGGGACGCCGGTGTGCCCGCCCATATTGGCGTGCAGCGTCTTCTCCTTGGAGCCGAAGGCGTCGAACAGGTCCAGGGCCATCTGCCGGTCGTTTCCTTCGTCGTCCCACTGCAGCAGGACCTGCAGCGGAATGGTGACCTGTCGGGCCTCCTCGAACATGGTGCGGGGCACGAAACTCCCGGCGAACAGAAGGGCGGCCGAGATGCGCGGCTCGACCACCGCCAGCCGGATGCCGATGGCGATCACCCCTCCCGAGTACCCGACCGGGCCGCCGATCTCGGGCAGCGAAAGGAGGGCGTCCAGGGCGGCCCGCCATTCCGGGACCGCCTTCTCGACCAGCGGGAGGACGAGCCGGTCGACGATCTCGTCGTCGACCGGCTCGCCGGCCTCCAGCGCCCGGCGCAGGTCGGCGCGGGCCTCCTCGGCGGCGGCGGAACGGGGCCGGTCACCGCTCCCGGGGAGCTCGATGGTGGCCGCGGCGAAGCCCTCCGCCGTGGAGTGCCGGGCCCGGGCCACCAGTCGGGGGTACATCTTGTGCAGTCCGCCGGGGTGGCCGATCAGGATCAGCGGGGCCGGTGCGGATGCGAATCCGGGCGTCCACAGGATGCCGGGGATCTCGCCGAGGGTGAACCCGCGTTCGAGGACGCCGTCGTCGAGGCGCTGTTCGGAAGTGAATCGCATGGTCGTGCCTTTCGGGTGCTCGTGAACGGCGCTCCCGGACGACCTATCGCCCGACCGTGACCCCGGAGGGGAGCACCCATGTCGATACTGCGTTCACGGGTACCACCTCCTCGATCTCTCGCACGGCCGCCGGAAAAGTAGCAGTGGTCGCCGTGGTCCGCCAACGGGTTTCCGCGGAGGCTCCGTGGCCGGACGCCACGGAGCCACTCGCCTCAAGGCCAAGGCCGTGCAGTCAAGGGCTTCGGCCTGTGGCGTGATCGCAGCATGGCGAAGCCATACCTCGGTCAGCGGCTGGCACCGAGACAGTGCCCCGGCCTCTCCGGGCTGGTTGTCGAAGGCCCGCCGCCTACCTCCGAACTTCCGCCACCAGTCCCGCCAATTACCCTCGAACATCGCCATCCTCATCCGGAAAGGACACCGGCCACGGTTGTCGCGTCCGGTTCAAGGTTGCGGATGATCAAGGCGCCGACCAGCGACTCGCAGGGTAGGTCCGGACGGCGCCGGGTGAGAGTGTCCGGATTTACCTTGCGGTTTCCGGGCTCGGCGGTGTCTGTTGGTTTCCCTCCGCGTCGGACGAGTCCATCGAGGCCCATCTGACCATCGTGTTCGCCGCGCTCGCGGTCACCAGGTTCGTCGAGAACGCGACCGGCTGGTCCATCAAGCGTTTCGTGCGCACCGCGCGGCGTTACCGCACGGTACAGATCAGGGTCGGCGCCCACACCCTGACCGCCGAGACCCACTCCCGTCTGACCTACGCGAGGCGCTGGCCCAGATCAACTGACGAGGTGCGCACTAGCCTGAGCCGAGTCAGGTGACAAGGGTCATGATCGTCATCTGACAAGACCCGCTTGATTCCTCCCGGCTTGACGCATGCCGATAACGGTATATGATGGCGTCCATGGCACGAGCAGCGACGACGTCGGACGTCTTCAACGCGATCGCCGAGTCGCAGCGCCGGGAGATCCTGGTGCTGCTGCGGGCGGGTGAGCGGCCGGTGACCGAGTTGGCCCAGGAACTGGGGATGACCCAGCCGGGGGCGTCCAAACACCTGCGGGTGCTCCGGGAGGTCGGGCTGGTGCGAGACCGCAAGGCAGGCAAGCAGCGCCTGTACGGCCTTGACGCCCGCGGGCTGCGACCGGTCCACGAGTGGACCGGCGGGTTCGAGCGGTTCTGGAACGAGAGCTTCGACCGGCTGGACGCGTACGTGCAGGACCTGAAGCAGGCAAGGCAGGAGGAGTAGCTGATGAGCGAGATGGGACGAGGAGCGCCGGCGCAGTCCGCGACGGCTGACCGCGAGATCGTGATCTCCCGGGTCATCGACGCCCCACGGGAGCTGGTGTTCGAGGCGTTCACCGAGGTGCGGCACCTGTCGCGGTGGTGGGGGCCGGAGGGGTTCACCACCACCACGCGGTCGTTCGAGTTCCGCGTCGGCGGGGAGTGGGACTTTGTGATGCACGGGCCGGACGGGACGGACTACCAGGAGTGGATCTCCTGGACCGAGATCGTCCCGCCGGAGGGGATCGCGCTGCTGCACGGTGAGTCCCGCGGCGACCCGAACGCCTTCGAGTCGGTCCTGACGTTCGCGCCCGACGGGGCGGCGACCCGGATCGTGATGCGCACGGTGTTCCCCACCAAGGAGCTGCGCGACGAGGCGGTCGAGAAGTACCACGCGATCGAGGGCGGCCAGCAGACCCTGAGCAAGCTGGCTGGCTACGTCACCGAGATCGTTCGGAAGGGAGCTGAGGGCTGATGGCCGGGAAGGTGTTCTTCAGCGTGTCGATGTCGCTGGACGGTTTCATCGCGCCCGAGTCCCTCGAGGACTTGATGGGGCAGCAGTGGATGGAACTGCAGCAGTGGATATTCCCGCAGCGCTTCCTCCGGGAGAACCTGAAGCTCGGCGAGGGCGGCGAGGAAGGGCGCGACAACGACATCGTGCGGGAGACGTTCGAGCGCACCGGCGCGAGCGTGATGGGCAAGCGCATGTTCGACGCCGGCGAGCAGATGTGGCCGGAGGAGGCGCCGTTCCACACGCCGGTGTTCGTCGTGACGCACGAGAAGCGTGACCCCTGGGAGCGGCCGGGTGGGACCACCTTCCACTTCGTCAACGACGGCATCGAGCCCGCGCTCGACCAGGCCCGCGAGGCCGCCGGCGACCGCGACGTCCGCATCGCGGGCGGCGGCGCGACGATCCTGGAGTACGTGAACGCCGGCCTGATCGACGAGTTCTCGATCGCGCTCTCACCCGTGCTGTTCGGCTCCGGAATCCGCCTGTTCGAGGGCGTGGACGCGGGCCGCGTGGCCCTGGCGCCGGTCCGCGCGGAGCCCTCCCCGAGGGTGACGCACCTCACCTACGCCGTCCGGGAGCGGTAGGCGCACGGCGGACGACACACGGCGGACGGCGGACGCGAAGGAACACCCACGCGGTTGGCACGCAGACGGTTCTCCTGCCGGGATGACCAGCCCACCTGCTGGATGGCCAGGAAGGAGCCGGGAGGATCCGGTGGCACCGGGCCGCTCGGCGCTGTGGGGCTCGAATATTCGGTTCGGCTGTCTGAAGTGCGGTTCTGTGCGAGCTCGAGCCCTGCGCAGCCGTCATGCTCGTGGCCATGAGCGCGTGGTTGCTGTACCTGCTGCTTCGCCAGATCCTGCAGATGTTGTCCCAGATCACCCGCGACGGTGGGGCCAAGGATGTGGAGATTCTGGTGCTCCGCCATCAGGTGGCGGTGCTGCGCCGACAGGTGACCCGCCCCGTCCTCGAACCGGCCGACCGGGTGGTGCTGGCGGTGTTGTCGCGGCTACTGCCCCGCCCTCGCTGGTCGGTATTCTTCGTCACCCCGGCCACGCTACTGCGGTGGCACCGTGAACTCGTCGCCCGACGATGGACGTACCCGCATGCCCGGCCGGGCCGGCCACCGGTCGACAAGCAGGTCCGTGACCTGGTGCTGCGACTCGCGGCGGAGAACCCGTCGTGGGGGCACCGCCGCATCCAGGGTGAACTGGTCGGCTTGGGCTACCCGGTGGCGGCCAGCACGGTGTGGAAGATCCTCAACCAGGCCGGGGTCGACCCGGCACCCCGGCGGTCCGGACCGACCTGGAAACAGTTCCTGACCGCCCAGGCCCACACGATCCTGGCCTGTGATTTCTTCACCGTCGACACGGTGTTGCTCAAGCGGATCTACGTGCTGTTCTTCGTCGAGATCGCCACCCGGAAGGTTCACCTCGGCGCAGTGACCGCGCATCCAACCGGCGCCTGGGTGACGCAGCAAGCACGGAACCTACTGATGGACCTCGACCAACGTGCGGCTGGGCTGCGGTTCCTGCTCCGCGACCGCGACAAGAAGTTCACGAACACCTTCGACGCCGTGTTCACCGCCGGAGGCATCGACGTGATCAAGACCCCGCCGCAGGCACCCCGGGCGAACGCGTTCGCCGAGCGGTGGGTGGGCACCGTACGCCGGGAGTGCACCGACCGGATGCTCATCGTCGGCGAGCGCCACCTCGCGGCCGTCCTCGCCGAGTACACGGCCCACTACAACGGCCACCGCCCACATCGATCGCTCGGCCAGCAGCCGCCCAACCCGCCGTCGGGAGTCACTGACTTGACCGCCGCCTGGGTCCGACGGCGCCCGATCCTCGGCGGGTTGATCAACGAGTATTCGCAGGCAGCGTAGCCGAACCGGCTTTACGAGCCCCACACGTTCCAGCACCGCGATCTGATGGCGCAGGGCAAGGATCTCCACGTCATTGTCCCGATTGCTCATTGGCAGCAGGCGCAGCACCGCGAACGCATTCGTCACACCCAAGTACGCCAGTCGCAGCAGCACGGCAGCCCATCATGCCGCATCGATCACCAGCTACGCCCAGGCCCAGCGCCCAGCAACCGGGCCTACATCACCGACACGCCACACCGGCCCTCACCAGGGCGGATGGGGTTTTCGGCAGGGGCAAGGTTCAACATGTCCGCCGGTCCCCCAACGCAACAGCGCCCTCGCAGGTCCCGTCGCGTCCACCGTGGTCATCGACGCTGCGCTGCCTCGAGCAGCTTCCTCCACGACTTATATTGACCTGTGTATGAAGTACATCATAGCCTTCAGCCGATTCCCGTGGACGAGGAGGTTCCTAGATGGAGATCCGATCATCACCCATACGACGACGGCGCACGCTCGCCGCGATGAGCATCGTCGTCGCCGTCACCGCGTCGCTGGCCCCGGTCTCGGCGGCCTCGGCTGCCGAGACAAGGGCCGAGCGTCCTGTCTATCTCAACCCGTCGCAGCCGACCGGTAGCCGGGTCGCCGACCTGCTCGGCCGGATGACGCTTGTGGAGAAGATCGGCCAGATGACGCAGGCCGAGCGGAGCGCTGTCGCCAGCGATCCCACCCGCGTCGCCCAGTGGGGCCTTGGCTCTGTGCTCTCCGGCGGTGGATCCACCCCCGCGCAGAACACCCCGGCGGCCTGGGTGGCGATGGTCAACGAGCTGCAGGCGCAGGCGCTCAGCACCCGCCTCGCGATCCCGCTGATCTATGGGATCGATGCCGTACACGGGCACGGCAACGTCTACGGAGCCACCATCTTCCCGCACAACGTGGGGCTGGGCGCCACCCGCGATCCGGAGCTGGCGGAGCGGATCGGCCACGCCACCGCCACCGAGGTACGCGCGACCGGCATCCCCTGGAACTTCTCACCCTGCGTCTGCGTCTCCCGCGACGAGCGGTGGGGCCGCAGCTACGAGAGCTTCGGCGAGGACCCAGCACTGGCGGCTCAGATGGCCACGATCATCGATGGTCTCCAGGGCCGCAAGGGTCAGCTCGACAACGACGACCGGGTGCTCGCCACGGCCAAGCACTTCGCCGGTGACGGCGACACCCAGTACAACACCGCCATCGCCGCGGCCAACGCAAGCCAGCCGTGGTGGTCGCAGCGCTACACCATCGACCAGGGCATCACGGTGACGAACCGTTCCGACTTTGCCCGCATCGACCTCGCCCCCTATGGCCCGGCGCTACGCAATCACCGCGTGGGCAGCGTCATGCCGTCCTACTCCAGCGTGGACTGGACGGAGGACGGGCTCGGCAACCCGGTCAAGATGCACGCCCACCAGGAACTGCTGACCGACGTGCTCAAGGGCGAGATGGGGTTCGATGGGTTCATCATCTCCGACTGGGAGGGCATCCACCAGATCCCCGATCCGGCCGAGCCGACGAATGGGGGGCTGACGGCGTACAAGGTCCGGGTGGGCGTCAACGCGGGCACGGACATGTTCATGCAGCCCAACAACGCGCCGCAGTTCCAGGAGCTGCTGCTCGCCGAGGTCACCGCGGGACGGGTCAGCCAGGAGCGAATCGACGACGCGGTAGGGCGAATCCTGCACAAGAAGTTCGAGCTCGGGCTGTTTGAGCACCCGTACGCGTCGGCCGACAACATCGACAGGGTCGGCAGCGCGGCGCATCGGGCGATCGGCCGGGAGGCCGTGGCGAAGTCGCAGGTACTGCTGAAGAACGCGGGCAACGCGCTGCCGCTGCGCCCCAGCGCCAAGGTCTACGTGGCCGGCCGCAATGCGGACAACATCGGCCACCAGGCCGGTGGCTGGACGATCACCTGGCAGGGCACCTCAGGCGATGCCATCCCCGGCACCACGATCCTCGAGGGAATCCGCGAGGTCGCTCCCGGTGCGACGGTCACCTACAGCGCCGACGCATCGGCGCCGACCACCGGTTCCGACGTCGGGGTCGTGGTGGTCGGTGAGTCATCCTACTCAGAGGGGTACGGGGACATCGGCGGACCCGAATGCGGCTGGTGCTCCCAGCCGCAGCAGGAGGAGAAGTCGCTCGCCCTGCAAGCTGGTGACCGTGCGGTCATCGACAAGGTATGCGCCGAGATCAGCACCTGCGTCGTTCTCGTCGTCTCCGGCCGGCCACAGCTCGTCACCGACCAGCTCGGCCAGATCGATGCTCTCGTCGCATCGTGGCTGCCGGGCAGCGAGGGCGCCGGGGTTGCCGACGTGCTCTTCGGCAAGCGCCCCTTCACCGGTCAGCTGCCACTGAGCTGGCCTCGGGACGCGGCTCAGGTGCCGATCAATGTTGGCGATGCTGACTACCAGCCGCTGTACCCGTTCGGCTGGGGTCTGCGGACCGGGCCGCGCTTCCCGGGCGACCCCGTTTCGCTGGCACGGGACGAGGCACAGGAGGCGGTCATCGCCGGCCGGGCACCCGCCAACTGGGCACAGCTCATCGCGGACGCCGACCACACACTGCTCACCGGCAACCAGGGGCAGGCGCTGAAGCTGCTCAAGAGCGTGGCGCGCTAAACCAGGTCACAGCTCCTTCAGGAGCTGGTGCTAACCACCACCGGATAAGCACCAGCTCCTGAAGAGCGGCGGCGCGCGCCGAGGCGTTGAGCAGCAACGATGCGGCGAACTGATGGCCCTTGACCTCCCAGTGAAGGTCGAAGTGGTCAAGTTGGCGCTGCTTGCCGTACGGCGTGCGCGCGTTGGTCCGTTGAGCACCTGGGCCGGCCGGAATCATCGCTGCTGAATCGATGCCTGGCTCTGCGGCCAGTCGCGCAGGTGCGGTATACGTCCCGGGACCTGAGACTGCGATCCCACAGGCAGCGCGTTGACCAGGGGTTCCTGCACGGTGACCTCTTCGGCGGACCCGAAGAGGTCACGAAGCAGTTAGCCTTGTGTAAGTCTCAGAGTCTTGCCGATCGTCATCGGCGGTGGGGCAATGGTTCGTGTCGCTCGGACACGCAAACCCCTGCGAAGCATTTACGACTGACGATGACTGTCGCTTTCCAGTGCAACGCTCCGCTGATCGCAGATGATCGTGATCGCGTAGGCACGCAGGAGTCGGGCAAGCTCGCCTGGTTCGTTGGTGGCCTGGACGTGCGCGAGGTGACGCCGGGCCTGGAGGTCATCGCTGCTGATATGTGGAAGCTGCGCGAGGACGCGGGCGATGATGACGTCCTCGCGCAGGTGCGGGTTGGCAACCTGTCGTGCGGTCGGCTGGTGGGCGGTGGTGTGACCGTGTCGGCACCGGTAGCAACGGTTGCCGTGGCTTCACTGCGATTCCAGGCTGCGTCCGCACAACGCGCAGCGCAACAGCCCGGCCAGCAGGTACGTGCGCTTGGTTCCGTCCGCAGCCTGGGGCAGAGCGCTGACGGCTTGCGCGGCGAGGAAGTCCTGCTCGCTGACCAGGGCAGGATGCGCGGGCTTGGTCGACAGCGCCCATTGGGTACGGGCGGCAAGCCGCCGCGCCTGGAGCAGGCCGGGTAGGTCGTCCTGTGTGCGTTCCCGGTCGCTGCGCTTCCGGTTCCACACTTGTCGTCCGGTGTAGCGCGGGTTGGCCAGGATCGCCGCCACGGTCCGCAGCCGCCACGCGTCGCCGGGGCGGTGCGGGTTGCGTACGGGGTCGGCGGCCGAGGGACACGGCACTCCCATCTCGTTGAGCGCCCGGGCAATGCCGGCGATGCTGCGCCCGGCCAGCCGCTGGGCGAAGATCCATGCCACGTGCGGGGCGGTGTCCGGGTCCGGCTCAAGCCGGTGCAGGCGACGGCCCCATTGCGCGTGAGCGCGGTTGGGGTGGGGTCCCGCGTCAACGAGCCGGTACCCGTAGGGCGGCCGGCCGCCCAGGTAGCGGCCCTGCTCGCGGGCCTGCGCCTGCATCGCCATAGTCGTGCGGAACCGGGCCCGTTGGACCTCGCGTCTGGCCTGAGCGCCCAGCATCATCATGAGCGCCTTGTGAGTCACGTCGTCGAAGTCGACCGGCCCATCGGTTTCGGGGATCCACATTTCGACGCCGTGGTGACGCAGTGTCTCCGCGAGGCGGCTCAGCTGGCTGCCGGAGAACGCCCGCGCGTACTCGCCGACCACGACCGCGTCGAACCCGCGATCGGGACCGGCGAGTGCGGCCAGCAGCGCGGCGGCCTGCGGCCGCTGGGCCCATGACAGCTCACGGGTGCGGCCGACGTCGAAGAACTCGACCACGATCCGGCCCCGACCGGCGATCAGCTCCGTCGCGACGTCTAGCTGCCACCGACGCGATGACACTGGATCCTGATAGTCCCTCGTGGATACCCGTCCGTAGAACGCGAACCGCGGCCCGACCGGCGCGGCAGGACCGCGACGGCGGGTTCTCGGCGTCTTGCGGTCGATCCACGCCGCGAGCAGATCCCCCTCATGTACATCCAGCACGGGCGGCGGTTCAGCATGGGCGGCTTCGGTAGCCTTCCCCAATGGCCAACCCGATCGACGAGCCCTGCACAGGCGATGACTTCGATCCCGTCTATGTGGAGATGGACTGGTACGACGGACCACGGACTGGTCTGGCCGCTGTCAGAGGGGTGCCGCACTACTTCCGCGCGGTCCACGACCAATCGCGGTGATCAAGGCTCGGGCCGAACCTGACCCGCAGGTGGGGCCGCAGGCTCACCCCGCACCGACACGGCAAGCCCACCGCCATGCCCTCGTCCCGGCTACGCCGGGATGCTGCCGCGCACGTGGTCACGGCCCGAGTTTCTTCTCAGTCGGTGGATCATTGGGCGGGCATGGGCATGGGCATGGGCGTGGCCGCGGTCGCGCGCAGGCCGTCCAGGGCCACCTGGAGCACTCTGCGCCAGGCGGATTCGGGGACCACGGGGGCGATCCGGCCCAGCGCGACGAGCAGCAGCGAGACGTCCTCGGCGGTGACGTCGGGGCGCAGCTCGCCGGCCTCCCGCGCGGCGCGGACCAGTTCCGCGATCAGCGGTCCCACCTGCTGGCGGCAGTGCTGGCGGGCGGTGTTGCCGGCCTGGCTGGGCAGCGCCTGGCAGTACGCGTCGAGCAGGCCGGGGGACGCCGTTTGCCGGGTCAGCGCGTCGCCGAGGAACCGGCTCAGATCCGGCCAGGCCCGGCCGGTCAGCGCGGCTGCCGCCTGCTCGGCCCACGACGTGAACACGTGCTCCAGCGCCGCGTCGAGCAGCGCCTCCTTGGTGGGGAAGTGGCGGTAGAGGGTGCCCATGCCGACCTCGGCCCGGCGGGCGATCTCGCGCACGTCGACGTCGCTGCCGCGCTCGGCGATCAGCCCGGCCGCGGCGTCGAGCAGCCGGCCCCGGTTGCGGGCGGCGTCGCTGCGGGTGGCTGGTGATGTCATGCACACATCCTACCGGAGCGGTTGCTCCGTTTCGGTGCTACCGTCGGAGGGAAGGCGGAGCAAGTGCTCCGCTTCACGCCGACCGGGTCCACCGGGTCCGGCCGGCGGACCGAGCCTGGTCACGCCGGCCTGATCCGGCACGGCCCGCCGGTGCCCGCTCGAGTCAGAAGGACCGCCGCATGCCCACTCCGCTCTCCATCCTCGACCTGGCCCGCATCGGCCCCGGCGAGACCGCGCGCGACAGCATCGCGGCCAGCGTCGAGCTCGCCCGCACCGCCGAGGAGCACGGCTACCAGCGCGTCTGGTACGCCGAGCACCACAACATGCCGACGATCGCCTCCTCGGCGCCCGCCGTGCTGATCGCGCACGTCGGCACGTTCACCCGCAAGATCCGGCTCGGCGCGGGCGGGGTGATGCTGCCCAACCACACGCCGCTGACCATCGCCGAGCAGTTCGGCACCCTCGACGCGATGTACCCGGGGCGCATCGACCTGGGCCTGGGCCGTGCTCCCGGCTCGGACCAGAACACCATGCGCGCCCTGCGCCGCGACGCACAGTCGGCCGAGGCGTTCCCGCAGGACGTGCTGGAGCTGCAGGCCTACCTCGCCGGGCGGTCGCGCATCCCCGGCGTGGACGCGGTGCCGGGTAAAGGCTCCGAGATCCCGCTGTACATCCTCGGCTCGTCGCTGTTCGGCGCGACCCTGGCCGCCGCGCTCGGCCTGCCGTACGCGTTCGCCTCGCACTTCGCGCCGCAGGCCCTGGAGGCGGCCGTGGCCGCGTACCGGCGGGAGTTCTGCCCGTCCGAGCAGCTCGACCGGCCGTACGTGATCGCCGGGGTCAACGTCGTCGCCGCGGACACCGCCGCCGCCGCCCGCGAGCAGTTCCAGGCCACCCGCCGGGCGTTCGCCACGGGCCTGTTCGGGCGCGGGCAGAGCTTCACCGACGAGCAGGCCGACCAGCTCCTGGCCCAGGGCGCGGGCGCGCACGTCGACCAGATGCTGCAGTACTCCGCCCTCGGCACACCCGCCGAGGTGCGCGACTACCTCGAGGCCTTCGTCCGGCAGGCGGGCGCCGACGAGCTGATCGTCGCCCACCACGCCACCGGCGAGGCCCGCCTGCGCTCGGTCGCCCTGCTCGCCGAGGCGATGCAGCCCGCCCACGCCTGACCGCCGCTCATGATCGCTCGACTTGCCAGGCACAACGCCGTGGAGTTAAGGCTGTGACCGGTGTGTCAAGCCCTGCGGTTGCATAAACAACAGAACTCCTCTATGTCGAAGTTCGACCAAGAACGATTCGGCGAGAGGAGTTCCGTTGCAGCAGGAGTCTGTCACCACGCGGGTGGGCGTGTCGGCGTTGTCGAAGGCGCGCCGGCGAGTGGGCCCGGCGCCGCTGCGGGCGTTGTTCGAGGCGGTCGCCGGGCCGGTGGGTACCCCGCACACGCCAGGGGTGTTCTGGCGGGGCCGGCGGGTGGTCGCCGTCGACGGCACCCTGCTGCGGGTACCGGCCGCCGGCGCCGTCGAGACGGTCTACCGCCGACGCCGGGGGCCGCGTTACGAGTGGGGCTACCCGATGCTGCGATTGTGTGTGCTGGTCGAGTGCGGCACCCGGGCGCTGCTGGGTTCGGGCCGGACACCGTTGGGGAGACCGGCTACCGGCTGCTGCACCTACTGACGCGGGGATGCTGCTGCTGGCCGACGCCTAGCCCACCGAGCCCCTGGGCGGGGTCGCAACCGCGAAGACTCTGCTCGGTCGGTCGGGACGGCGCATGTTGGGGAGATCGACCATGGCGACCTGGCACTTGGCCCAGGAGGGTAGCGATCTTCGGCCATCTCAGGCTGCCGGAGTCCTCAAACGTGAACTCCCATGACGAATCCCCGACGGGCGCCCGAACGGGTTCGCCTTGACGTCGCACTGAAGCGCATCGCGGCCACTTTCCGCGGCGTGGCTGCTCATCCCAACGAGTACAACTGCGAGTGCCACTGGGGCGGCCCGGAGGAACTGGCGCAGCTGAAAGTGCCGGACGTTGAGCTCGATCGTGCCGCTCGTGTATGTGGCCACGCTGGCGGCGATGCACTGTCAGTCTTCCTGGTGAACCAGCAGTGGCGCGACGTCCAGGCGTGGCCCTTGCCTGGTTCAGCAAGAACGGCGACCATTCAGGCCAGCACCGATGTGGAAGTCGTCAGCGGATGGATGAAGCGCGATCGCCTTCGATCATTCCACGATCCGGGCTGTCTGTAGACGTGGGCTGGGGTATATGGATCGGTCTTTGCGCGATAGTTCTCGCCGACGCTCCACTTATCGGCGCCAGTTCCACGGGTCTCAGGTGGAGGTTCTTAGGAGATGCGGGACATCGTCCGGTACTCGGAGTCAGACCTGCGCCGGATCTTCGGTGGGGTTGTCCCGTCGGGGGCTTCAGGGCTGCTTGAGGTGGAACTGCCGCGCGAGGTGGAGGTTCTCTTCGAGGCCTATCCAATCGAGAGGGCCAGCCTTTCACCAGATTCTCCGTCACGGCTAGCGATCGGGCGCGCCTGGCACGGCCTCTGCGAGGTTCAGATCGACCTCGCTGAGGGATCGGTGTGGTCTGTCGTCCCGGTGGAAGATGGCTCGCCCGAAGTCACCTTCATGAACCGCGACGTCGGCCGTTTCGCGGTCTTTCTCCAGCATGTGGGTGAGATGGCCCGTCTCGCCGAGGTGGAGGAGGGACGGCGCTGTTGTGACCGTGCGGAAAGCGTCCGTCGAGAGCTTGTTCGGGTGGATGAGCCGGCAACCAGGGAAGGCGCCTGGTGGGCCGCGATCATCGAAGAAATGGTAGACATGGCCTAACTTGATCTTCAATCTGTGGCGGCTGGTTGGTGACCCCAGCTGAAACTACTCAGCACCTAAGCGCCACCCCAGTCGGGCGCCTTCCACAGATCACAGTGGGTCTGCTCCTGCCCAAGATCGTTGATATGGTCCCCGCCGTGGCCCAACTCGATCCGCCCGGTCAACCCGCGCTGCCGCCTTACCCGTCCGCGCCGTCTGGCGACGAGAGGTCGCATTACCGGCCGTATCCGCAGTACCAGCCCTACCAGCCGGTGACCCCCGACCCGGGCATCAACGGCTTCGCGGTGGCCTCCCTGGTGCTGGGGGTCATTGGTGGGGTCCTGCTCAGCGTGATCTTCGGCATCGTCGCGCTCGTCCAGATGCGTACCCGACCCTACCGCGGCAAAGGGCTGGCGATCGCCGGCCTGGTGCTCTCCGGTGTCTGGGTGCTGGGCCTGGCCGCACTGATCGTGGTGGCGATCGCGTCGGGTGCCGACCGCGACCCCTCCGGCGAGCTAACCGACGGCGGTTCGGTGAGTGCCCGGCATTTGCGGCCGGGCGACTGTGTCAACGACCTGGAAGACAGCGACAACGTTCTCAGTCTGCCGGCGGTTCCCTGTGCGCAACCACACGAGGGCGAGGTCTTCGCCGCCTTCGCGTTGTCGGGAAGGGACTGGCCCGGCGAGGGGCACGTGTTGGAGAAGGCGGACCAGGGCTGCCACGACCGTTTCGAGTCCTACGCCCCGACGGCGGACTTTGAATCTTTTGAACTCTTCGTCCTCTATCCGACGCAGCGAGCGTGGATCAGAGGTGACCATAATGTCACCTGCGTCGCAATGGATCCCGCCGGCAAGAGCACCGGCTCCATGCGCGGCTGACCCCTGCGGCGACAGAGCCGCACCGCTGTGCGCGGCCTGTACACCGCCAGCCAGCGGTGGCAGCACACCAGGGATCCATCCGAGCGAGGGGGGCGAGGTGCCGTTCACCGGTAGTCACGTCGCGGCCGTGTTGCCGCTGACGCGGTCAGCGTGGCTGGTGCCGTCGGCCCTGGTGATCGGGAGCATGGTTCCCGACCTGCCCTACTACCTGCCGCTGCCGTTGGAGGCGACGCTGACCCACTCGCTCGCCGGCGTCCTCGGCGTCGACGTGGTGCTGGGTCTGGTGGCAGTGGCCCTGTGGCATGGGCTGCTGGCCCGCTTCCTGACCGCCATCTCGCCGGCCCGGCTCCGCGAGCGCCTGTCCCGGCCCGCGCGTCAGCGTCATCGGCCGGCTGGCCGCGCGGCGATGCTGGTCGTCTCGCTGGTGGCCGGCGCGGCGACCCACGTGCTGTGGGACTCGTTCACGCACGACGGGATGTGGGGCGCCACGCACATCGGCTGGCTGACCGAGTCGCACCTCGGCACGGCCGGCTATCGCTGGGCGCAGCGCGTGAGCACCGTCATCGGCGCCGCCGCCGTCGTCGTCTGGCTGGTCCGATGGTGGCGTACGCAGTCGCCCACGACCGCGACCGAACAGCGGCCGCCAGCCGAGCGGGTGCTCGTGGTGACGGCCTGGACGGCCATCGCGCTCGCCGCCGCAGTCGGCGCCGCCCTGGCCGCCACCGAGGACGTGGCACCGCAGCGAATGGTGTTCCTGGCCGTCACCCGCGCCGGCGGCGCCGGTCTGACGACCGCGATCGTCCTCGCTGCCTGCTACGCGGTGCTGGCCCGGCACGACCACCCGGGCCCGCGCTGACCGCAGCCGCTCAAGGGGACAAGGGTTGAGCTGTCAGGCCGGCGAGGATCCAAACTGGAGGAGCGAACACCATAGTGACTCTTATGGCACTCCAGCCGGGACAGCCAGTTGCTGAGCCGGCAGCCCGCATGTGAGATTTCTCAGCCGGATGTCAGTACCGGTTTCTCGTCTCGTGTCAGTCCCACCGGCCTTAGGCGCCTTTCGCGCCTTTCGCCCGATTGCTGCCCATCCGATCCTCGCCGAGGGACGGACGCGGTGAGCCCTACGGTGTCCGGCTCAAGCCCCACTCTGCGGAAGAGCTCGCGCCTTCAGCGCGACGACCAGGGAGCGCAGCCGCGGGTCCTCGAGCGCGGTCCGCGCGGTGTAGCCAAGCCCAGACCCCCGACCACCGCGTCCAGCGCGTCCCCGGTCAGCTGCGCCATCCCGAGCCGGGCCAGTTCGATCTCCGCGACCGGGAAGAGACTGGACATCAGGAACTCGTCGTCGAGCTTCACCTCGTACACGTCGACGTCGAGCGGCGGGTCGCGGCGCCGGCGCAGGCTGATCTCCCCGATCGGGGTCTCCCGCTAGGCCAATTCTTCGAATCGAGCGCCCACGGGTGGTCCTCGTTCCGCCGGTTCTGTGACCGGATGTTACCGGCCCGTCGGCCTGCCACCCCGGCGATCCGCCCCGGCCGGCGCTTTTTCCGCCGCCGCCGGCATCGCGTGCCCCTGCCCGGGTACGCGGCACGGTCGAGGTCGTCGCAGGGAGAGGGGTGTCGTGGTGGCGGAGATGCTGGCCGGGCGGCTGCACGTGACCGAGCGGGCGCTGCGGATGGAGTCGGTGCCGGTGCCCGAGCCGGGGCGCGGGCAGGTCAGGATCAAGGTGGCCGCCGCCGGGGTGTGCCTGTCGGACGTGCACCTGATCGACGGCACCCTCACCCCGCTCAACCTGCCCGGCGACGTGGTCACGCTAGGCCACGAGGTGGCCGGCGTGATCGACGCCCTGGGCGAGGGCGTCGAAGGCTGGCAGCCGGGTCAGCGGGTGTTGCTCCAGGCGGGGGAGCGGGACCGGCGCGGTACCGCGCTGACCCGGGGCGTCGACTACGACGGCGGCTGGGCCGAGTACGCGCTGGCCCGCGAGGACACCGTTGTGCTGATTCCCGACGCCCTGCCGTTCGAGCACGCCTGCATCATCCCTGACGCGGTTTCCACCCCATGGGCGGCGGTGACCGACACCGCCCGTGTCCGGCCGGCGGAGGCGGTCGGGGTCTGGGGCGTCGGGGGCCTCGGCGCGCACGCGGTGCAGCTGCTCCTGCTGGTGGGCGCTGCCCCGGTCGTCGCGGTGGATCCGCTGCCGGCGGCCCGGGACCGGGCGCTGATGCTCGGCGCCGACGTGGCCCTGAACCCCAAGGACGTCGGCTTCCGGGACGCCCTGCTGGAGTTGACCAACGCGCGCGGTCTGGACGTCGCGTTCGACTTCGCCGGCGTCACCCCGGTCCGCGAGCAGGCCCTGACGGTGCTCGGGCCGCGCGGGCGGCTGGTGCTCGCCGGCATCGCCGGCCAGCAGGTGATCATCCCGTCGGACACCCGGTTCAACTACCTGGGGCAGGCCGTGCTCGGCCACTACGGCTCGGAGGCGGAGCACGTCGCGCAACTGGTGTCGCTCGCCTCTCAGGGCCGGATTGACCTGACCGCCTCGATCAGCGACGTGCTGCCGCTGGCCGACGCGGAGGAGGCGGTACGGCGGGTCCACGACAAGCAGGGCAACCCGATCCGGCTCATCCTGCGCCCGTGAATCCGAGCGTCACCTCCCGCGGGCCGGGCTCCGGCCCGGTCAGGCGGTGAGCGCGAGGAGCACCAGCCCACCGCACCGGCGAGCGCGATCAGACCGAAGGCGGACGCCGGGCCGCGTGACCCCCGCCGGTGCAGGGCGAGCGCCGGCCCAGGCCGCTCGGCTACACACCGACAAGAACGAGGTCGTCCAGGTGCACGTCGGCCTCGGCGAGGGAGCACCGGATGAACCGGAGTTCCGCCTGGTCCTTGACGAGCGACTGCCGGGCGACGCCGTCGCGTTCGCGGAGCGGTACCGGCCGGCGGTCGGTGAGGAGAGCTGACCGGAGCGGGTTAGGGCTTGTGGTCCTCGCAGCCCCCCCAGGACCGCGAGAGGACTGGCCACGACCTGGTGTCCCTCGTCGACCGTCGTCACGCGGGAGTGAGCGAGTCGCAGTTAACCGGTGGAGGAGCGCCGCGGGCCCGGCCCATACTTTCGACGATGGGTTGCGAGGACGGGGATTGCGCACACAGCTGGCACTACGCGCCGTACCGGAGCCTGTACGGGGCACTGGAACTGGGTCGCGGGGTTGCCGTCGCCCGGCTGCGCCACCAGCGGCAGCGCGCCGAGCTGGTGTATCAGTGTTGCGGTCGGGACACCCGGTGGGACTGGCAGACCGACTCGCGCTCCACCTACCTGGCTCGACTGCTGCGCGACCTGCGTCTCGACGTGGCTCCTTTGATCGCGCAGCTGCACGCCTGCGGCCCATACCGGGCCTGGCTGGAGTCCGACCCGAGCGACGAGGACAATCAGTTCGACCTGGCCGTCGGGGTGCTGACGACACTGGCTCGTGCAGGTGGCGGGCAGGCCCGCGAGGCATTGCGCCGATACATCCACAACGGGGTTCGCTGGATCGACGCACTGACCACTCTCACCGTTGAATGGCCGGTTGAGTGGTGGGACGACCTGTGGGAGACCGCTGCCATGCGGGTCGGGGTCGGGGATACGGCGCAGCTGTGGCCTTCGGAGCATCCCTGGTCCCGCTGGCGAGGCCGGGACGCCCGGCTCGATGCGGTGCTCGGCGCCGCCGTTCGTAGCCGTTCACCGGGTTGCGTCCGCCGGGTCTCGTTGACCGATGCATCCGACGCAGACCTGATAGCCCTCCTGCGGTCGACGGACACCGACGCCGCCGCCATGGGTCTGGCCCTCGGGCAGATCCGCCATCGGGGGCGCCCGATACCCGAACTCCTCGACATCGTCGAGCGGCTCGCACCCGCACGGCCGGCGGGTCTGTTCGGCGCGCTACGCACGCTCGGCCCCCAGGTCCTCCCGCTTGCCCGGGCCTGGGCTGCGGATGCCGACCACCCACTGTTCCGCAACGCCCCGCACCTGCTTGCCGAGCAGGGCGACGAACAGGACATCGCAGTCCTGTTCGCCGCACTTGACCAGCTCGGCGACGAGTGGTGCGGCTATGACGTCCTCACCGAGGGGCTCGCCCGCATCCTCATGGCCGCGCCACCCGCTGCTCACACCGACACCAGGGCGATGCTCATCCGCCGGCTGCGTTGGCTGACCGTCGCGTCGCCGCACTCGTACGAGCGGGCCAGCTACCTGCGCAGCCTGCTGCTGCTGGACGAGGAGCGCACCATGGAGGTACTGCCGATTCACCTGCTCGACTGTGAACCCTCGGTGCGGTTGCTGGCCGCCCGGCACACCCCGCTCACCGACGACGCCCGCAGCTGGCTGGCCGAGCTGCGCGACGACCCGATCGAGGACGAGGACGTTCGGCTCGCCGCGGCGGAACGGCTGCCGGCATGACGGGCGCGGTGCGCCGTGGCGGAGCCGGTTGACCGCTTGCTGTCGATGTCTGGCTCTGCGGCCAGTCGCGCAGGTATCGGACCGGGCTGCACCTCTCCACCGCCCGCACCCACCTCGACCGCCTGGTCGACGCCGGGCTGCTGGTCAAGGCGCGGGCCAGCGGCGGCCAGCCCGGCCGGCCTGGCGCTACCGGGTGGCCATCGCCGAGGCCCCGGCGCCCGCGCCGTACCGGGCGCTCGCCGCCGCCCTGCTCGACCACCTGTCCCGCCGCGGTCACGGCGACGTCCGGGCCGAGGCCACCCGCGCCGGCCACGACTGGGGGCGCCACCTCGCCGCCGCCACCGCCCCCGGCGGCGACCCGGTCAACATCCTGCTCGACGTCCTGCGTGGGCTGGGCTTCAGCCCCCGCCCGCACGAGACGGCCGACGGGACGACCGAGATCCACCTGCACACCTGCCCCTTCCTGGAACTGGTCAACCGCAACCCCGACGCGATCTGCGCGCTGCACGTCGGCGTCGTCCGCGGCACGCTCGAACACGCCGGCGCCCCACCGGCCGGCGCCGTGCTCGAGCCTTTCGGCGCCCCCGACGCCTGCGTGGTGCGGCTGGCCCTGCCGCAGCTCCGGGAAGAGTCGGCATGAACCCCCGGCCGCTCGCCGTACGCTGGCGGCTCCCCGTCCTCGCCGCCGGCGGGTTCGCCCTGGCGACCGGCCTCTACGCCGCCCTGCTCCTGCTCGACCTGCCGGTGCCCGCGCCGCACGCGCCGTTGGAGCAGGTGCACGGCCCGCTGATGGTGCTCGGCTTCGTAAAGGTGGCGGTCAGCGCGATCCGAGGCGGGGCACGACGGGCCGGACCTCGACCGGCGCACCCGGGTCGCCGCCGCTGCGCGAGGTGTACTCCGGGATACCCACGCAGGTGAAGAGCAGCGTCGCCAGGTCGTCCGGCTCGTCCAGCAGACCCGGGACCTCCGAGTCGAGGAAGGTCATGCCGGAGGCGCCCGCGCCGAGGGCGTATGCGGCCAGGTGCAGCCGGCCCTCGACCAGCCCGGCCGCGAGTTGGGCGGCACGGTAGCCGCGGTCGTCCAGTGACGACAGTCGGGTGGCCGCGATGACGACGTACGCGGCGTCGCCGGCGAGCGACTGGTCCAGGCAGATCCGGAGCAGCTCGTCACGCAGGCCACCGGCGCGGACCGGCGTCGACAAATCGGGCCAGCGGTAGAGGCCGGGCGCCACACCGTCGACGCCGTGGACGGCGACCCAGTGCGGCACCCGCACCCCGCGCAGGGCCGCGGCGAGGGGCCACTCCAGCAGGTGGCGCGGCAGGGTCCGGGTCCGGTCCATGCGTCGCTGTGAACCGCGCCGGCGCACCACCTGATCGAGGGGGTCGGACGGCGGGAAGTCCGGGAGCGCGGCCGCCCGCGGCCAGGGCGTGCCGAGCTCGTCCCGCTCGCCCGTGCGCTGCGCCGCGGTGCACAGTGGCAGCTCGACCGGCGGCAGCTCACCCGGGGCCGCCGGTGCGGTGGGCCCGATCGCCGGCTCGCCGTCGCCTAGGGAGAGCAGGGCCAGCGGGTACTCGTGCACCCCGTCCGCGCCGACGAGCTCCCGCACCGCGGCGTCCGGGAACAGGGACCGCAGCTGCGGCGAGAGGCCGGCGCTGTCGGCCGCAGCCGACAGCTGGGACAGCAGCGTTCCCGCGTCCCAGTAGAGATGCCGCCACCCGCGTTCGGCGTAGCGCCACCCGGTCCGCCACGGCACGCCGGTCACGACGAGCGTGGTGACCGTGCCGGTGGCGGCGGGTGCGACCTGGACGAGCCCGTGCCGTGTCGCGTCGTACCAGTGCACGCCGTCCGGGACCCCCGCGACGCCGCGCGTGCTCGCGTAGACCTCCAGCGGAAAGCGGGCCCCCGCCGAACCGGAGGCGCGGTAGAGGACCCGGCGACCGTTGCGTTCCGCGGTGCGGACGACGCCGGCGCCGAGGAAGAGCACCCGGCCGAGCTGCGCCGCGTCGAGCGGCCGCGTCGGAGCGGGGACACCCGCGAGGACGGCCGTCGCGGCGATGCCGGGGTCGGGCAGCTCCCGCGGCAGGGCGAGGACGGGAAGCGCGTCCGGGTAGCCCTTCATCGGCGGCGGCAGCGCCGCGGGGTCGTTCGGGACGAGGTCGCCGCGCACGGCCGGGTGGTCGACGGGTACGTCCCACTCGCGGTTCGGCACGTACGACGTGAGTCGGTGCAGCAGCCCGGCGCCGGAGTCGAGGTCTATCCGGGCATCCTGTCAGCGGACCCGGTCCCGCGCACCACCGTTTGTCCCGCCCCCGGAAGTCATGAACCCGGCCGGGCAGCGGCCGGGCGGCGGCCGGGCGGCGGCCGGGCGGCCGGAGCGGGTCTCGGGCCGGCGCGGGGGCGTGCCGTCCGACGTCGTACCGTCGATGTCGTGGACGGCAGCCAGGGGAGCGCATGACACCGTCGACCGCCCTGGTGCTGGTGGTGTTCGGGCGAGGGGTCCGGTGCGCCGACGACCGCTACACGCTCACCCCGGCCAGCATCGCCCGGGTGCGGGCCGCGGCCGACTACGTCGCCGCCCACGAGTCCCACTTCCTGCGGTCCGCGGCGCGGGGCCCGTCGCCCCGGATCGTGCTCGCCGGCGGTTGGGCCGAGGCGTGCGAGGGGGCGACGCCGCCGCCGGCCGGGAGCCGGGAGGGTGACCTGATGCTGCGCGAGGCGCGCGCGGCCGGCCTCGACCGGTACGCGGAGCTGCGCGTGGAGACCCGGTCGCGGAGCACCCTGGAGAACCTCGTGCACACCGTCGAGGAAGGGCTGCTGGCCGGGTGGGACTTCGACGCCCGGCGACCGCTGGGCATCGTCTCGCACGCGTGGCACCTGCCGCGGATCAGGTTCCTCGCCGGCAAGGTGCTCGGCCTGCGCGGCTCCGCCCTGGTCGAGGTGCCGGCGACGGGCGGTGAGCCACCGGGCGGGGAGCGGTCGGAGCGGGCCGCGCGGATCGCCGCCCGGCTCGCCTTCCTCGGCGTGGGCGACGCCCCGGCGCTGGTGCGGCGCGAGCGCGCGATGGTCGCCGCGCTGCGGCGTGCCGAACGGTGGGTGCGCCGCGACCGGGGCACGGGGCTACCCCTCGGCGGGTGACGAAAAACGAGGGGAGACGCGGCGTCCAACGGGGTATGTGACGGGCGTCAATCCGGGGGGACGCCCGTCGCGGGCGGCCCCGTGACCGGCCACAGGAGACGAGAGGGAACCGATGATTGTCCTCGCGCCGGTGTACCAGCCAGGGGCACGACTGCCGGAGATGGTCGCCGATCTCCGCGCCGCCGCACCCGACCTGCACGTCGTGGTGGTCGACGACGGCAGCAGTGACCCGGCGGCGGCCCGGGCCGTCGACGCGGCCCGCGACCTCGGGTGCACGGTGCTGCGCCACCCGACGAACCGGGGCAAGGGGGTGGCCCTGCGGACCGGGTTCCGGCACGTCGCCGAGGCGCATCCCGGGCAGGACGTGGTCTGCGCCGACTTCGACGGCCAGCACCGCGTCGCGGACGTCCTGCGGGTGGCCGAACGCACCCGGACCACCGGCCGGATGGTGCTCGGCGTGCGCCGGCTCGACGGCGAGGTCCCGCTGCGCAGCCGGGTCGGCAACGCCGTCACGCGGGTGCTGTTCCGCGCCGTCACCGGCTGTGCCGTCCGCGACACCCAGACCGGACTGCGCGCCCACCCGGCCGACCAGCTCGACTGGCTGCTGTCGGTGTCGGGCGACCACTTCGAATACGAGATGGCCGTCCTGCTGGAGGCGGCCCGGGTCGGCCTCCCCATCGAGCAGACCACCATCGCCACCCACTACGTGAAGGGCAACTCGTCGTCGCACTTCAGCTCACTCGTCGACTCGGCCCGGGTCTACGCGCCGCTGCTGAGGTTCGCGGTCTCGCGGCTGTCCGGCTCCCTCCGTACCCGGGCCGCCACGTCCTCGGCAGCGGTCCGTCCGGTCGTCCCGCCCGAAGGGTGAGCGGCGCGGGCGCCCTTTCCCCGGCGCCTGGCCCCGGCGGCGAATGATCCGCGGGCGGCTCCTGGGTTTGGTTTTTCGTTGCTCAGGGCAAAACACCGGGCCGACGGCATTATTCTGGAAGGGACGGCTCCCGTGGAAGTTACCGGCATTCTCACCGCCATCGTCATCGGTCTGGTCATCGGGGCGCTGGGCCGGCTGGTCGTACCCGGCCGGCAGAACATCCCGATCTGGCTCACCCTCGTCATCGGCGTGCTGGCCGCGATCCTCGGCACCATCGTCGCCAACGCCCTCGGCGTGAAGAACACCGCGGGCATCGACTGGATCGAGATCCTCATCCAGGTCATCTTCGCCGCGGTCGGCGTGGCGATCGCGGCCGGCGCCTACGGCCGCCGGCGCGTGCACTGACCGACGCTTCCCGAGCCGCCGGCCCGGCCCCTTCGCGGGGCGGGGCCGGCGGTTCACTGTCCGGGTCGCCGGGCCGACGTCAGTCCGCGATGCCGGTGAAGGCGGCCACCCGCTCCACCCGCAGCCGCACCAGCAGTTCCCCGGGCACCGCGTTGCGTCGATCATGGCCAAGGTCAAGACGATCTGCTGGCAGGATGTCAACCTGCCGTTGGAGAAACTGCTTCGCGATCCGCGGCTCGAAGAGGATCAACCCGGTGGGCGCCTCCGGGTCGACCCGGGCCAGCGACAGGTCCAGCTGGGCTGGCCGGTGGCAAACCGTTGATCACGATCAGCGGTCACGGGTGCCGGCGTCGCCGGCGGGTCAGGTCGTCAGCCGTACGTGGCCGATGGCGCCAACGGCTTCGAGGTTCCACCGCTTGCCGAAGGCGGGTAGCCGGGTGATCAGTACCCGGCGGATTTCGTCGGGCAGGTGAGGATCCAGGACGACTTCGCCGTTGCGGGCGTCGCCGCCGAGCATCGCCCGCATGATCAGCGCCGGCGCGCCGGTCGCCCAGGCCTGCGGGCTGCACGGGGTCGGGTACGGGACCGGGAACTTCCCCTCGCCGCGGGGGTGGCCGGCGAAGGTCTCGGGCAGCCGGAAGTCGAAGGACTTGGCGGCGTCGAGCAGCGCCAGCGCCAGTTGGTTCGACTCCGTGCGGAAGCCGTACCGGGTCAGCCCGGCGGCGATCAGTGACGTTTCGTGCGGCCACACGGTGCCGCTGTGGTAGCCGATCGGGTTGTACCCGCGGTCCTCGGTGGACAGGGTGCGGATGCCCCAGCCGGAGAACATCGGGTCCGACATCAGTTGCCGGACCACGATCGGTGCCCGGTCGTCCGGCACGATGCCGCTCCACAGGAGGTGGCCCATGCTCGAGGTCATCGAGTCGATCCGGCGTTTGTCGCCGTCGAGACCGATGGCGTAGTAGCCGCCGCGCTCCTCGATCCAGAAGTCGCGGTTGAACCGCTCGAACAGCCGCTGGGCATCATCGCGCAGCCGGGTCGCGAGCGCGGGGTCGGCCAGCGGGCCGCCGGCCAGTTCAGCCAGCCGCAGCTTCGCGTCGTACGTGTAGCCCTGGATCTCGCAGGTCGCGATCGGCAGCACGGGGAGTTCCCCGTTGGCAAACTGCACGCCGTCCCAGGAGTCGCGCCAGCACTGGTTGCCGAGCCCCTCGGGAGAGCGGGTGGCGTACTCGACGTACCCGTCGCCGTCGCGGTCGCCGTACCGGTCGATCCAGTTCAGTGCGGCGAGTGCGTTGTCCCGGTGGGTACGGACGAATTCGTCGTCGCCGGTCCACCGCCAGTATTCCGACAGCAGGATGAGCCACAGCTGGGTGGCGTCCGCGGTGCCGTAGTACGGGCCGTACGGCTTCTCGCCCAGCTGGGTCAGCTCCCCGCCGCGGACCTCGTGGAGGATTTTGCCCGGCTCCTCGTCGGTGAAGTCGTCGCATTTCGTGCCCTGGAACCGGGCCAACGCGATCAGCGTGCCGCGGGCCAGGTAGGGGTTCAAGACAATGGTCTGGTACGCGGAGATCAGCGCGTCCCGGCCGAAGAGGGTCAGGAACCAGGGCACCCCGGCGCCCGGAAGGATCACTTTCTGGTCACCGATGCGGATCCGCGCCCGCAGGGTGAGGATGTCGTCCGACGCCTTGTACAGCACCTGGGCGAGCAGCTGGGAGTCGGTCTCGATGCTAGGTCGCTCGGCGTGCCACCGGCTCGTCGGGTCATTGCGCGGCTCGCCCTCGTCGAAGCGGATGTGCACGGACGGCAGATCCATCGGCCCGAGCGCGAGCGGCACGTGCAGGTCGATCCGGCGATGCTCGCGGCGAAGCAGGTCGATGTCCCAGACGAGGTCGTCACCGTCGATCCGGGTTGCGGGCGGGTTGACGTGCACCACCGTGTCCGCGGCGAACCCACCGTTGGCGTAGCGGAACTGGAGCCGTGATCCGTCCGCGGCGTGCTCGCGGGTGATCTTCGCGGACCGGTCGCGGACCCCGGCGCCACGGATCTCCAGCAGGTCGGCGAAGTCGGTCCCGACCTGCAGCCGCAGCTCGATCCGGGCCGGTTCGGCGGCGTAGGACGCGAGGTCGATCCGCTCGTGCAGGCCGTTGCGGGCGCCGCCGCCGTACGTCTATCGCGTTCGCGGGAAGTTCCGGGTGGCCGGCGTTGGTCAGGAAGAAATCCGCGGAGTAGTAGTCGGTGGCCGCCGAGCCCAGCGCGATCAACCGCTGGCCGTTGATGGTGAGCAGCCACCGGTTGAGATACCGGGTGTCCTCGACCAGCAGGCCGCCGATCGAACCCGGCGGGACGTCGCCCGACGCATCGGAGTACATGAACGTCCGGCCGTCGAGCACGCCGATCGCGTCTGGGCCGAGCCCCGGTGGGAGCGTGGCCACTTCCTGGCCGGCCGTCCGCACGTCGACCGTGATCCCGGGCAACGGATCCGCGGGCGTCGCCCGCTTCGACGTGCTCTCCACGGCACCCCCCCAGCGCATTTCGGAGCCCACCAATCTTCAGCGTACGAGAGGTGATGGCCGACCGAGCTGGTTCCGGCGGGTTCGTCGGCCAAGATCCGGTCGGCGGCCGCCGACTGCAACAGCGCGACCGTGTCGCCGCGAGGCCAGGCCGCCGTCGGGTCCGAGCGCCTGCCGGAACCGCGCGACCGGCCGGAACCGGGGACGCATCGCCCGATGTTCCGGCCTCGCCGTCGCCCGGCACCGGGATCACGACTCGCCCCGTGGCGTCGAGCGCTGCTCCGTGAGCGAAGGTGAGGGCGCCACCAAACTGGCCGCCGAGGTACCAGCCGCCAGGCAATAGGGGTGAAGTCTCAGCGCCGATCCCGTCCAGGTCGGGGAACGACTTGACCAGTCGAGACAGACCTTGAACGTCTGGGCTGAACTGAGGCCGTACGGCGGCGAGGTCTCCGGTGAGCCAGGCCATCGCGACCTGGACCACGCCCGCATGCCCAGCATCCAGGATCGGGACGAGGTCGGCGCCGACGCGCGTGCCCGCCAACGCCAGGTGACTCAACACGAACTCGCCGTCGATGCCTCGCCGGCGTCGCGGGTGGCCGCGGCGTTCACCGAACTCGCCCAAGTGATCTGACCGAGGACCCCGGCACGGGTTCAACACGTCCACCGTTCCGATAACGCAACGGCGCCCGCCGGGCGGACGTCCGGCCCGCCGGACCTCGTCGGCCGCTCGACTTTCAGCTGGACCGGCCCCGGACCATCGCCTCGACGAGCGTGGCGAGGGGTACGGTGGCGAAGCCGACCCGGGCGTCGCTGGCGCCGTACGGCAGCCAGAGCAGGTCGCCGTGGAGCAGCGCTCCGCAGGAGTAGACGACGTTGGGCACGTACCCTTCGCGCTCGGTGTCATCGGGGGCCAGTAGCGCCCCGGGCAGCTCGGCGATCACCCGCTCCGGTCGGTGCAGGTCGAGCAGCAGGGCTCCGATGGCGTAGCGGCGCATCGGGCCGACGCCGTGGGTGAGCACCAGCCAGCCCGCGTCGGTCTCGATGGGCGACCCGCAGTTGCCGACCTGGATCAACTCCCAGCTGCGGCGCGGGCCGTGCAGCGGCACCGGAGCCCGCCAGGCGTTGTCGTCGGCCAGGGCGGTCAGGCCGATGGTTTCACCGTCGGAGCGGCAGAGCGCGAGGTGCCGGCCGTGGACGGCCCGGGGAAAGAGCGCGATCCCCTTGTTCCGGGCGCCCGGGCCGCGCATCGGGTCGATCCGGAAGTGACGCAGATCGTCGCTGATCACCGTCCGGGGGGCGACCCGTCGACCGTCGTAGGCGGTGTACGTCGCCCGGTACGTCGGGACGCCGGCGTCGTCGACGAACCTGACGAAACGGGCGTCCTCCATGCCGTTGCTCTCCGCCGCGGTGGCCGGCCAGAGCACCCGCTCATGCAGGAGGGTGTCGGCCGGGAAGGCGATGGCGTAGCTGGCCGCAGCGGTCCGGCGCAGCTGTTCCAGGGTGTCCGGCGTGGTGCTGCAGTAGAGCAGATCGGGCGGCAGAGCGCCCAGGACCCGTTCGAAATCGGCCTCGTCGTAGTGTTCCGGCAGGGCGGCCAGCACCGTCGCGCACACCTCGTTGTCCCAGCCCTCCTCGCGCAGCCCGGCGGCGAGCAGGTCGCGTCGGTGCTGGACGTGGCCGCGTCGGCCGGTTACCAGCGACCCCGACCGTCCCTGCACGACGAGGTGGCTCCCGGGCCCCAGCACGGCGCTGGCGAATCCGATGGAGGAGAGGTGACCCTCACCGATCTGGCGCAGGCTGACCGCTGCCCGCAGCTGCCCGGGTCGCAGCTCGGACTGGTCGGGGTGGGCCACCATGGACGGATTGCACAGTGCCGCGGCCTCGACGGCGTACTCGTGGCTGAAGTAGGCGCCCACCAGCAAGCCGGGCGGTGGGTGAGAGCTGCCGGGTGCGGGTGACCCGGTGCCGGACGAGCTCGTAGTGGTGCTGGAAGGTGCCTTCCAGGTCGTGGTGCCGGTCGCCGAAGTCGTGCATGGTCTGTCGGAGCAGGATCTCCGTCTCGTCAGGGTCGAGGTCCGCGATCCGGTCGACGAGGTCGTGCGCGCGGGTGTGCGCCACGGCGGCGTCCTCACCCGGGACGAAGAGCTTGACGATGACCCGACGGGGATCGGGAGCGAGGGTGAGCCCCTGGCGGGTGGCCAGCGCCCCGGTCACGACCACTGCCGGGCGTGCTGCAGGGTGGAGATCAGCGCCAGCGTCGACTCGGCGCCCTGGTTGAGGTTGGGGCCGTGCGGGGTGAGCCCGTCGTAGCCGCCGCCGGTCGCCGGGTCCCACATGGCCATGCCGAGGTCATTCTCCCCGAGGAACCATCCGACGGCCCGCCGGAGCCCGGTCTCCCAGACAGGGTCGCCGGTGACCGCGGCGGCGGTGGCGCAGGCGTCGGCGAGGGCGGCGACCTCGATGGGCTGCTGGTCGTGGCGCAGGCGGGGACCGTCGCGTCGCCAACCGTCCGCCGGTACGACCGAGAGCCGCCCGTCGAGCAGTTGGACCTCGTACAGCCAGGTCAGCATCCGCAGCCCGGCTGCGAGCAGCGGGGCGTCCCCGCGCAGCCGTCCGGCGGCGATGACGACCTCGGCGAGGGCGGCGCTGGCGTAGCTGAGCCGAGGCTGCGGCCACGGCCAGCGCGGATCGGGGTCGCCGGGGCCGACGGCACGGGCGGCGTCGTCGAGCAGCGCCGCTGCGGCGGCGTGGCCGGGATGGCGACGCAGCACCTCGGCGGCGCCCAGCCCGGCGAAGGCCATCGCGTGCGGCGCGGCCGACCGCCGGGCGGCGCCGCGGCTGAAGGCCACCAGCGATTCGGTACGGATCCAGGCGGCGGGGTTGCGGGCGGCGGCCGTCCCCAGCCCCCACAGTGCCCGTCCCCACCAGTCACCGAGACCGGGCTGGTCGGCCCAGCGCCGGTCGTGGCCGAGGCGGTTGTGGAAGGCGCCGCGCGTGTCCTGGGCGTGGGTCAGGAAGGCCAGGTAGCGCTCGGCCAGCCCGAGCACCTGCGCCGACGGCTCCGGCTCGCGGCTGGTGACCAGCAGACCCCGGGCGACGTCGTCGGTGCAGTAGCCGTGTTCCCGGCGGACGATGGCGTGCCGGGCGTGTTCGAAGAGGCCGGTGTCATCGCTGAGTCGGGCCAGGTGGGTGAAGCTCGGCGCGGGCGCCCGCTCGGCGGCGCGGCCGGGAGTTCCGGCCCGGTGGCTCGACCCGGTCACGCCGCCGCCGGGGCGACCGCGGTCGACCGAGCGGCGATGAGCCGTCCGGCGAGGGCCTCGTACCGGGCCGCCACCGCCGGCCAGCGCAGCTCCGCGGCTATCGGCCGGGTCCGGCCGGCAAGGCCGGCGGCCAGGCCGGGCTCGGTCAGGATCCGCCGGATCGCGGCCGCGAGCGCCGTCGGGTCTTGATGGGGTACGACCAGCCCGGGGCCGCCGGTGAGCAGCTCGACCGCGTGCGGGAAGGGCGTGGCGACGACGGGGACGCCGGCGGCCACCGCTTCGATCAGGACGCCGGAGGTCACCTGTTCCCGCGAGTCGTAGGGCAGCAGGACCACGTCGGCGGAGCGAACCAGCGCGCCGAGGGTGGCCTGGTCGTGGTACGCGGCCTGGTAGTCCACGGCGTGCGCAATGCCGAGCTCGGCGCCGAGGCGGTGCAGGCCGGCCCGGTACGCCTCGCCCTGGTGCTCGATCACCTTCGGGTGGGTCCGGCCGGCGATCGTGTACGTGGGGGTCGGGTCGAGGTCCTGCAACCGGGCCAGTGCCCGCAACGCCCACTCGATCCCCTTGCCGGGACCGAGCAGTCCCCAGGTGAGCAGGTGCGGGCGGGTACGCCTCAGCGCGGGTGCGCCGACGTGGTCGGCGGCGCCGTGCGGGATCACCGAGACCTTCGCCGGGTTCACCGCGTAGCCGACGAGCAGCCGGTCGTGGGCGGTGCCGGTCATCGTGACGACCGCGCCGGCGGCGGCAACGATCTGCTCCAGCAGCGTCTTCTGCCTGGCCGAGGGCTGACGGAGCACTGTGTGCAGGACCACGATGCTCGGCACGGTGAGCCGGCGCAGCAACGGCAGGACGTCCTCGCCGTCGGTCCCGGGGTAGATGCCGTACTCGTGCTGCACCACGGCCACGTCGAAGGCGTTGAGCGCCGCGGCGGCGCCCCGCCAGCCGGCCGCGTTCCGCGCCGACCAGGTGTGCACGACCCCGGGTTCGGGGCGTTTGTCGTCGCCGGAGGCGGTGACCCGTACGACGCCGGCGGGCGGGCCGCCGGCGGTGAGGTGGGCGGCGAGGGCCGAGTTGAAGGTGGCCAGTCCGCACCGGGTCGGTGGGTGGGTGCTCAGGAAGCCGTAGCTGGCGGGCATGGGGTGCCGTGCCTTCCGGTTGTCGGCCGCCACCGGGGGACGGGGCGACCACATGAGGTAACGGCGCACGTCGACCAACGTGAATGGCCGACGGAACGGGTTCAGGGCGGCGGCCGCTTCAGCGGGTGTGGGGCCGGCGGTGAACCTGGATCGGGCGGAGCCGGATTCGCAGCGAATCGTCGGCACCTGGACGTATCAGCGTTCCGGTCGACCGGTGAGATCCTCGTAGAGGGCCAGGTAGTCGGTGACCATCCGGTCGGCGCCGAAGCGGTGCCGGGCCCGTGCCCGGCAGCCCGCGCGGTCGATCGAGGCGATCCGGCCGACCGCCTCGACGGCCTCCTCGACGCTGCGTACCAGCAGCCCGGTCACCTCCTCATCGACCACCTCGGGCATCGACCCGCGGGCGTATGCCACGACCGGCGTCCCGCAGGCCATCGACTCCACCACGGACAGGCCGAACGGCTCGTCGAAGGCGATGGGGTGCAGCAGCGCCGCGCTGCCGCCGAGGATCTCCCCGCGGCGGCGTGGGCCCACAGCGCCGAGGAAGGTGACCCGCTCGCCGTCGACGTGCGGGGCCACCTGCTCGTCGAAGTAGCGCTCGTCCTGCACGATGCCGCAGATGGTCAGCGGCCGGCCGGCCCGCCGGGCGATCTCGATGGCGGTATGGGTGCCCTTGTCGGCGTGGATCCGGCCGAAGGCCACCAGCCCGGGGCCGGGCTCCGGGGTGAACGGCAAGCCGTCGAGGTCGACGCCGTGGTGCACCGTGGCGAGGTAGTCGAGCCCGGGAAGCCGATCGGCGTCGGAGATGGAGACGTAGGACGAGCGGCCCTTCTCGTACGCCGGCAGGATTCCTGCCCCGGAGAATCCGTGCACGGTGGTGAGCAGCGGGGCGGCGCAGTGCGCGGCGAATGCCAGCGGCAGCCAGTCCAGGTGGCTGTGCACGAGGTCGAACTCGGCGGACCGGGCCAGCGCGTGGGAGACGTGCATCGCCTCCCAGACCCGCCCGTCCATGCTCTGGTCCTCGGCGTACCCGCGTGGGCACACCCCGTCGAGTGCGGCGGAGGTGATCGAGTCCAACGTGGCGAAGAGCGTCACCTGGACGCCCCGCGCGGCGAGCCCATCTGCGAGCAGACCGGTCACCTGTTCCCAGGGGCCGTAGTGGCGCGGCGGGGTCCGCCAGGCCACTGGTCCCAGCAGGGCCACTTTCACCGGGCAGTCGGCTCGGCGAGCTCGGTGGGATCGAGACGCAGGGTCGCGAGCAGTCCGGTGTGCCGGCTGGTGTCGACCTGCTCCGGCAGCTCCCGCTCGACCCAGTCGGCCCTGGTGTGCTGGCCGCGCCGACGCAGTGCGGAGGTGATCGTGTGCCGGGCGATTGTCATGGTCTGCTCCTTGGTGGTGATGGTGGGAACGTCGTCGGTCCTTTGCTGCCTCGGCGGAGGTGCTGTCGGCGCGGGCGCCGGTTCCACCGGCGCGGACTTCCCGGCCCGTCTGGCGTCGGCTCCGCAGGAAGCGACGGTGGCACGGGCGTCGGGGGCGGTCTGGAGACGGCCCCCCTCCGCCTCCCATGTGCGCCTGCCCGCGCTGTCGACCCTCGCGTCGGACACTCTGCCGGCGGCGGTGAGCAGTTGCGGGGTATGGACCAGGTTGCCGGCGGTGGCGGCGAGCGTCATCGCGGCCTCGGCCAGGTCGACCGCGGTCTCCGGCGGGACGACCAGCAGGTCGATCCGATCGCCGTTGAGGCAGATCGCGGTCAGCAGGCTGGTGGGCTGACTGGTGAAGTAGCCCAACCGCAGGACCCTGCCGCCGACGGCCAGGCGGCGCGGGTTGCCGTCCCAGGTCCCGGCGTTGAGGACCAGCCGGTTGATCGGCCCGCGCAGCCGGTCGATGGCGAGGATGAGGCCGGGTAGCTCCGCGAACGGATCTGTCGAGCGGGGCCACCAGCCGCCGTCGAGCAGCGTGCGCGGGGACCGGGTCGGTTCGATCCGCAGGCGCGGCGTCGATGGCGGCGATGGGGGAGCGAGGGCGTTGGTCGATGGCGTCATGTCGGATCCTTATCGCCGTGACCGCGGCGTAGCGGTGGGGTCGTGCGCGGAATCGCGTCATGCCCCGGGCAGGGGGCAATTCGCCGACCCCGTCACGGGCCCGGTCGTCGGTTGCTCGGCTCAGCCTCGGCGGTGGAGCCGGTGCAGGTGGGTGATGCGGACGGTGTCGATCACCATGGCGACGATCGTGAGCGCCGCAGCGCAGAAGCCGATCCGGGCCGCACCGGCGCGGGTCAACGGCACCCGGGTCGGTGGGAGGTGGGGACTTGGTCCCGATGCTCCGACGGCGGGAGGTCGGTCGGGCGGGCCACTGCAAAACGGGTGCGCTCGGGTACGGACATGGCATCCCCTCGCGCGGAGCCGGTGTGGCGGGCACCTCGGGAATGGGATGTCGTCGATTCCGGGATAGCCCCAGCCTACGCCTGTCCGGGCCGGGGTGCTCGGCGCCGCCGCGATAGGGGGCCGAGGCTCACCCCGAGCGGTCCGGATCGACCCGCCCACCCCCACCGGCCCCAACCCTGGCGCCTCCTGCGGAGGGAGGGATAGTGCCGCCGCTACCTGGAAGCCCTGGTATTGCCAGCGTCGAGGATCGTCCTCGGGGCGTGGGTGGAACGCGCGGGTGGCAGCGTCACCCGATGAGCCGAGATCAGGCGGTGCGCTGATCGACCCGCCAGTCCGCACACCATCGGCAGCATCAACGCCGCCGGCTTGTCGAGGGCCGTGAGATGGGGCGAGCCGTCGAGGAGGAAGAGGCCATACGCTTGCCGAAGGGCTCGCCGGTGCAGTCGCGGACCGGTGGGGCAACTCGCGGTAGCAGGAGCCGAGTATCGAGACTTCGTGGGTGATGTCTCTCGTTCCTCGCATACCGGACACGCCGCCGCCGCGTCGGCCGCATCGGGAACTGCTCTTGGTCCTCTTCTCGTTCCTCGGTGAACTGACCTAACCGCAGCGGTCCCAGGTCGGTCGGATGCCGGCGGGCCCCCACCGCGGCGGAACACTCTCAGGGTGCCTGCGTTCGCCCCGCCGGACCAGCCGTTACAACTACTGGCCCGTGTCGTTATCAGTGTTTCGAACACTCGCATGGCAGCGAGATCGCCGTGTTCATCACCGACCAGGCCGATTGCCGGTCACCGACTGAAGGTCCGAAGACCGGAGCAGCCGCATGGAGTTCGACGTCACGATCGAGGTCCCCAGGGGAACGCGCAACAAGTACGAGATGGATCGCCAGACCGGTCGGATCCGGCTGGACCGCACCCT
>NZ_JBNCLC010000016.1:0-138362 GCF_049844475.1 Micromonospora sp. DT47 | reverse complement strand
CCCGGAAGCTAAGCCCTCCAGCGCCGATGGTACTGCACTCGTGAGGGTGTGGGAGAGTAGGACGCCGCCGGACAATCATTCCATTCAGGGCCACCCTTCGGGGTGGCCCTGAATGCGTTTCCCCCCTTGTCGAATCGCGCACTTGCCGCAGGGGTCGAGACCTTTCCAGTAAGTCCTTCAGGCAGCAGTTCAGCCGAAGGTCAACACGAAGAAAGCCCATCGGGGGGTTCCGCGTCGACCACTCGTCTGGCTAGGTTTGGCCTGCTCACGGCTCCTGTGCCAGGTCAGACGGTCCTGCGTCAGGTGCGTCGGCGGGTGAGGTTCGGACAAGGGCCGAGACGGTGGATGGTAAGGCCCGCTTCACGGTGCCGGACTCAGACCCGGCCCTCAGCTGCCGAAGCGTCGGGGCGGTACGGGGGGTCTGGGAAGTACATGGTGTCTGGTGTCATGCCGCCGAATCTCATGGCGGTCAGTGATCTGTTGCTGCAGCGGGGGCCACTGTCCCCTGAGGATGTTTCCACCGTCCTGCGGGACAGCGGGATCGTCCTGGCCGCTTCACGACTGGCAAAGCTGCCCGAGCGTTTCCCGCATGCCTTCGTCCTCGACGAGCAGGGCAAGCTCGGCCTTCCCCGGCAGTCCGTGACGGCTTCCGACAGCGAGCCGGCGCACCGCCCGGTTCCGCCGATCGCGCCGGCGTGGCGGGCGGTGATCCCGCCGAGGACGATCGCACTGACCGAGATCGCTGTCGTCTCCGGACCGTCCCCGGCGGGGGACCTCGCGGTGGCACTGATGCGCGACGGGCAGTGCCAGATCTTCCCGGCAGGTGGCGATCAGATCGCGCAGGTTCGACGGTTCACCGCTGGGGCTCGCGGCGTCGTGGGCCACGCCCTGGACTGGTCGAAACTGCCCGCCGGCGTCTCGGCCGCCCTCCCTGAGGTACGGGTCGACCTGCGGCTGCTGGCGCTGCTTCAGGAGCCGACCAGGCCGAGTGCCCGGCTGGGTGAGCTGTGTGCGGCGCTGGACGTCGTACGAGAGACCGATGACCTGCGCGGTGAAGCGCTGGCCGTGGCGGGGTGCCTGCGGGCCGTCATGGCCCAGGTCGACCCTTCTGATTCGTCCTGGCATCTTGCTCGCGCCTGCCTCGCGGTGGCGGGTTCGGACGTGGCGCGTCTGCTGCCCGATGCTCCACCGCCGGACAGCGTCCGTGACGGTCTCGTCTGCAGGCCGGATCCGCTGCTCGAGCCCAGGGGTACGAGCTACCGGTCCGCGGTCGAGGCGGTGCGGGGGGTCTTCGGGCGCCTGACCGAACGTGGCTACGCGGCCCGCCCGTCTCAGCGGGAGATGTCCACCGCGGTTGCCGAGGTCCTCGACTCAGGCGGTCTGCTCGCCGTCGAGGCGCCCACCGGCACGGGCAAGTCGCTGGCCTATCTCACCCCCGCCGCTGGACGCGCCAGCGGCGAGACCCGACCGGTCGTGGTCGCCACCGCCACCAAGGTGCTGCAGCAGCAGCTGCGGCGGGACGTGGCCCGCCTTCGCGAGGAAGGGCTCTTCTCCGCCCCACTGCGCCAGATCTTCGGTGTCTCCAACTACATCTGCCCCCGCGAGATCGGAGCTGCTCTCGACGGCCCGGACGACAAGGAAGCGGATCACTGGTTGGCGCTGGCCGTCGCCATCCGTGGCCTCGCCGTCAGTGAGACCGGTGTGTGGGACGACATCAGCGACGCCGACCTGGTCGCGAGCCGCACGCCGTACCGGACGGCGCGGGACACGCTGCGAACCGACGCCCGGTCCTGCGAGCGGCAGCGGTGCGCATGGGCGGCGAAGTGTCCTCTGTACTCCCGGCTCGCCGGTCTGCGGGAGCGCCCCGGTGTCCTGTCCGTCAATCACGCACTGGTCGCCACCTGGGCCAAGCTGGCCCAACAGGGACAACGGAGTCCGGGGGACGTGCTCGCGGACGGCGCTGGCGACCTCGTGTTCGATGAGGCGCACGAGCTGGAGGATTCGCTGACGGCCGCGTGGACGGAGGTCGTCAGCCGACGCGAGCTGCTCGCCCTCGCCGCACGGCTCGACGGACGCTTCGGACTGGACCGTCAACTGCGCCGACTCGTTGCCTCAGGCATTGACCTGCGCGTCGGACGTCAGCTGCCGGCCATGGCGCGGCAGCTACGGCGCGACTGCGACACCCTGACCGCGACCGTCCAGAGCTACCTGCACGAGTACGGCGGTGCGGCCCGCTCCGCCGTGCCCCGCAGCGGCGTCGTCCACGGTCGCCCTGAGTATCGGCGACTCGTCGAGGAGGTCCACCGGACCGGTCGCGCCCTGCGCGAGCTGAACGGCGAACTCACCGGGGTGGAGACCGCGGTCCGGGCGCGTCTGGCCGAGGCCGACGGCGGCGCCTCGTCGCTGCTCAGAAGCGTGGCCACCCGGCTCGCCGGACTGATCCACACGGTCAGGGACGCGGGCGAGGTGTTGGGTCGGCTGCGGGATCTCCCCGACGAACACCTGTGGGTGTACCGGCTGTCGGCCGAGACCACGCCGGGCATGCCGTCGGGCCAGGAGAGCGCGGACGTGCTGGCGGACTGGACGTTCGAGTGCATCCCCATCGACGTCGGCCCGGCCTTCGCCGATGCCGTGGTGCGTCCCGCCCGCAGCGTCACCCTGACCAGTGCCACCCTCACCACCGGCGACACCTTCGACTACGTCGCCTCACGGCTGGGAATCCAGGTGGAGCGGGGCAGCAGCGAGCCAGGGGTGTTCGACGGCCGGCAATTGTCCAGCCCGTTCGACTACGCGGCGCAGTCGGCGGTGGTGCTCACCAGTCACCTGCCCGTTCCGGTGCCCAGCCAGGAGCGCGAGTTCGTCGAGGAACTGGCCCGCGACCAGGTCGGACTGTTGTCGCTGACCGGCGGCCGGTCGATGACCCTGTTCGCGGCCCGCCGGCGCATGCAGGCCGTCGCCGACCTGGTGCGGGGGCGACAGGGCGACGCCCTGGCCGAGCGGGGGGTCCGACTGCTCGTACAGGGTGAGGCCGGTCGTGCGGAGATCTCGGATCGGTTCCGCGCCGAACCCGGCAGCGTGGTGTACGGCCTGCGCTCCTACTGGCAGGGCTTCGACGCGCCGGGCGACACCCTGAGCTACCTGGTCGTCGAGAAGCCGCCGTACCCGCACCCGGACGATGCCGTGGTCAGCGCCCGGGCCCGGGCGATCGCCGACCGCGGCGGGGATCCCTTCCTGGACTACGTGGTGCCGAAGACGGCGGTGTTGCTGGCGCAGGGGTTCGGTCGGTTGATCCGCAGTGAGACCGACCGGGGTGTCGCGCTCATCTGCGACCGACGCATGCAGTCACCCAGCAGCGCCAACCGGCTGCTGCTGTCGACGTTGCCCGGCCCGCGGCTGCACCACGCCGTCGACCGCGACGACGCCTGGCGCTTCGCCCTGCGCTTCGTCACGGGCGAGGAGCCGGACCTGACCGCCGCGTTGGCGCTGGCCGGCAGCGAGGTCGACGCCGTCGTGCAGCGGTTGCGCCTGGTGCCGGGGGAGGACCCGGAGCCGAAGCTCCGTGAAGGCGCTCGCCTGTTGTTCGGGGTGCGGGAGCTGCGGGAGCCTCAGCTGCGGCTGATGCTGGCCCACCTCGCCGGCGCCGACACGGTCGGCGTTCTGCCCACCGGTACCGGTAAGTCGCTCTGTTTCCAACTGCCGGCCCTGCTGCGCCCGCAGGACCGCGCGACGGTGGTCGTCAGTCCGCTCGTTGCGTTGATCAAGGACCAGTTGGATGACCTTCGGGGTCGGCGCGGGCTGCGCGGTGTCCAGGGCATCACCGGCAGCACTCCCGCCACCGTCCGCAACGAGATCCTGCGGGACCTCGCCGCGGGAAAGGTACGGCTGCTGTACGTGTCACCGGAGCGTCTGGTGCGGGATCCGGTGTTGCGGGTGGCGTTGGAGCGACAGGACCTCGCCGGCCTGGTCGTCGACGAGGCGCACTGCGTCAGCGACTGGGGCCACGACTTCCGGCCGGAGTTCCGCCAGGTGTCCCGGGCCGTCGCCCACCTCGACCGCGCTCCGCGGATGGCGTTGACGGCCACCGCCACCCCGCCGGTGGTGCAGGACGTCGTCGCCACCCTGGAGCTGCGGGACCCGGTCATCGTCAGCCGGCCGTCGGACCGTCCGAACCTGCGTTTCCAGGTCACCAAGGTCACCGGTGAACGGGAACGTGCCCGGGAACTGCTCCGCATCGCCACCGCCATGGGTTCCACGCCCGGCATCGTGTACGCGTCACGACGGGCCGTCACCGAGGAGATCGCGGCGCTGCTGCGGCGCGCGGGGATGGCGGCCCGTCACTACCACGCGGGGATGGTGCCGGAGCAGCGCGAGACCGTCCAGGACGACTTCCTCGCCGGCACCACGCAGATCATCGTCGCCACCAAGGCCTTCGGCATGGGGGTGAACAAGCCGGACGTCGGCTGGGTGGTGCACTACGACCTGCCCGAGTCGCTGGACGCCTACGTGCAGGAGGCCGGGCGGGCCGCCCGCGCCGAGCACCTGCGTGGCGAGTGCGTCCTGCTCTACAGCGGCGGCGACATCGCCCGACGACGCGCCCACGTGGCCGACACCGCGGATTCCGACCGACTCGCCCAGTCCCGCCGGGTGCTGGCGCTGCTGGGCGAGCAACGCCGTCGTGGCGAGGACGTGGTGTTCGACCCGGAGGCTCTGGCTGAGGCGGTCGGCGTGGAGGCCGACGAGCTCAACGTGTTGCTGGGCTGGTTGGAACGCGCCGGCGCGGTGGAACAGCTGCCGGACTGTTCGGCGCGCGGCACCGTGCACGTCGGGGTGCGGGAGCCGGAGGACCAGCAGCAGCGGCGCCGGTTCCGGCACATGTCGGTGCTGCTGCGGATGCGGCCGCAGGTCGGCAGCCGCATCGACTTCGACCGGCTCGAACAGGAACACGGCATCGACCCCGACGAGCTGGAACGTGACCTGGTCGCCTGGTCTCTCGACCGGCTCATCACGTTCTCCTCGTCGCAGCGCTACCGCCGCCTGCGGCTGCTGGCCGCTGAGGTGGACACGGCCGTGTTGGCGCGGGAGATCCGACGGTGGAACGCCTGGCAGCGCGAACAGCTGCAGGCCGTCATCTCCTACGTCGGCGGCACCGGCTGCCGTCGCGCGACGATCGTGCGGTACTTCGGATTCCCCGCCTACACCTGCGGCAGCCAGCGCGAGGCGTGCGACGGATGTGGTGGACGGGCGGCATGGCATGATCTTCCAGCTTCGGCCGTGCCGGACCCGGAGCAGCTGGTCAACGTGGAGCTCACCGTCCTGCAGGCGGTGGCGTGGGCGTCGACGCTGCGCTCCGGCCGCTACGGGGAGGTCGGGCTGAAGGTGGCCGTGCTGGGAGCGGAGATGCTGGCGGGGGGTCACCCGATCGGGGCGGGGCTGCGCCGCTGCCCCCAGTTCGGTGCTCTGCGGTATGTCCGCGGCGCTGACCGGCGCTGGGACGAGGCGGCCGCGCGGCTGGTCGCCGAGGGGCTGCTCGTGCGCGACGACGTCCGCACCGACAGCAGGAGTTACACGAGTCTGGCGATCACGGATGCCGGGCGGGAACGGTTGGGGGGCCGGCGTGGGTGAATTGGTCAACGTCGAGCGGGTCATCACCGCGGAGCTGTTGGAGAACGGGGAGATTTCCCTCGGGCCGGCGGAGCAGACCCGGTTGGGGCTCCCCAGCCATTCCGCCGATCTGACGGTGGTGGCGGACGACGAGTCGTTGCCGGTGGCGTGGGTCGCCGGCCGCCGGCGGCTGCACGGGGAGGCGCTGGCCGAGTACCTGCAGGACACCGCGCGGGTGGGTGGGCTGCTGCGGCTCGAGCGGCGGGGCGGTGATGCCCTGCGGATCGTCGTCTCCGCCCCGGGGGTCCGCCTGTCGTCGGCCGCCCGGCTCCCCGGCGCTGTCACCTCCGGGCCGCGTACTCCGGTGGCCAGTGGGGCGGCCTCGGCCCGGTCCGCCGCGCGGCCGCAGCGCCGGGCGAGCAGCGGCGGCCGCTACCGGCTGCGCCAGCGCGAGGAGTACGCCTGGCAGGGTGAGATCGGCTTCCTCAAGAGCGCCCGTACCCACGTTGTGGGCGCGCTGAAGGACCGTGGCTGGGACCCGGCCGAGGCGGTCGAGATGCGGCTGGAAGGGGAGCGGCTGGCGACCCTGGACCAGTTCGACGAGCTGCTCGCGATCGACGCCGCGCACATCGAGCACATGCCGCATCAGGAGGCGGCGGCCCGTACGGTGCTGACCCGCATGGGTGGGCGGGGCATCCTCGCCGACGAGGTCGGTCTCGGCAAGACCGTCGAGGCGGGCCTGGTCCTCAAGGAGCTGATGCTGCGCGGCCTCGCCCAACGGGTCCTGATCATCTGTCCGGCCCCGCTGCGCGACCAGTGGCGCGACGAGCTGCGGGAGAAGTTCGACGAGGACTTCACCGTGGTGGCCAGCGGACAGGACGCCACGGCCTTCGACCAGGACCGGGTCATCATGACCCTGCAACTGCTGCTGCGGAACGTCGAGAAGTTCCGCAGGCGCTTCGATCTGGTCATCGTCGACGAAGCCCACCGCCTGTCCGGCGCGGGCGCGAAACGCACCCGTGAGGCCGTCGGCGGCCTCGTCGCGAAGGCGCCCCGCGCGCTGTTCCTGTCGGCCACACCGGTGCAGAACAACCTGCTGGAGCTGTACCGGCTGGTGGAGCTGCTGCGTCCCGGCACGTTCGACTCCGAGTACGACTTCTCCCGCCGGTTCGTGGACCGGGACGATCCACGTCGGCCCGTCAACGCCGTCGAGCTGCGCAAGCTGATCAGCAGTGTGGTGGTGCGCACCACCCGGCAGCAGGCCGGGGTCGACCGGGTGCACCGGATGCCTCCGCAGGACCACGGTGTGGTGCTGACCCCGCCGGAGCGTCAGCTGTACGACCTGCTGCTGCACACGCTGCGGCACCGGATGACCGGACCGGCCGACACGATGCGCCGCCGGCAGCTCGCGCTGCGGTTGACCGCCTCCCCGCAGGCGGTGTCGCGCAGCGCCCTGCGGATGGCCGAGCGGCAATCGGACCGGCAGTTGCAGCAGGTCCTCACCGAGATCGGTCACCTGGCCGGGGACATCCGGCACACCTCCCGCGAGCAGACCGCTCTGCACGTCGTCCGCCGCTGGCTCGACGAGCACGGTCGGGTGCTCATGTTCACCCAGCACACCGACACCCTCACCGGCATCCTGCGGCTGCTCGACGCCGACGGCATCAACGCCGCGCCCTTCCACGGCGGCATGACGCACGCCGCCCGCAGCGCTTCCGTCGCGGACTTCCGCTCCGGCCGCGCGCAGGTCCTGGTCTCCACCGACGCCGGGGCCGAGGGACAGAACCTCCAGGTCAGCAACTGCGTGCTCAACTACGACCTGCCGTGGAACCCGATGCGGGTCGAGCAGCGCATCGGCCGGGTGCACCGGCTCACCCAGACCCGTGACGTGCACATCGCGAACCTGTTCGCCCGCGACACCCTCGACGAGGCCGTCTACCGGCTGCTGCACGACAAGCTGGCCATGTTCGAGCTGCTGTTCGGCCAGGTGGTGACGGTCCTCGGTGAGCTCGAGGGCACCCAGGACTCCAGCATGGAGACCCGGGTGCTGGAGGCCCTCTACGCCAAGAGCGACGTCAGCATGCAGAGCCGGCTCGACGAGCTGGGCAGCCAGCTGGAACAGGCCCGCAGTCGGGCCATGACCATGATGACCGCCGACGCCGGGCTCAGTGACTGGCTCGCCCAACGGCAGGAGGAGCGCCGCCAGCGTGCCGCCCAACCGGAGGCCCGGGAACTGCTGCCGCAGGCCTCCGGACGTCCGCGTCGCCGGCAGAAGGACCTCGAACGGTTCGTCGGCCGTTTCCTGACGCTGGCCGGGGCGACGCTGACCCAACCGTCCGAAGGGCTCACCGTCGCCACCCTGCCCGACGACCTCGCCGCCGCGCTTGGGGGCCGCCGGGAGCTGTTCCTCGCCTTCACCAACGCCGCCCTCGACCACCATCCGGAGGCGCAGCTGTGCGTCGTCGGCTCCGAGCTGTTCGACGAACTGCTGGAGGTGCTGCGCGACCGGGGTGACCTGGCGGGGACCGTGGCCGCCATCCCGGAGGTGCACCAGACGCCGGCGCTCGCGCACAGCCCGGACGTGCAGCTCGTGAAACGCCACGTCGAACCGGCCGACGAGTGGGCCGCCCGCGCCACCTACCGGGTGCAGGAGGGCGCCACCAGCGGCAACCAGCAGCTGGCCACCGTCGCCGTCGGTCCGGTCGTCGCCACCGACCGGAACCGGGTGCCGCTGCCAGACGGCGCGGCCATGCCGGCGGCCCTGTCCGAGCCCAAGGTTCTCGACGTCGTCGACCGCCAGGCGGCCGTGCAGCTGCGGCACACCCTGCGCGAGGCCAGGGAGGCCGAGCAGCGGCGGCAGCGGGAGGCGCAGGAGACCCTCGTCGCCAACCTCGAGAAGCAGCTCGCGTCGGCGCAGAAGGACTGGCGCAAGCGACGGGACTCCCAGTCGTACGCCGACATGTACGAGCGGGAACGCCAACTCACCCGCGCCATCGAAGCCGCCCGCAGACCCCTCCCGAAGATCGCCGACACCGAACTGCGCGCCGAACTGCTCACCCTCGAGATGCACGGCTCGGACCAACTGGTGGTGGTGGAACGCTGGGAGCACCACAACGGCACCGTCCGCGAGCTGCGCTACCCGTGGACCGGCGACCTCGCCCGCCACGGCCTGACCTGTGAGGCCACCGGCGAGCCGCTGGCCACCCTGAGCCTGTGCGGCGGCGCCCACGTCGTCGACCGGTCGGCACTGTCGTCCTGCCGGACCTGCGACACCGACTGGTGCGGTGCCTGCGGACCGGAGCGGGCCGTACAGCCGTGCCGCGGCTGTGGTCGCGCCGCCTGTGGGACGTGCCGCTCCGGTGGCCCACTGTGTGGCAGCTGCGCCCGCCCGCAACGGGCAGCCGACCTGGACAACGACTGGGAGACCGGCTGGCGCCTCGGCGGGTCGGCCCATCTGCTGGTCGGGCAGCGCCACGCGGTGCTCGTCGACGCCGACGGCACCCGCCGCACGTTGGTGCCCGCCGCGGACGCCCACGACCCGGCGCGGGCCCGGCTCCGCGGGCTGGCCCACCGGCTGCGGCTGCCCGCCGGCGCCGGCCTGGTCGCGGCCGCCCCCAGGGTCAGCCCGGGCGCCCTGAGCGCCGGCAGCGTGTGGGCGCACGTGGCACCGTCGGTGTGGTGGACCTGGCGGCCCGACGGCAGCGCCGCCGTCGACCCCGGTCTGGTCGATGTGCTGCCGGAGCTCACCGGCCCGCCGGTCACGACCGAGGACGAGGCCGGCTTCAGCGCACTGCTGGCCGACCTGCGTCGCCGGCAACCAGCCCCGCCGGCTCCGGCCGTCGCCGCGATGCCGTTCGCGGTGGTACGGCGGGTCGATCTGCGCGACGGACAGTTCGTCTACCGCGAGTTGTGGCACGACGGCGACCGGGAACCCCGGGTCGCCCGGGAGGACAGCGAGCCGCTGCAGGTCAGCCGCCATGAGGTGGCACCGTTCTGCCGGCCGGTCGCGGAAACCGTGGTGGGGCCGGTCAGCGTCGAGGTCGACGCCCTGCACCGCTCCTACCTGTGCCTGCTCACCAATGGCACCCACAGCAGCACCCTGTTCGTCCCCGGGGTCGCCGGTGCGACGGTGCAGGCGGAGGACCATCTCGCGCGGACGGTGGCGGCGGCGGGCCTGCCCGCGGACCGCGTCGTCGTCAGGCACCCGTGGACCGCGCCGCCCGCCGTCGACCTGCGCTACAGCCCGGCTGCGGCCGACGTCACCGTGGAACGCAATGCCGAGACCATCCGGACGCTGGTCGCGCAGGACACGGGTGACCCGGAGACCGGGTTCCTCTCCGCGGACATCACCGCGAGCGAGTTCAGCGCGGCCCGGCCCACCGACGACGACGCCCTGCGCCAGGCGCTCGGTGCCCTGGCCGAACCGGTCGTTGCGGTCTCCGCCGCCGACTGCGTCACCGTCGACGAGCAGTGGCGCTCCCCGCACGGCGCCGCGACCCGCCGCTACCTGATCGCCCCGGCTCCGCCGTTGGACGCGCGGCTGCTCGACGGGCGGACCCTCGTCGCGCCCGGCGAGACGATCGCGGTGACCCTGGCGGACGGGAACACCGCCGGTGGCGACGTGTATGTGGACAGCCGCGGGCACCTCGTCGAGCACGAGCAGGTCGCTGGCTGTCCCGTCTGTTCCCGGGTCCACGGACCCTGCTGCGGTGACGACGGCGCCATCGCCGACTGCCGGTCCTGCCGGCGACCCGCGTGCGGCGCCTGCCGGTCGAACGACCCGTCCACGGTGGCGGAAACCCGGTGTGCGCGCTGCGGTGACCGGTCGTGCGGTGAATGCGCCCGGCAGTTGCCGGTCCACGCCTGCCAGCTGTGCGGCCGTGACGTCTGCCGGTCCTGCGGCCCGTCCCCGGTCTGCCTGACCTGCCAGCAGCTCACCCCGGCCAGCAGCGACCAGATCAGCGCACTACCCGCCGAGCTGTGCCCCGACGGACTCGCCGTGCTCATCGGTGAAGACGACGGCGGAACGGTGGCGGTGCTGCACGGCGCCACCCGTTCGGAGATCGCCGTCGTCTCGCCGTCCGGGCTGCACCGGTGGGAGACCGTCACCGCCGACGACGAGGACCTGCTGCGGGTACGGCTCGGCGCGGCGCGCCTGGCCGGACACGGTGACGTGACCCTGCGCGCCGCCCGCGCCGGGACGCCGCCGGGGCGCGCCGACTGGCTGGTGCTCGACCGGAGCCACAGCACGACCTTCCAGTGGGTCGTGCAGACCGACGCCGTCCGGCACGCGGGCAACACCTCCGGTCTGGCCGCGTCGCCCTCCGCCGGAGCCTGGGACGCCGACCTCACCGGCGCGTTCGACGCGGCCCTCCACGGTGGGGTGGCGGAGGTGTCCGTGCCGGCGCCGGCGCCGCCGGCCCGCCGTCAGGCGGTGCGTCGGCTCACCGCCGCCGTCACGCCGCCGCCGCCGGTCCGCACCGTCGCCAGCGCCTGCCGGCAGCACACGGAGACGATCCTGGCGCTCACCGCCGACGGCCTGGTGCGCCGCCGGACCGTCGGGAGCAAGATCCTCGAGCAACGTGCGGACTGGCAGCTGCCGGACGCGGCGCCGACCTGGGCGGGCGATGGCTGGCACCCCGAGCCGGAGATCGTCGTCGCCGCTGCCCTGGACGGCTGGACGGCGGTGATCGCCGCGGTCGGACGGCACACCCTGCTGGGGGTGCGACAGGGCGATGAGAAGCCGGTCTGGCACCCCCTCAGCGAGGACGCTGAAGAGGACCTGTCGCGGGCTGCGCTCGGCGTCGCGTTGCTCGGCGAGCGTGCGTTGGTGACGGTCGTCGCCCACACGCCGGTCGACCAGCTTCGCGGGCCCATGGTCCTGCGGGCGCGACTGCTGGCCCGTCGTACGTTCCCTGTGGTCGCCCGACAGCCGTTCGGGCAGCCGCGCCGGTCGGCGCTCTCGTCGGCGGCCGCGCTGGCGGCGTTCGCTCCCGAGGCCAGGCCCGCCGCCCCGACGACGGCCTCCGGCCTGCCGGAGCCGACGGTGCGGCAGCTGCGTGCCCGGTGGGCCGCCCATCGGATCGCCGAGGTCGACGTGGTCGTCGGGCTCGGCGTCGAGGAGCAGTGGCAGCTGCCCGCCGGCGACATGATCGGCGTCCGGTACCAGGTGCCGGCGGGACAGACCGTCGGCTACGTGCCGGACGCGGTCACCGGCGAGCAGCTCCAGCAGGCGTCCGCCTGTCGACGGCACCATCTGGTGAGGTGGCTGGAGGTGTGCAGCACCTGTCTGACCGCGACCTGCGCCGCGTGTCCCGACGCCGCGCGTCCCTGCGCCCTGTGTGGCGGACGGTTGTGCGGCGGCTGCGTGGCGGGACCGGACGGCCGGTGCGCGGCCTGCGCGAACCTTCGCAAGGTGGGGCTGCTGGATCGGGGCAAGTTCGGCGTGTCGCTGCGGGGAGCGGTCTGGCACAGCGTCGGGAAGCACGTCCAGGTCACGGTGCGCCGCGACAAGGACCGGTGGTCGTTGGAGCGGTGGGACAAGGACGGACGGGTCACGGGGGCCCTGGAAGGTGATGCGTTGCTGAGGGTCCGGCGCATGCTGGGCGACATCTCATGAGCAGCGGCCGAGCGCATCGAGGACGTGATCTTGTGGCGGGCATGACGACAACGGCAAGCTGACGCAGCTCTACCTGGACGACGAGAGCCTGCCCTCCCAGCTCGACCAGTTCGCGCGCCGACAGGCGTACCAGATGATCCGCCGTCGCGAGGGCACCGCCCGACGCGGAGCGGCCGCCGGCGTCACGGAGCTCATTCCGACGCCGGCCCGATAGAGATGTGAGAGGGAAGCGTGCCTACCAGGGAGCGACCGTTCGCGCTGTGGATCGGCCGGGAAGAGGAACGAACGGTCGTCGCAGTGCGGCCGATGACCCTGTCCGGGAACAAGAGCGAACAAGGCGACGACGCCGAGCGCATGTCGCGGACCGTCGTGCCGTCAGGCACGACCGTCAAGTCGAACGGCGACAACGTCGTCGGCCTGATGCTGTTGGCCGCCCTCGTCGGAGCCCTCGGGTTCTGCATCGCAGGCGCCCCCTGGGCGGTCAGGATCGGGCTCAGTGTCCTCGCCCTGATCCTCATCATCCGACTGGGCACCTCGTCGAGCGAGCTGACCGTGGAACAGCTCAAACGCTTCCCTGACGAACACGTCGTCCTCGAGCATTCCCAGGACCTGTGGGAGTTCGACAAGCTGGCCAGTCTCGCGCAGCGGATCGACGGGAAGGCACCAGCCTTGCAGCAGCTGATCCCGCAGGCGGAGGCCGGCGAGACGCTGGCTCGCGCCCTCTGGCACGGGGCCCGGCTGATCGCTCGCCAGCGGGACGTCCGCGCCGTCATCGAAGACCTTGACAGGCAGGACGTCAGCCAGCTGCCGCCGGACAGCGTGGCGGTCCGCGAGCTGGCCGCCCAGCGGGAGCGGGCGGCCGAGGCGCTCGACGGCGTGAAGGCCGAACTGAAGAGGCTGAACACGGTCTTCGGCGCTGTGGCGCACGCCGGCGACGAGTTCACCCGGGAACAGGAGATCCGCGACGCCACGCGGCGGGCGGAGGACGTGCTCGCCGGCCTCGGTACCGCGGGACCGGCTGGTCCGCAGGACGAGACTGATCGCATGGCGCATCACACGCTCGCCGTGGTGGAGGCGTATCGCGAGCTGAATGAGGTTCATGCCGACCAGGCCCAGCAGGCCTGAGTCGCGGGGCTCCTCGTGCAGCGTGTCAACCGGCGTCGTCCGGCCGGCGGCTCCGACGCAGGTCAGCTGTCCCCCTCGCCCGCGGTCGCGTCGAACCTGGCGAATTCGGGGATCCGCGCCATCTGCTCGGGTGAGTAGAGGAGGCTGGCCAGCGCGACGGCCGTCGACGCGGCGGTGGGTCCGCGCAGCCGCAGCGGGGCCGCGTCGTGACAGGTCAGGATCAGGCAGAAGTCGACGGGTGCTGGCAGGAACTCCGCGATGGTTTTGTGCCAGAACGACAGCCAACGGCCTTCGAAGGAGACCAGCAGGCGTTGGTTGGTCAGGACCACCCTGGTGACGTGGGTGTCCCTCCACTGTCCTTCGGCCGCCTTCCGGCTGCTCTGGTTCCTGATCGCCGAGCCGATGAGGTCGGTCGGCGACAGGTAGGACGCCGGCCTCTCGTGCAGGTAACCGTCGAGGGCGTAGTAGCGGGAGCACTCCATCATGTCGTCGGCGTACGCCGATTCGCCGGCACCCATCCTGACGGAAGTGGCGATCGGCTGTAGAGACCCGCCCGAAACTACCTGGTCGTAGAGGCGGGCAGCCGGAAACAGCAGGTCCTCTGCTTCCTCGTCTTCCTCGTCGTCGTAGTCTCGCGGGCTCCATCCCGGTTCCACGGGCCTCCTCTGGTCGCTCAAAGGCCGCCTGACTCTGCTGCTGCCATCTATCTCAATGCATCGCCGAGCCCGGGGTCAACATGCACGGCCATGGCGCCACGGAGCGGCCCGTCGTACTGCCGGATCGTCGCCGACCTTCTTGGCTAAGTCGGCTATGTCCCTATATCAGACCTAACTGCCTGTTTTGCTTGACACTCCTCGGGTAAGCGGCGCTTGTCGCGCGAGAGTGAGGAGCAGCAGATGAACCGTTCCGAGTTCGTCGACTCGGTCGCCAGGCGCTCCGGCGTCCCACCGTCGCAGGCTGAGGCCCTCACGCGGGCCATCCTGCAGACGCTGGCCGAACGGCTCACCGCAGGCGAGGCGAGGGATCTTGGTGAGCAGCTTCCCAGGGAGCTGCGGGATGACCTTTGCCAGGCCCAGGGGGGTGCCGAGCCGTTCGGGCTGGCGGAGTTCATCCAGCGTGTCAGCGCACGGGCGGGCGTGGATGCCACCCTGGCCGACAAGAGTGTGCCCGCGGTGTTCAAGGCGATCTGCAAAGAGGTCGCCAGCGAAGAGTTCCATGACATGCTGTCGCAGCTTCCGTTGGAGTTCCCGGACGTGCGCGAGCCGGTCGGCGCGCGAGCCGGCGCCGAACGGCGCCCACAGGTGGCGGGACGAGACAGAACAACACCCGACGCCGGGCGCGGACGCCGCGATGCACCTCAAGTCGTCCGGAAGGAGAGCCCGCGATGAACCACGCCGAGTTTCTGGAAGCGGTGGCGAAGCGGGCGGAACTGCCGCCGGCGGAGGCGGCGAACGTCATCCGAGCCACGCTCAAGACATTGACGGAACGGATCAGTGGAGGCGAGGCGCGCGATTTGGCCGCGCAGCTTCCGGAGGAGTTCCGAGGGCACCTGCACAAAGAAGTGGATTTCGCCGAGCGGCTGGATCTCGCGGAGTTCCTGAATGAGGTACGGGCGCGCGCGGGAGTGGATGCTCCGCGGGCCGCTGACGGTGCCCGCGCCGTATTGACGACCGTGCGCGATGCGGTGAGCGCGGAAGAATCCGACGACCTGGAATCCGAGCTGCCAAAGCAGATTCGGCAGCTGCTTCATCCGGTGGGCCGCGGAGTCGGGGCGTGACGCGAGCGATTCCCTGGCCCAGCGGCGGGTCGGCCCGGTCCCCTCGCCGCCGCCGCACCGGCACTGGCGTGGAAGCGCCGCAGCTGCGGCTCCGGCGCCAAGGGGCCACGGTTGTATGACTGGGCCGTCGCGTCGTTGCCCGACACCGCACCGGCCAGTACGGCTCACCCGATGGCTGCTGATCCGCCGCTCGATCACCAATTCCGACGAGCTGGCCTACTACCTGCGCCACGGACCTGCCGACACCAGCGATAAGGAGCTGATTCGCGTCGCCGGCACCCGCCGGGTGATCGAGGAGTGCTTCCGGACCGCGAAGGCCAGGTGGGGGGCGTCACGACGAGTTGCTGCGGCAGTGGCGTCAGTACCGCGGTGAGATGGAACGCGCCAAGGCTCCGTCGAAGCTTGAGACGGTGGGACCGATCGACGTCGAGGACCAGGGCGATGACTGCGCGACGGTGACCGCGCAGGTCCGGCCGATCTGGTGGAGCGGACCGACAAGCTTGAGCGGCACAGCCCACCCTGGCGGTTCGAGACCCGCCGAGACGCCGGCGGCTGGGGCGGGTATGGGCAGCCGACCTGCCGACGTGGTGCGGTGTGCACGTCCGGGCAGACGCCTGCGGTTGAGCCTTACTGGCCAGCGGCCGGCATAGCTAGTGAGTCTGCCGCCGGTTGGCCTCCTGCTGGACCGCCGCTGTGAGATCCCGCCAAACGCCGGCCGACACCTTCATCATCCGGTCGACCATCGACCGAGCGGATGCTTCGTCCGCGAAGTCGTACGAGACCTCCTGCCCTCCGTCACCTCCGAGGCGGCCACGCACCCGCCAGTGCCGACCGTCGGAACTAGCCAGATGTCCCGGCGGGCCATGCGACCCATGCCCCGTTCCACCAGCGACCAGGTACCTCCACCAACCAGCACCCTAGTCGAACACATGTTCGGCAGGCCGGCTACTGGTCACGGTTGACGCGTTCGCGGGTGGTGGCGTCGGCGATCAACGTTTCGGCGAGTTGGCCGTCCACCTGTTCGATTTCTGGCGCCGACTGTCTCCACGGATCACCAGTGGTAGCCCAGGTTCACGGCTAGCGCGGCCACCGCAGTGGAGAAGAACACGGCCCATCCCACGAGCTGGCGGGAACCCACTCGCAGGTGCGCAAAGAGCGCGCCGAGGAAGTACAGCACGAGGCCAGCGGCGGCGAGTGTCCCCAGCAGTGGCACGGCGAACCCGGCCAGCAGCCCCAAAGAGCCCGCCGCCAGCAACATGCCCAACACCGGTACCCACGACCGTGGCACGCGCTTCATGTCCGCCTGGGCTTTTGGATAGTCGTGGCCGATCAGGTAGGTGACGGCGGCGATGCCGTTAAAGACCGAGGCGAGGATGGTGACCGTGACGTAAGCGGCGAACATGAGACTCCTTTGTGGCTGTTTGCTTCAAGGACGAGCTAGCGCTGTGGGATGTGACGTGCTGTGCTGTGACCCGAAGCACAAGCATTGGCGTGGCCCCGCTATCGCCTTCCGTTGAGAAGGCCGGCCAGTCCGCCAGGCCGCGGTCGCGTACCTCGATGCGGGAGGCATCGTTGAGGTCGCGGAACTACACGGACGGTCCCGGACGAAGCGCACAGAGCTTGTAAGCGAGATGTCATCCACTGGGACTGACCGCCGGGGCGGGGTTCACGTCCGGCCGACGATGGAAAATTAGCCGACTGACACTCTGATGTCGTAGTCCGGATCTTCCGGTGGTTCGACCGTCACGAGCCAATCCCAGTGTGCCGGCCCATCGGAAGCGGTGGGACGCGCCGGCCGAGACTTCAGATCAACCGGCTCGAACCGACGCGGCCTCCCACGCGAACCCGTCCGGGTCGGTGAAGGGCCCGGCATCGCCGGCGATGACGATCCGGTGCGATCCGGTGCCGTCCGGGAGACGCCGGCGTCCTTGGCGGCGGCACGGCGGCTGTACAGCGCCAGCTTGACGGGCGACCCCGCGGTCTCGAACTCGACGTACTTGCTGCCGAAGCTTTTCGCCACGGCCAGGCCGCGGTCGACGTAGAACTGCTTGCTCGCCTTGACGTCCGCGACGCCCAGCAGCAGCACGACGTCGCTGTTCGTGGTCGCCGAGGACCAGGCCGTCAGAGGTGGACCATCAATGACCAGCGTCAACAGTCGGTGCCGAGGCTGCCTAGCTGAGCGTTGTGCTGGGCCCAGCAACGATCAGCCGCCCAGCCAGATCGAGGCCCGCTTGATGTACGCGAGCTGTGCGGCGAAGGCGACCAGTGCGACCGCCACACCGAGCGCGATCCCCAACGTGACGGATCCGCTGGCCACTCCGGTCAGCAGGGTCGCGCCCAGGCCAATCAGCAGTGCGTTGACGGCGCCCACCATGGCCGCCGTGGTCAGTAGCAGTTGCCAGCGAGCCGGCCTGCTGCCCACCGCCGCCGAGATTGCCTGCACGTCGCCCCCGCTGGTCACCGCGTCGGCGAAGAAGTCGTGCTCGCCGGCGAGCTGGCGGTGGTAGTAGGCGCGGATGTGCTGGATGCGCTTGAGATTCAGCGAGTTCTCTACCATGTTCTGCACTAGCCGGGCGAAGGTGAGCAGCCCGGTGATTACCAGGGTCGGCAGCACCGCGCCGAGATACGGCTTGATCAGGTGTCCGCTGCTGGAGACGAAGCCCAGCCCGATCAGCGCGGCGGACAGCAGTGACAGGAACACGGTCGCCCGCCCGACGGACTCGGTGATCGTGGCGCTGCGCGAGGTCTGGAGCACGAAATGCTCGGTGGTCAGGGCGGTGAGCAGCCCCTGCTCGCGCGCGTCCTGGTCCATGCCGCCGCCCCCTCCGGTGCTGGCCGCCCCTCACATTAGGGAGGACAAGGCTCTTCGCCGGGTCAACCCACGCTGACCGAGCCTGTGCTGTTCAGGGCCGGCCATGGTGACGGACGACAAGACCAGGCCTCGATGACGGACGGGGCGGCCCGGGACTCGTGGATACGGGCCGGCCCCTCACATCCTTGAAGATGAGGAGTCGGCCTCGCGGGACATCACGGAAATTGGAACGGCGGGACCTTCCGGCCTCACTGGTACTGCAACGGCAGTTGTGGATGTCGTCGGCCAGTTCCGGCGGCGGAGCCGCGGGCTCGGGTGCGCCACTACCTGTGTGGGCTGGCCGCTGGGCTGCAGCTTTCGCGACAGATTTACAGTGCGCCCCAGGTCGGCCCGGTAGCGCTGCTCGACCAACCGCCGGCGCGGCTCGGTGCTCATCTCGGCCTGCTTTGCGGCGAATCCGCTCCACGATCTCCCGCACGCGGGGGTGCGCTCTCGCCCACCCCTCGGAGTCTGCCTGATCATCTGCTACGGCGTGCTCGTACGAGCAGCCGTGACGGGGGGATCCTTACCGTCCGGCCCCGCACCTGCGGGCCCGAACGCCCTCACATCACTCGATCCGGTCCAGAAGATCCCCGACGGGTCGAATCGGGGAAGACGACACCGCTACCCACCGAACATGGGAAAATTTCACCAAAGGGGGCGCCTACCCGGCCCGAGTGCCGGAGTTCTCAACGACTCCCATTCTTCGCAGTGAACGGCGCCTTCACGCCTGCGCGCCCCCGGATGGTCATCGCCGTCGGCGAATCCGGGGCCAGGCATCGTCTAGGAGGGAGCAGCAGTGATGGTGGGACGTACCCGACTGTGGGCAGTAGCGGTGGCGCTCAGCGCGGCGGTGGCGGGCTCCGCCGTGGGAAGCGCGGCCATGGGCGACGGAGGAGGCGACTCCCGCGACTCCCGCGACTCGCACGACTCCCGCGACTCCTTCGACTGGCGGGACGCAGGCAATCGAGACTCGCGGGACGGAGGCAACGAGCGGGAGCGGGGGACCGTGCGGGCGAAGCTCAGCGGCTTCGAGGAGGACCCGCTCACGATCTCGACGCCCGGCTCGGGTCGGTTTACGGCGGACATCGACGAACGAGATAAGGAGATCGAGTTTCGACTGAGCTACGAGGACCTCGAGGGAGACGTCCAACAGGCGCACATCCATTTCGGGGGGAGACACCAGAGCGGCGGGATCGCCGTCTTCCTCTGCTCGAACCTGAAGGACGCGAAGGGCGGCGCGCCAAAGGGTGTCCAGCCCTGCCCCAGGTCTCCAGCCACGATCGAGGGAACCATCAGGCCCGGTGATGTCATCGGCCCGGCTGACCAGGGCATCAAGCCTGGAGAGTTCGACGAGCTCGTCGACGCGATCGAGGCCGGTGTCACGTACGTCAACGTGCACACCTCGAAGTACCCGATGGGCGAGATCCGGGGCCAGATCAAGAGCGACGACGACCGGGACCACGGGAAGAGCGACGACGACTGACCGTCGCGCTCACCCGACCGGCTGAACGCCCGACCCGGAATGACGGGCCGGGCGTTCAGCCGGCGTCGCGACGAAGTCGGTGGTGATTAGCCCGATGGAGGCGTCGATGTCGGCGTCGAGCAGGTGGGTGCGGAACCGAAGCCTCTGAAGAAATCTTTCATGCTCTGTGATTGGCGAGAAAGCTATTGACATTAGTCATCTCCGGGGTGAGGGTGGGCGTGCAGTGACCCCATCCGACCTGGAGGTTCCATGCGCCTCACCGCCGTGCCGCGCGGAAAAATCCTGTTGGCCGCTGCCGCTGCGGCGGCCACCGCCCTGCTCACCACCGGACCGGTCGCCGCCGATCCTCTCGCCGCGGGAACCACCACACCCACTGACCGGCAGCAGCAGTACGCAGCAGCCGCCGCCGAGTACGGCGTGCCGGAGAGCGTCCTGCTCGCCGTCTCCTACCTGGAGTCCCGCTGGGACACCCATCCCGGGCAGCCGAGCACCAGCGGCGGCTACGGGCCGATGCACCTGACCGACGCCGCGCAGGTCGCCTCGACCCCCTCCAGCACTCACGTTGACGAGGACGAGGATCCCCGGGGCGACGAGTCCCGTCCGCTGGCCGTCGACCCCGCGGTGGCGGCCGAGCCGAGCGGGGACACTCTGCCGCAGGCGTCCCTCCAGACTCTCGACGCGGCGGCCGCCCTCACCGGCGTACCCGAGGAGACGCTGCGCACCGACGCCGCCGCCAACATCCGGGGCGGCGCGGCGCTGCTCGCGTCGTACCAGCGGACGCTGGACGCCCCGGTCGGTGCCGGCAGCGACGCCGCGGCCTGGTACGGCGCGGTGGCCCGGTATTCCGGCGCGGACACCGAAGACGCGGCGGCGGCCTTCGCCAATGAGGTGTACGACCAGATCCGCCTCGGTGCCAGCCGGACCACCGACGACGGCCAGCGAGTCACCCTCGCCGCCCTGACGCTGACGCCGGACGAGTCGGTGCTGCATCGACTCGGACTGCGCCGCGTCGAGCGGCCGGACGGGCTGGAGTGCCCGGTCCGCCTCGCCTGCGAGTGGATCCCGGCGCCGTATGCCAAGTACGGCCCCGGCGCCGGCGACTACGGCAACCACGACCTGGGCGACCGGCCCGCGCAGCAGAAGATCGAGTACATCGTCATCCACGACACCGAGGGCTACTTCGGCCCCAGCGTCAACCTGGTCAAGCGGGCGGACTACCTGGGCTGGCACTACACGCTGCGCTCGGTGGACGGCTACATCGCCCAGCACGTCAAGGCCAAGGACGTCGGCTGGCACGCCGGCAACTGGTACGTCAACGCCAAGTCCATCGGCCTCGAGCACGAGGGCTTCGCCGGCCACGGCACGTGGTACACCGAGGCGATGTACCGGACCTCCGCCAAGCTGGTCCGGCACCTGGCCCTGCGGTTCCAGATTCCGCTGGACCGGCAGCACATCATCGGGCACGACAACGTGCCGGGCACGGTGGCCTCCACCGTGCGGGGCATGCACTGGGACCCGGGTCCGTACTGGGACTGGTCGCACTACTTCGACCTGCTGAAGGCGCCGTTCCACTCGACCGGCACGCCGCAGACCGGGCTGGTCACCATCGACCCGGACTACGCCAGCAACCAGCCGGCCTTCTACGGCTGCAACCAGCAGCCGCCGGGGGTGCCGAAGCCGACGCCGCCGGCCGCGCCCTGCCCGCTGCGCGGCTCGTCCTCGGTCATCCTGCGCACCGCGCCGAGCGCGGACGCGCCGCTGGTCAACGACAAGGCGCTGCGCCCGGACGGCACGCCGGACACCATGTACATCTCCGACCACGGCGCCCGCGCCTCGGCCGGCCAGACGTACGCCCTCGCCGGGATCGAGGGTGACTGGACGGCGATCTGGTACCTCGGCCAGAAGGCATGGTTCCACAACCCCGCCTCGGCGCCGACCGCCAAGTGGGCCCAGGGGTCCGCGGTGACGCCGAAGCCGGGCAAGGCGACCATCCCGGTGTACGGGCGGGCTTACCCCGAGCAGGCTGCCTACCCGTCGACCATCCCGTACCAGACGATCTCGCCGTTGCAGTACACCTTCGCCGCCGGCCAGCGGTACGCGCTCGGCGGGATCCAGCCGGGCGAGTACTACCGGGCGGTCTCCTTCGACGGCTCCGCGCCGGGCGACCGGACGGTGGTCCGCGGCGCGAACCAGTACGTGCAGATCCAGTTCGGCCACCGGGTGATGTTCGCGAACCTGGACGACGTGCTCATCCGGCCCGCCGCGGTGGGCGCGCCACAGTAGCCGTCCCCGGCACGCCGAACCCCCCGGTCCGTCGACCGGGGGGTTCGGCGTCACGCGAACCTGGTACCCGGGGGCATCCGGCTTGCAGCGCGCGTCGTAGAGCCAGTTCCGGGGCCGAGGACGATGCCCTCGTCGGTGGTGGGCATCAGTCCCTCCACCTCCTGCGGCCCGCCCTCCGCGACCATCCGGATGCCGCCCTCGGGATGCCGCCCGCCTGGTTGACCCGACGTAGAGGGGGGTCGTCTCGGCGTATCGGGACACCAGCGTGGCGTCGACCGGCACCTCCGACTCGCCGCCGTCCGGCCCGACCAGGGCGAGGCGCAGCTTTTGCACCAACTGCTCCGCGATTCCGGGCGCGATCTCCGTGCGGAAGATCCGGTCGCTGCTACGCTCCCCGCCCGAGGATCGCACTATGACCTATGCATGGAGGTGCAGTCGAGGTGAGCCGACAGAATCCACTGCGGACGCGCGTGTGGCGGCGGGCCGGAGCGCTGCTCGCGGCGACCGGGTTGACCGCGGCCTTGCTCCTCACGCCTGCCTCTTCCGCCGTGGCGGCGCAGGCGCCAGCGACCGGTGCGACGTTCAACAAGCCGACCGGAACCACCACCGAAGAGAACGCCATCCTCAGTCACGTCGGGTCGCTCGTCCACGGCGCCACCGCGGGCTCGCGGATCCGGATCGCCATGTACATCTTTGGCTCGCAGTGGTTAGCTAACGAGTTGGTGGCGGCGAAAGGTCGCGGCGTACAGGTCCAGGTACTGCTCGACCACACCTCGCGCACCAATGTGGAAGGCGAGGCGACGTACGGACTCCTTGCCGGCGGACTGGGAACGGACCCCGCCGCCCCGTCGTGGGTGCTGAGCTGCCCGGCCGACGGCGCCTGTCTGGGTGAAGACACCGACCCTAACGATGCTTACCATCCGTCGAACCACAACAAGTTCTACCTGTTGTCTCGCACCTCCGGCGCGGCGCAGGACGACACCCTCGCACTTTCCAATGTGGTCGTTCAGTCGTCAGCCAACTTGACCACGTGGGACCGCACGAAGGCCTGGAACGATGCCTTGACGGTTGTCGACAATGCTGCCTTGTACGGCGCCTATAGCCAGTACTTCACCGATCTGACCGCTGCCGCCCTTGGGCAACGCGAACGCACCGACAACTACCCGGTATCAGCGGAGGCCGGCGCCGCCAAGGCATACTTTTTTCCCCGTTCGGGCGCCGCCGACGACGTCATCGTCAACATCCTCAACGCGGTGGACGATCCAATTGGGAGCAGCGCGACCTGCCACGGCAACGCAGACGGATACGGCACCACTGACGGGCGCACGGTCATCCGGATTGCGGTTCACCAGATCACCCGCATCGAGGTGGCCCGCAAGCTTTGGGAGTTAGACAATGCTGGCTGTTACGTCGACATCGTCTACCGGCGTCTGGACAACACAGGCACCGCTGTGACTGACCAGCTCACCAAACCAACCGCCTACGGAGGCATCGCCCTACACCAACTTGACGACCAGGACGACGCCGCCGCCACGCACAGCAAGTACCTGCTGGTAGAGGGTGGTTACCTGGGCTCACCGAACAAGAAGATCGTCTTCACGGGAAGCCATCCGTACACGATCTCGGCACTCCGGATGAACGACGAGGCACTGCTCAAGTACACCGACCCCGGCGTCTTCGACGCCTATCGGAAAAACTTTTGGGACCAACGTGCTGCCGCATGAACGACGGTGGGGGGCCATCTCGGAAGGTCGAGACGGCCCCTTTGTCGTGCAATACAGCAGCGTCTTACCGAGCCATTTTCATCGTGGGTGGCGGGCGTCTTCGGCGGCGGTGTCGGGACTGCGGTTGGCTTGCATGGAGCGGCGATCCTGGTGCTCTGATGGTGATCCGACCCGGCCGTTCCCCCTCCTGGCCTCGCTGATGATCTCGCAGCGCCCGTACGACCAGCGCCCGCAGCGGCACCGCCCGGGCCGAGCGCTGCTGCTTGTCGTGCCGCACCCGCAAGACGCCCGCCTCCAGGTCCACGTCATCCCACCGCAAGCCCAAGGCCTCACTCCGACGGAGACCGAGCACCGCGAACCCCACAAACAGCGCTGAAGCCGGTGATCCCGGGTCGAGCTGAGCAGCTTCCGGACCTGCTGAACCGTGAGCGGCTCCCGCTCCTGCTGCACCGGCCGCGGTGCCCGGGACCAGCTTTGCGACGTTGCGCGCGACTCCCCGCCGCCCGGCATAGAACCCAGCTCGCAGGCGGTTCTACACCACATAAGCTCCCCGGATGACCGTCTACGACGTCGCCGCGCAGCTGCCTTCCATCGACGTGTTACGCGAGCGCTGCAAGGCCCTGGCGATGCTCGACGCGATCGTCGGGGGCGACTACTACGCCTACGACCGCGAATGGGGCGAGGACGAAGCGGCGTCGATGCGCAACGGCAGTGGCGAGGAGTACAACGTCGTCTTCACCGCCGAAGGCGTGTTCATCCGGGGTGTCTACCACGAGTCGTCGATGTTCACCTACACAGACGGGCGGCTGTGGCCTGGCCTCCTCGATGGACTGCCTGAGCAGTTCCAGGCGCAGGTGCGCGAGCCTGCGTTCTGCCGCCAGGACGGGACGCTCGATGCCACCTTCGTCCTGTGGCGGCGCACCAACGACGAGCGGTGGCACGCCGGCGACGACATCGACTTTTCACCCGCCGACGACGACGAGGTCGACTCCGACGGTTCTTGGCTACTCGACATCCTCTGCGACGGCATCGTCGCGGAGTACATCGAGTACGCCGAGGAGGTCTACGAAATCGACTTCGATCGGGCTGCAGTTGAGCACGTCGTCGCGCTGCGCCCACTGACCGACGCAACTGTCCGCGCGCTCAATCCGCACGTTGAAGTGGCCGACCTGCACGAAAAGGCAGAGGAGTACGGCTACCCCGTCGCGATGGCGTAAACCGCGGCCCCACCACGCCTTGCCGCGCCGGCGGTCCCGTCACCGTCGGTCAGGGCCGCAGTCAGGCGCTGGGAACGCCTGTCAAGCGTCTGGTGGGACGCCACTGTCAAGCATGTGCCGTGACGGGGCATCTGGCACCTCGACATAACTGCCGAATTCCGCTCTATGAGATCAAGGCGCCGCGCAAGCGCGGCGCGACCGTGCCGGCTCGGCGCGCAGCGCTCTGGACCTCCGGCCCGCCACGCACGCGCCGGCCGGCCGCACCGGCTACGTCCCGTCAGGATCGTCGAGGTGCGACCTGTCATCCAGGTCGACCACCATGTCCCCGAGGAAGTAGGCCCCGCAGCTATCGCAGAAGGCCCCCTCTGCTTCGCCGTTCACCACCAGCTGGCCGTCCGTACTTGGATAGCCGAGGTACCACTGGCCACGTAGCTTGACCATCAGCTTCGGCCACCGCGGCTCACAGGAGCACACGGTGTTCTTAGGCTCCCGCGCCCATTCGAACGGGGGCGGCGTACCTGGTTCGATGATGAAGTTGCCCGGGTAGGTCGCGGCGCACTCGGCGCACCGGGCTGACAGCTCCAACAACCTGGTCATCGGACTGCCGTGCTCGGATGGCTGGCAGGGCATGACATGACCGTTCATCTCCGTCACGAGAGCTGGCCACTGGGGGCGACACCGGCACGAGGACTTCTTCGTCCTGAACAGCTTAATCACGTACGCTCCCGCACTCTGACGCTATGAGGCGAGGAGCCTACCGGGCCGCATGACCTTCGGGGCTCCGGCCCGAACCCCGGCTCTCCCTCAGAGATCCGCGACGGACGACGGTCACCGGGCTGGATCTCCTCGCCCGGGCACCGAGACGGCTGCCCGAGAACCCCCGGCCGCGCCAAGGCCAAGCCGCTTCGCGGTCGCCTCCGGCGAGCCTTGACCCGCCCGGAGAACCTCGCGCAGGGACGAGCCTGCCCGACCGAGGAGATCCCGCCAGCCGAGGACTGTGGGGGGATGGAACCCTGTGTGGCTGTACGGCCATCGGTACAGCCAAGCCGGCCGACTGGCCCGTGCATAGGCAGACGCGAGACGACGGGGCGAGCAGGTCAACGGCAGCCACCGACGGCCGCCGACAGCAGTCGTGATCTTTGCAAGGCAGGGGAGCGCTGCGTGCCCGCCGTGTGCCCGATCGGACGGGACCCGAGGGTCAACGGCGGTCAACTCCTGGACGTGGCAGCCGGTATGGCGGCGCAGGTCAAGCGAGGTAGCCACACCGGTGGTCGCAGGACACCCGGCCTACGTCCAGTGGGTTCTCGACGAGACCGACGGCGGTTAAGCCCCACCGGCGATGTGATCCGGCACCTGACGTGCGACAGCAGGGCCTGCGTGCTCAGAGCTTGACGATGCCGATCACGTTTTCCACCGGCACCGTTCCGTTCTGCGATGAGTCGTTGGCCACGCCTCGGTAGTCGCCGAGGAGGTATAGCTCACCCGCCGGCACTGTGATGGGCTCGAACGCCGCTGGGGGCTCGAATTTCGATGCCTTGTTGACGTAGGGCTCGTCCTGCGCGGTGCCGTTACGGATGATCCGGTCCTGAGCGTCGCAGCAGGCGATGGTGTCGCCGGGCACCGCCACCACTCGTAAAATCCGTGGCCGTCCATCGGAATTCCAGCCGTAGCTGTCCGGTGGATCGAACATGACGACGTCGCCCGTGCCCGGCTGGTATTCTCCCGGCTTCACTACCTTGGCGGTGACGGTCGAGCCTTCCGCGATCGTTGACTCCATCGTGGGGGAGTTGGCCTGGTAGCGCTTGTCCCGGGCGTCATCGCCGGGGGACGCGCAGGCTGTCAGGGAAACAACGAGTCCGATCAGGACGACAGTCTTCTGCACGTCCGGATCATGCCAGCTTGCTTCGCGCCATGCCGGCCCAGGAGCTGCCGGGGCGGTTCCACGTCCGATCGGCCGGCCCGGCGTGTCCGAGCGCGGCTGCGCCAGATCAACCGGAGCTGACAGGCCGGCTGCTGGCAGTGGCGTCGCTGTGTGACGTTGCCGAATTGCGCTCTATCAGATCAAGGCGGCCCGCAAAGCGGGCCGCGCCGGCCCGGCCTGCTGGCGACCTCCGGCCGGCATCGGCCGGGCCGGCCGGCCACGCTGGGAGACCAAGGGCGTGAAGGGCTGAGGCGGGACGATCGCCGTCAGGGTTGCTCGCCATCGAGGGTTGGGGCGATCGGTTGCCGCGCAGCAGAGCTGCTTGCCTCCGGACGCTCGTGGGGACTGCCCGCGGTTCGATGACGACGAGGACCAGGGCGTGGCCCATCCCCCGGGTGCCCGATCCTCTACGCCACCCGGCCGGCGTCAAGGGCGCTGCGCGTCGGCGCGCCGATGGCCTACGGCCACCCCTGACCCCGACCGGGCGCCGCAGTCCTTGGCACCTATCCGGGGGATGGGAGCAGACTGGCGGCGATCCGTCCGAGGAGGCTGGACGGTCTACGACTGCTGGACAGGAAGATCCGCTAGCGCCGTACGCCGCACATCCATTGGCTAGAAGATGGGCAGCCTCGTGTAAGGCGGCGAGGTGCTTGAGGATGCTCGCAATAGCCTGGACGTTGATCAGAAGGGGCAGTCTTGGACGCAGACAGCGGCGAATCAGGAGTGACGGTCCCACTCGACCAGGCGATCGAGGTAGCTCGCTTGCTTGAGTGCCTCACCGTCTCGCTTGATCGGATCGGTTCACGGATGGCGGGCGGGGACGCAGACGCCGAGACCCTCGACCGATTCATCACCGAGTGGCTGGTCGGCCCTCAGGTTTCTCGGGCGCGGATGGTCCTGTGGGATGCCGTCAGCCAGGTGATCGGTGAGGAGGCGGTGGAGGAAATCGCTGAAGCCGTGCCCTGCTTCCCGGACGCCTTTCCCGAGGAGGTCCGACGGCTTCGGCAGGAGCGGTCGGCGTGGCAAGAGGCGCGCGGTGAGCCACCTCCCAAGCGAACAGGGCGCCACGCCGCAGGCTGACCGATGTTGTCCAATTCCCAAGCTGACGGTTCGGGCCTGTCGCCGCGTCAACTGGACGGTCCGCATCCAGTCCGCAAGAGGTCCACGGACGGTGGGGAGCGGTGAGAGATGTCGGAAGGCATTTCCGCTGCTAGACCACCATGCGCCCAGGGTCGGCGGGACGGGCGGTTTGATCTCATAAACCTCGGTCGCCGTGCCCGTTGCGTGCCCGTTGGCATGGGAGCTGACGGTCAACGACGGTCAGCTCTTGGACGTGCCAGCCGGCGGGAGGGCGCAGGTCAACCCAGGTCACCTCCGCGCGAGATCCGGCGGTGTCCACACTTCCTAAACCATTACTCGTACAGCCGGGACGCGGACAGCAAGTAGGCGAACGTACGCCAGCTGGGCGGCTCGATCTCGGAACGCAGATCAGCCTTCCCGGCGTCGAGGTAACGACCCACCATCCATGCAGCGAGAGCTTCCATCCAGGCTCCAGGCGTTCCCTGTGCCCAGGTACCTTCAGCGAGCAGGTGCCCTGCGGCTCGCTGCGCCTCGACCTGGCGCTCGTCCTCCGCATACTCCTCCGCGAGTAGCTCGGCGAAGCGCACGAAGTCCGCCACGGACTCGACCGCTTGCCAGTCGTCAGCATCGGTTGGGGTAGCCACGCCGGCAGGATAGACGAGGGTCCCCGTACAGCCATTGGTACAGCCAAGCCGGCAGACGCGGACCGGAGGAGAGCGGCACGGACCGACGAGCGCTGTAGGTCAGCGGCGAGGAGCGACATCGGCCGACAGGGCGCGTGATCTTTGCAAGGCAGAGGTTAGGTGTTCGAGCCCTCTGGCTCGACCAGCATGAACACCGGAACGGCTTCCCGTGAGTTCAAGACCAAGGCGATGCGCGGTCGCCTTCGCCGAGCCTTGACCGGGTGGAGAACGTGGGCAGGGACGAGCTTGCCCAACCGCGGAGATCCCGTCAGATCGGCTGACTTGTGCGACGCTCTTGACGTGCGCGGCGTCTTCGTCTTCCCGTCCATCGAGCAGGCCGCCGTCGTTGCTCTGCTCGACCATCTGTCCCTTGGCCAGAGACATCCGTGGCTGGTGGACGGGTGCCTGTACGTGGAGCTGACGACCGAGGATGACTGCCTGTACCGGGACTGGGAGCCGGAGGCCGTGCGGGGTCTGAGCCGGGCCTGCGGCCAGCGACCCAGTTGGGCATTTCAGATCGATGTCTCGGGCCGAGTTGACGGGACAGCGGAGGTCCGCCGTCTGACGTTGACGCTGCTCGCTCAAGGCGGCATCGCAATGGATGACTACTCCGACCATCCGTGGACCGCAGAAGAGATCGCTAACGACGTGGCGGTGGACGGCCTGTGCTTCTTCGACTTCAGGACCCACTACGAACGGACCAAGCTCACTCAGTAGTCGATCGCGGCTCTCGCTCGCGCCGGATGGCGGGCCATCCACGGGCCACAAGGTGGTGGCACTAGAGGCCAACCCAGGCCGCGAGCGGCTAGGCCAACAACGCGGAACGCCGCACCCCGACCCGATCCTGTCCAATTCCCAAGCTGCTGTTGCGGGCAGGCGCAATGCCTGGCGCTGACCACCGCCTTCCCACGACGACGGAGGTGCTGTTCAACCCGGTCGACGCGGTGCAGATGCAGGCGTCGTACCGCGGCCTGGTGATCCGGTGCGCGACCGAGGAGGAGGCCGCGCGGATCGACCGGGACATCTCGGACTGGTGCCGCGAGGGCGAGGCCCGCGTGCTCATGCTGGAGAGCGAGGGGGTGACCGGTTACGTCGTCACCGTTGCCGTCGGATGGTGCGGAGGCGTGTTGTCGGACCTGCAGCCGTGGTTCTTCAACAGGTTCAGCGCGTACGACCCGGTGTGGCCGGTCAAGCCGCTCACCGGAGTCGGCGGTGAGTTCGACATTGCCTCGCCGCAGGAGGTGGCGGAGGCGTTCCTCGCCGGTCTGCCGGAGGGCGTACGCCGGGAGCGGCACCGCTACGTGCACCTGCTCACGGCGGTGACCGAGCAGGACGACCGCCGGAGCCGGCACAACCTGGGCGTCTTCCTCACCGAGACGGACGCCGAGGAGGCGAAGCGACTGGTCGAGCCGCACGTGGCGAGCTGCTGGATCGAACCCCTCCCGGTGGTGCTGTAGCAGGCCCACCAGCGGTCCCGGGGAAGGTGACGAGACGATTCGCCGCCCGCGCGTGGTCACCCTCGCTCCGGTGACCGCCCTGCACCGTGCGCTCTACGGTGCGTCTATGTCCGCTTCCCTGCACACTCGCCTGCCGCAGTCCTCATCCAGTCCTCAAGAGGTCGACCTTCGACCGCTGGCGCTGAGAGATGACGAGAGGGGTTTGCGCAGGCCAGGCGGGGTCCAAGCAGGTAGACCGGGGTGGGCAATTTGATCTCGTAATGCGTAGGTCGGCGGCGTCCGGTGGCGTTCCACCTCTCAGGCAGCCACCGGTGTACGTGTGGCGAGGAACGCCCGCAACTGCACCTCTTGGTCCTCGCCCATGCCTTCCTTGGGCAGGGAGATCGCGTGTCGGGAGCCGTAGAACAGCAGCCAGCCGGTGTCGGTTTCTACGACACGGGTGATGGCCGTCCACAGGATCTCGCTACGGATCGAAGGGTGCTCCTGGATGATCCGGTCCTCGGTCACGATGAGGAGCGCTTCGTGCTGACAGATCTCAGGCAGGTCGGACACTGCCCGCTGCAGAGATCGCGAATTGCCGAGGCCAAGGTAGACGCCGTAGGCCGCCAGCGCCAGCAGGAGAACCACGAGACCACTCATGCCGGACAAGGTCAGGAGCAGGGCTCCACCGCCAGCACCGACGGCCACAGCGGCTACGGCGAAAGATCGTGTGACGTGCAGCGTGTCGCCGTAGATGATCCGCAGGTCAGCGAGCAGCCGGGCGGCATCGAACGGCTTGTTGACCCGGATCTCCATGAGCGTTCCCTCCAACACCGGCCCCAACATCAGCGGGGCATGCGACGGCGTGCACGGAGATCTTGGCACCAATGACACCGCCGTACAGCCATCCGTACAGCCAGGCCGGTCGACTCATGCGGTTTCAGGCCGACGGGCGGCGACAGGACGGCCAGGTCAAGGGCAGTCACCGGCTCCGGCCGACAGCGGTCTTGATCTTTGCAAGGCAGTGGGCGGTGCCCGTTCCGTGGCCAGACGGCAAACCCTCAAGCATGAGTTACGACCTGGCGGTGTGGGAGGGCGAGCAGCGCGCAGGCAGTGGGACCGGCTACGGCCAGCGGCTGCCCGGTGCTGGCTACCTATCGAGCGTGGTGGAGAGGATCTTCTCCATGAGGTGCTCTCGGCGCACGCCGTCGGGCATCGTGTCGCCGAACTTTCCGGTGTCGGTGAAACCGTTCCGCTGGTACAGCTCGGTGGCTGCCTCATTGCCCTCTGCTACGGCGAGCCGTAACGCCTCGGCGCCCGCCTGGCGAGCCCACCGCTCTACCGCCCGGACCAGTTCATCCCCAACGCCTCGTCCCCTTGCCGCCGGAGCAACCCACATCGAGATCAGCTCGACGGCATACTTTTCACTGGTCGGCACACCGCTAGCCATACCGGCCGGCTCACCGTCGAGCACCACAAGAGCGTTGTAGGAGTTCGGGATGCTCAACCGGGCGCGCCACCGTTCCTCCCGGTCACCTTCGCCCTGCCAGTCGGCAAGCTGAGAACCGAACGCAGAGGGGGCTTCGGCTAATGCGGCGAGCCGCAGCTCTCGCCAGACCGCCCAGTCCTCTGGCGTCAGTGTCCGCAATTCGATCATGTCACGCAGCCTTCCTGAGGAGGGTTGTGGGCCGCTAGTCAATTCCCCGGCCGGCTCGCGCGGTGATCACAGACCGACGCCAACGTAACGCCATCCGGACCGGGGACCAGCACAAGAGCCGCAGAGCACGCCTGACAGCAACGCGTCGGACCCGCCGGGTGAGGCGTACGAAGGGTCTTGGGATGATCTTATGTCCGTCGGTGCAGTTGGTTAGCATGCCCGGCGATGATGATTCTTTTTCGCTCCCTGCGGCTTCGCCGCGCCGCCCGTAGACACTTCGGCTGGCAGAAGCTGCGCCCTGCGCAACTGCGGGCGATGCGCGCGCTGCTGGTGGGCCGTGACGCGCTGGTCGTGCTGCCCACCGGGGGCGGGAAGTCTGCGGTGTACCAGGTCCCCGCTACGCTGCTGCGCGGTCCCACGGTGGTGATCTCACCGCTGCTGGCATTGCAGCAGGACCAGATCGGCAACCTCAACGAGCGGGGCGATCCGGCGTTGCGGGCGGTTCGGATCAGCTCCGCGGAGAGCCCGAGCAAGCAGGCGACGGCGCTGGCCGAGCTTCGCTCGGGGGCCGCGAAGTTCCTGTTCATCACGCCGGAGCAGCTCAGTTCGCCGGAGCGGCTGGCCGAGGTCCGCGCGCTGCGTCCGGCGCTGGTCGCGGTTGACGAGGCGCACTGCATCTCGTCGTGGGGACACGACTTCCGCCCCGACTACCTCACTATCGGCCACCTCATCCGCGGCCTGGGCCGCCCGCCGGTCGTGGCGCTGACCGCCACGGCATCGCCGCCGGTGCGCGACGACCTCATCGCGCGGCTCGGCATGCGCAAGCCGCGGCTGGTGCTATCCGGATTGGACCGCCCGAACCTCTTCGTGGCGGCCACGCACTGCCCCAGCGAGGACTATCGCTGGCGCAGGCTGCTCACCCTGCTCAAGGAGGCCGACCCGCCCGGCATCGTGTACGTGCCGACCCGGCGTTCTGCCGAGCAGTTCGCCGTCCGGCTGTCCGACGCGGGCTTCCCCGCACAGGCCTACCACGGTGGCATGGCGGCATGGGTGCGTCACCGCCGCCACGAAGACTTCCTCGCCGATCGGTTGCCGATCATTGTCGCCACGTCCGCGTTCGGCATGGGCATCGACAAGCCAAACATCCGGTGGGTGGCACATGTGGCGCTGCCCGACTCACCAGACAGCTACCTGCAGGAGATCGGGCGGGCCGGGCGCGACGGTGAGCCGGCCCGGGCGTTGCTGCTCCACCGAGCCGAGGACATTGCCCTGCAACGCTTCTTCAACGGCGGCGCCCCTGAACTGGACGAGTTGCGAGCGGTCGCAGCCGTCCTGCACAACGGCCCGGTGACGCGCACCGCGCTGGCCAAGGTCACCGGCCTGGGCCAGCGCAAGGTCGCCAGCCACATCAGCCTGCTTGAGCAGGTCGGTGCGGTGGCGACGGGGCCCAGGGGTGAACTCAGCGTCGCTCGGTACGCACCCCTGCCCGACCAGGCGGCTCGGGAGGCGCTGGCCGAGTACGCCCGCTATCAGGCCGGACAGCGTTCCCGCACCGACATGATGCGCCGCTTCGCCGAGAGCCGGGGCTGCCGCATGCAGTCGCTGCTGGGTTACTTCGGAGAGCAGCTGACCCGCCCCTGCGGGCACTGCGACAACTGCCAGGGCGGCACCTCTGAGGTGCTCCCGGACGACGGACCTTACCCGCTGCACAGCACCGTGCGACACGCCAACTGGGGATCAGGCATGGTCCTCGGGTACGAGAAGGACCGCATGACCGTGCTCTTCGACGATGTCGGCTACAAGACCCTCTCGGTCTCCGTCGTGCAGGCGCAGGGCCTGCTGGCACTCGAGGCGAACCGCCGCTGAGGCGCGTACAGACGCAGGTGCTTCGGCCCAGGGCGCTCCGCCAGGGGTCACGGGCCGGTGGCCAGCAGACGACTGATCTCCCCGGCGGCAGGGTGCTCCGGATCGACGGCCAGGAAGCGTCGCAGGGTGCGTCCCGCCTCGGCAGAACGACTGCCGCGCTGCGCCAGCCCCAGCACGAGCAGCCCGTCCGGGGAGTCCGGAGAGCGGGCCAGCACGTCCCGCGCGGTCTGCTCCGCGCCCGTGCTGTCGCCTGCTCGGAGCAGCGCGAAGGCCAGCCGCAGTCGGATCCTGTCGTCGGGCCGGTCCCGTAGCGCCTCCCGGTACATCTGTGCCGCGGCGTCGTACCGATCCTGCGTCTCCAGGTCGCGGCCCAGTTGCACGGCGACCGCGACCGGGTCGGCCGGTGGCGACTGCTGCGAGGGCCGGTCGAGACGGCCGGCGGCGACCGCCACCGACGCCACGAGGGCCACCAGACCGATCGACCCGGCCCGCCACGCCCGGCGAGCGGCCCGGCCGATCGGCGCGGGCCGCACCGCTGTGGTGGGAGCGGTCGACGTCGCGCGGGGACGCAGCGTGCGCAGGGCGGCGTAGCCGCCGGCCAGCAGGGTCAACGCGGGCACGGCCCAGAGCAGCAGTTCCGCGCCGCGGGCTGGTGGATCGGTCAGCACCTCCGCGCCGTAGCGTTGGACGAACCACTGCCGGATCTCGTTGCGGTCCCGCCCTTGTGCCAGTTGGTCCGCCACCACCTGCCGCATCGCCGCCGCGATCGGCGACCGGGAGTCCGCCACCGATTCGCCCTGACAGGCCGGGCAGCGCAGACCGGCGGCCACCGCGCGGACTGGGTCCTCCTGGCCGGTGTCGCCGGCCGACCGGACCAGTCCCACGCCGGCCGCGGCTGTCAGGGCCGTGAGGACGAGTGCCGCCAGGGCGGCGGGCCACCTCATCCGGCCAGTAGCGGCGCCACCCGCTGCTCCAGCCACTGCCGGGTGACCACGCCCTGCTGCCGGTCGACGATGCGGCCGTCGCGGTCCACCACGAAGGTCTCGGGCACCCCCCGTACGCCCCAGTCGACCGACCGGGTGCCGTCCGGGTCCGGCAGCACGGTCAGCCCGCGCGTGCCGGTCTCGTCGAGCAGCGCCCGGACCGCCTCGGTGCCGTCCCGGACGTTCAGCCCGACCAGCCGTAGTCCCTGCGGCGACCACCGTCGTTCCGTTTCGACCAGCAGCGGCAGTTCATCCCGGCACGGGCCGCACCAGGAGGCGAAGACGTTGACCAGCAGCACGTGGCCGCGGGCGTCGGCCAGGTCGAACCGGCCACCGTCCAGGGTGGCGCCGGAGAGCGCCGGGGCCGGCGTGGGCGTCACACCGGCGGTGCCGACGGGCGCCGGCGTGGCAGGCGACCGCAGGCCGAGGGCGACCAGCGCGCCGACGGCGACGGTCACCGCCAGCACCAGCGCGGGGCCGGTGCGCAGCGGGCGCGGTAGTCGTGGACGGGCTCCGCGGCTGATCATCTCGGGGCCCCGACGGCGATCGGGTCAGGAGATGGCGGGGCGACGTCCCGGTGCGGCCGGCGTCGGGAGTGGGTGGTGCCGATCGCGGCCAGGAGTCCCCCGGTGGCGGTCAGCGCGCCGCCGGCCCAGAGCAGCCCGACGAGCGGGTTCACCGCGAGCCGTATGGTGGCGCTGCCGCTGTCCGGGGCGACCGCGATCAGCGTCACGTACGTGTCCCGCAGCAGCCCGGTGTCGATCGCCGGCACGGTGACCGCGGTGTCCCGGGCGGGGTGGTAGCGCAGGGCCGGCGTGACGGTCCGCTCCGCGCCGTCCGCCTCGCTGAGCCGGAGTCGCGCCTGCACCGCCATGCCGCCGCTGCCGACGGCCCGGTCCACCCCGGTCAGGCGTACGGTCACGTCGGCTACCCGCAGGGCCTCTCCGGTGCGGAGGGTCCGTTCGGCGTCCTGGCCGTACGCCGAGGACCCGGCGACGCCCACCGCGACCAGGGCGATCCCGGCGTGCCCGATCAGCCCGGCGAGCCTGCCCGGTCTCCGGTTCGGGCTGGACGGCGGTAGCCGGCCGAGCAGCTCCGCGGTCAGGCCGGTGAGCACGAACGCCGCCGCGCCGAACGCGGTGAGCGTCGCCGGGCCGGGTCGGCTGAGCAGTCCCACCACGGCGACGGTGGCGAGCGCCACGCCGCCGGGTACGGCGAGTCGCCGCAGCGCCTGCGTCCGGTCGCGGACCCGCAGGGCGGGCGTCGCCCCCATCACCAGCAGCACCGCGATCGCCAGCGGTACGGCGGTGCGCTGGTAGTAGCCGGGTCCGACCGAGGTGCGCACCCCGCCGAGTGGGCCGGAGAGCAGCGGGAAGATCGTGCCGATCAGCACCACCGCCGCGATCGTCACCAGGAGCACGCCGTTGACCAGCACGGCCGTGGTCCGGGACAGCAGCGGTGTGCTGTTGGGGCGGGCCGGTTCGGGGCGGCGGGATCCGGTCACGACGGTCGACACGACGACCGTCAGCAGCACGAAGCCGAGCAGCATCGGCCCCAGTGGTGAGTCGGTGAAGGCGTGCACGCTGGCCACCGCGCCGGACCGGGTGAGGAACGTGCCGAGCAGCACCAGCACGAAGCTGGCGCAGGCCAGGGTCAGGTTCCAGCCGGCCCGGCCGGCGGCGCGACCGAGGGTGGCGTGCAGGAAGGCGGTGGCGGTCAGCCAGGGCAGCAGGGAGGCGTTCTCCACCGGGTCCCACGCCCAGTAGCCGCCCCAGCCCAGCACCGCGTACGACCACCAGGCCCCGAGCCCGATACCGGCGGTCAGCGCCGCCCAGGCCGCCAGGGCCCACGGCCGGGCGGCCCGCAGCCAGTCCCGCCCCTGCTGGCCGGCCAGGGGTGCGGCGATCGCGAAGGCGAACGGTACGACCAGGCCGATGTAGCCGGCGTAGAGCAGGGGAGGGTGCACCCCCATCGCCGGGTGCTGCTGCAGCAGCGGGTTCGGTCCCGGGCCGTCGGTGGGGACCGGACTGACCTCCCGGAACGGGTTCGCGGCGAAGGCGGACAGCGCGAAGAAGAACATGGTCACCGCGCTGACGACCACCATCGCGTACGCGTGCAGCCGGGGCGGGTGCCTGCGGTGGGCCAGCAGCGCCGCGTATCCGGCGAGGATCAGCAGCCAGAGCAGCAGCGACCCGTCCAGGGCGGACCAGAGACTCGTCACCGCGTAGTACAGCGGCACCTGGCGTCCGCCGTTCTCCGCCACGAAGCGGACGCTGAAGTCGTGCCGGAGCAGGGCCGCCTCCAGCAGGCCGCAGGCGAGCGCGGCGGCGACCAGTGTCGCGGCGGTGGCGAGGCGGGCCGGTCGGGTGGGCGCGGCGAAAAGGGCCGTCCGCAGCCAGAGCAGGGCGGTCAGGGTGGCGCAGAGCAGCCCGACCGCGAGGCTCGCGGTGCCGAGGTCACCGAGCATCTACCGACCCTGCCGGCGCGGTGGACGGCCGGTACTCGTTGCCGTGCCGGACCACGACGTGGTCGGAGCGGAACACCCTGTCCGCCGACAGGGTGCCCTCGACGACCGCTGCCTCGCCCTCCCGGAACGTCTCCGGCGGGACGCCGCGCTGCTCGACGGTGATCTCGTGACCGTCCTCGGTGAGGCGGAACACCACGAGGTCGCCGCTGTGGCGCAGCGACCCGGGCACCACGTCGCCGCCGAGGCGTACCCATTCCCGGGTCGCGTCCGGGTCGCCGAGCACCTCGCCCGGGGTGCGGTAGTAGGTCAGGGTGTCCCGCAGCGCGCTGATGACCAGCAGCGCGCCGGCGGCGAGGAGCACGGCGACGACGGCGGTCCGGCCCGCCCGGCGACGGATCATCCGACCCGGACCGGGACGCGGTCGGAGGCGGGGGACGCGTCGGTGGTCAGCCGGCGTTCCAGCCGGACCACCCGGTGCAGCAGGACGCAGAGCGCGGCGAGCGTCGCGGCGGCCACGGCGAGCAGCAGGGCGACGCCCATCCTGGGGTCGATCGGCGGGCGCTGCGGGGCGAGCACGGTCGCCTGCTGGTGCAGCGACCGCCACCAGACGACGGAGAAGTGCACCACCGGGACGAGCAGGAAGCTGGCCACGCCGACGACCGCGGCCGGCCGCGCCACCCGATGGTCGCCTCCGTCGCGCCCCCCGGTCCGCTCCGCCACCGCGCGGCGCAGCGCCAGGTAGCCGGCGTACGCGAGCAGGAGCAGGACGGTGCTGACCAGCCGAGGGTCCCAGGCCCACCAGGCCCCCCAGACCAGGTGCCCCCAGAGCGAGCCGGTGGCGATCGCGACGGCGGTCAGCGCCGCCCCGATCTCCGCGCCCGCCCGGGCGAACCGGTCCCAGCGCAGGTCGCCCCCGATCAGGTACGCCCCGCTGGCGGCCAGCACGACGGCGAACGCGGCGTAGGCCACCCAGGCGGCGGGGACGTGCAGGTACATCAGGCGCTGCGCCTGGCCCTGCACCTCGTCGGGGGGCGCCAGCCACCCGCCGGCCACTGTCGCCGCCGCGGTGAGCCCACCGGCGAGCCAGGCCATCGTCCGGCGGCCGGCGGCCGCTCTGCCGGTGTCCGCGACAAGGTCCACCGTGGAGGCTCGCATGATCTCCCTGTCCGCGCCCGAGGGGCGCTTGCGGATGAACGAGTGCGATTTCACCATAAATCGCTCCGGGCGCACTCGTAGGGGTATCAGTCGCAAACAGGGACAAAAAGGGGTCCGAAGCGCCTAGTGTCGCTCCCGGTGGACACGACAGCGGGGATGACCCTGAGCGCGGCCCGACCCGCCGGGCGGCGCCGCCGGCCGCGCCCGGTGCTGACGACGCTGTGCGGACTGGCGCTGCTCGCCGGATGCGCCGGCAACCCGCCGTCCGCCCTGAACCCCGCCGGTACGGGGGCGGCCCGGATCGCCGACACCTGGTGGCTGCTGTTCTGGATCTCCACGGCGGTGTTCGTCGAGGTCATGGCACTGCTGATCTGGGCGCTGGTGTTCCGGCGGGGCAACGCTCGGGTGCGCCACGGGCAACCGTTGCGCTTCGTCACGATCGCCGGCGCCGGGCTGCCCTTCGTCATCCTCGTCGCCGTCTACGGGGTGGGTCTGAGCGACCTCGCCGCGCTCGGTGACCACCCCGGCCCGGACGCTCCCACCGTGGAGGTGACCGGGCACAAGTGGTGGTGGGAGGTGCGCTACCAGGGGGCGTCCGGAGCCACCGCCAACGAGATCCACATCCCGGTGGGGGAGCGGGTGAAGGTGCGCCTGCGCACCGACGACGTGCTGCACAGCTTCTGGGTGCCGCAGCTCATGCCGAAGACGGACCTGATCGCCGGCGAGACCCGGGAGACCTGGTTGCAGGCGGAGCGGGCCGGCCGCTACCGCGGCCAGTGCGCCGAGTACTGCGGCACCCAGCACGCCCACATGGCCTTCCTGGTCGTGGCGGAACCCCGCACCGACTTCGACGCGTGGCTGATCCGCCTGAACGCCCCGGCAAGTCAGCCGCGCACCGCGGTCGAGCGCCGCGGCCAGCAGGCGTTCGTGCAGGGCACCTGCGCCGCCTGCCACGCGGTGCGGGGCACCGGCGCCCAGGGCCAGGTGGGGCCCGACCTGTCGAACGTCGGCGCCCGGTGGAGCCTCGGCGCCGGGGCGGTGCCCAACGATGCCGGGCACCTCGGCGGCTGGATCGTCAACTCCCAGACGGTCAAGCCCGGCAACGCGATGCCCGCACAGCCGGTCGACGCCGCCCAGCTGCCCGACCTCATCGCATACCTGCGGTCACTGCAGTAGGTCGGGGAGGGGAAACGATGTCCACGACCACCACGCCGTCGCCCGGCGTCAGCCGGGAGGACCTGGCGCGGCTGACGGAACACTGGGGCGAGCGCCCCTCGCTGCGGGCCTGGTTCAGCACCGTCGACCACAAGAGGATCGGCCGCCGCTACCTGGTCACCGCCGGGTTCTTCTTCGTCCTCGCCGGGCTCAGCGCCCTGGCGATGCGCACCCAGCTCGCCCGACCCGAGGCGGGCATCCTGTCGCCCCAGGAGTACAACCAGCTGTTCACCATGCACGGCACGGCGATGATCTTCCTGTTCGCCACGCCGATGCTCTTCGGGTTCGGCAACTTCCTGCTCCCCTTGATGATCGGCTCCCGGGACATGGCGTTCCCGAGGTTGAACGCCTTCGGCTACTGGGTCTTCCTGTTCGCTGGGCTGTTCATGTGGGCGAGCCTGCCCTTCGGCGCCGCCCCCAACGCCGGCTGGTTCGCCAACGTGCCACTGACCGCGGAGCAGAACACCCCCGGCCTGCACATGGACGTCTACGCTCTCGGGCTGCTCTTCCTCGGCATCTCGACGACTGCCAGCTCGATCAACTTCATCGCCACCGCGCTCAAGCTGCGCGCACCGGGGATGTCGCTGAATCGGGTGCCGTTGTTCGTCTGGGCGATCGTGGCCACCGCGTTCATGGTGATCTTCGCGTTGCCGGCGCTGAACGTGGACAACGCGATGCTGTTCCTCGACCGCCGGTTCGGCACCCACTTCTTCGACCCGTCGGCCGGGGGGAACGTGTTGCTCTGGCAGCACCTGTTCTGGATCTTCGGGCACCCCGACGTCTACATCATCGTCATGCCGGCGCTGGGCATCGTCTCCGCCGTGCTGCCCGCCTTCACCCGGCGCGGCGTGGTCGGCTACCCGCTGATCGTGCTGTCCATCGTGGCGATCGCGATCATCTCGTTCGGGGTCTGGGTGCACCACATGTTCGCCACCGGCCTGCCGCCGCTGTCCTACAGCTTCTTCAGCGCGGCCAGCACGATCATCACCATTCCGTCCGGTCTCCAGATCTTCGCCTGGCTGGCCACCATGCTGCTCGGCCGGCTGGTGATCCGCGTGCCGCTGCTCTTCGTCATCGGCTTCGTCGTGACCTTCGTGCTCGGCGGTGTCACCGGCACGATGTTCGCGCTGACCGCGTTCGACCAGCAGGTCACCGACTCGTACTTCGTGGTGGCGCACTTCCACTACGTGCTGATCGGCGGCGCGGTCTTCCCGATGCTCGCCGGCATCTACTACTGGCTGCCCAAAATCACCGGCCGGATGTACCACGAGGGGTTGGGCCGCTGGGCGTTCTGGCTGGTCTTCGCCGGCATGCACGTCACCTTCTTCCCGATGCACCTCTACGGCCTGTTCGGCATGCCCCGCCGGATCTACACCTACCCCAGCGAGCCCGGCTGGGGCGGGTGGAACCTGGTCAGCACGGCCGGGTCGTACCTGCTCGCCCTCGGACTGCTGCTCGTGCTCGTCGGCGTGGCGCACGCCGTACGCCGGGGCCGGCCCGCCCCGGCGGACCCGTGGGACGCAGACGGCCTGGAATGGGCCACCGCGTCGCCGCCCGAGCCGTACAACTTCCCCGTCCTGCCCCGGGTGCACAGCCTGCACCCGGTGTGGGACGAGCGGACCGCCGAGTCGACCGGCGCGGGCGCCACCGAGAACCGCATCCTCAGTGCGGGGCGCCGCACGCTGTTCACCAGCGAGCTGGACGCCCGCCGCGAGCGTGCGGTGGAGATGCCGGAGTCGACGCTGAAGCCACTCGTGCTCGCCGGCGCGCTGCTGATCTTCTTCACCGCCCTGCTCTTCGCCTGGTACCCGGCGGCGGCCGTCGCCGTGGTCGCGGTCATCGCGACGATCGCGGTCTGGCTCTGGCCGCCCCGCCACCCGGACCAGGAACCAGGGGTGGCGGCATGACGGGTCGGGGCGGGGTCGTGGCGGCGGCCACGGGCGCCGAGGCGCTGAGCACCGAGCTGCCGGTCGGCCGGTCGACCGGCTGGTGGGGCATGGTGATGTTCGTGGCCACCGAGGCCACCCTCTTCGCCTGCCTGCTCGGCAGCTACTTCTACCTCCGCTTCCAGTACGGCCCGCAATGGCCGCCGGGCGGCATCGGGGCCCCGGAGCTGCTCAAGCCGCTGGTGATGACCGCGGTGCTGCTGCCCAGCAGCCTGCCCATGGTGTGGGCCGAACGCGGCAGCCGGCACGGCCAGCTCTGGCGACTGCGGTGCGGGCTGGCCGCCACCATGGTGCTCGGGGTGACCTTCCTGGCCCTGCAGGCCATCGAGTACGCCGAGAAGCTCCGGCACTTCACGATGACCACCGACGTCTACGGCTCGCTGTTCTACCTGATCACCGGCTTCCACGGGCTGCACGTCCTGGTCGGACTGACCATGATCGGCTGGCTGCTCGCCACCTCCCTGGGCGGCGGCAGCTTCGGCGCCCACCGCCACGAACGGGTCCGCAACGGCGCGATCTACTGGCACTTCGTCGACGCGGTGTGGGCCGCCATCCTGTTCACCATCTACCTCTCCCCGCGACTGTGACGACCACGCGACCCGGCCCCCGGGCCCGCCTCACCGGCGGCCTGCTGCTCTGGTACGGCGTGCTCGGTGGCGCCGTCGCCTGGGCGGTGCACCTGCTCGTCGCCTGGAGCCTGGACGAACTCACCTGCGCCGCGGGCTCCGAGCGCGTCTCCGCCCTACCGCTCGGGTCGGCCGTCGGGCTGGCGGTGGTCATCCCGGCCCTGCTCACCGCCGGCTCGCTGGCGGTCGCCGCGCTGGTGTGGCGGCGCACCGCCCGAGCGCAGTCAGCGGGCGCCGAGGATCGGGCGTTCGGCCGGTCCAGGATGCTCGCCGTGGTGGGCGTCTGGCTCAACCTGCTGTTCCTGACGATCATCGTGCTCGGCGGGGTCGCCGTGCTGGTGCTGCCGCCATGTCAGGGCTGAGCGTCTACCGGGCCCACGAACCCGGTCAGAGTCCGGTGGCCGAGAGCCTGCTGACCATGCTGGCGGTCGTCACGGTCTGCCTGCTCGCGGCCGGCTACGGCCGCGGCGTCCAGGAGCTGTGGGCCCGACGCGGTCCCGGCCGGGTCATCCCAGGCTGGCGGGTCGGCGCGTTCGGAGCCGGAATACTCGTGGTGCTCGGCGTGGAGCAGGGACCGGTGCACGACCTGGCGGAGGCCTCCTTCGCCGGGCACATGGCCCAGCACATGCTGCTCCTGCTGGTGGCCGGGCCGCTGCTCGCGGCGGGCGCGGCGGGGCTGCCGCTGACCATGGCCGCGCCGCTCCCGCTGCGCCGGCTGCTCGCCCGCTGCCGGGTGGCGCCGCCGGTGCGCCGGCTACGCCATCCGAGCACGTACGCCCTGCTGGCCGGTGGCGGGCAGAGCGTCGTGCTCTGGTTCTGGCACCTGCCCGGGCCGTACGCCGCCGCAGTCGACCGTCCCGCCGTGCACACCACCGAGCATCTGTGCTTCCTGGCCACGGCCTGGCTGTTCTGGGCGCCGGTGCTCGGCTCGCCACGGCACCGCGCGCCCGCCCCGGTGACGGTGCTGCTGCTGGCCGGCACCATGCTGCCCGCCTCGGCCCTCGGCGCCGTGCTCACCTTCGCCCCGCAACCGGTCTATCCGGACCGGGTGTTCGGCGCCGACCCACTGGCCGACCAGCAACTCGCCGGCCTGTTGATGTGGGCGCCGATGGACCTGGCCGTGCTGGTCGTGACGTTGACCGTGTTCCTGCGCTGGCTGCTGCGAATGGACCGCGACCGGCCCGACGGCCTGCGCGGGGGACCGGTACGCCAAGGGGCCCACCCGACGGCGACCAGAGCTGGAACGGAAGGGATGGCGCGATGATGGTGCGTCGCTTGCTCTGGGCGCTCGGTGCGGCCCTCATGATCCTGCCGGTCGTCGCGGTCACCGGCTGCGCCTCGACGGCCCCACCGCCACCACCGGAGTCGCGGAGCGGACGGTCCGACCGGGGCGCGGAGCTGATCGCCCAGTACGGCTGCGGGTCGTGCCACACCATCCCCGGCGTCAACCGCGCCGACGGCCTGGTCGGCCCGCCCCTGAACCGGTTCGGCGCCCGCTCCTACATCGCCGGCCAGTTGCCCAACAACGCCGACAACCTGCAGCACTGGATCGCCGATCCGCAGGCCGTGGAACCCGGCACCGCCATGCCGAACCTGGGCGTCACCGCGATCGACGCGCAGGACATCGCCGCCTACCTCTACACCCTGGACTGACCGATGCGGCGTTCACGAGCGGCAACCCGCCGGCCGGCCCCGCACCCGCACCGAGCCCTCGCGGTCGGGACGGTGCTGATGCTCGCCGCAGGACCGGTGGCGCTCGCCTCCGCACCAACCCCCGGGGAGTCCGCGGCGCCGGCCGCTTCCGCCCCACCGTCCATCACCGGGGACCGGGGCGCCCGGCTCTACCTGGAGCAGTGCGCGAGCTGCCACGGCGAGCAGGGGCAGGGTACGCAGCGGGGACCGTCCCTGATCGGCGTCGGCCCCGCCTCCGTGGACTTCCAGCTCTCGACCGGACGGATGCCGGTCTCGCAGGAGGTGCAGCAGCCCCGGCGCGGGGAACCGGCGTTCTCGGCCGACGACATCGCCGCACTGGTGGACCACGTCGACAGCTTCGGTGGCGGCGGCCCGCAGATCCCCCGGGTCGCGGCCGGGAACCTGACCTCCGGCCGGGAGATCTTCGCGGCCGACTGCGCCCCGTGCCACGGCGCGACCGGCGCCGGGGCCGCGCTGACCGACGGCTGGACCGCCCCGCCGCTGTACGACGCGACGGCGACGCAGGTGGCCGAGGCGGTCCGCGTCGGCCCGGGGCTGATGCCGGTCTTCCCCAGTCAGGTGCTCGACGACCAGCAGGTCAACGACGTGACCGCCTACGTGCAGCGGCTGCGCAGCGAGCGGCTGGACCGGGGCGGCAACCCGCTCGGCCGGCTCGGCCCGCTGGCCGAGGGGCTGGTCGCCTGGGTGGCCGTACTGGCGCTGCTGGTGGCCGCCGCCCGGTGGCTGGGCAGGAGGGCAGGGGAATGAGCGCGCGGCGTCCCTCGGCGAGCGAGCGGGCGGCGAGCCGTCGGATCGTCGCCGCGCTCCTGACCAGCACGGCAGGGGCGGTGGGGTTCGCGGTGACGTACAGCCTGGGCGGCGACACCCGCTGGGAGGGGATCTGCCTCGCGGTGGCCTTCGCCGGACTGGCCGTGGGCCTCGCCGTCTGGGGGCGGCGGCTCGTGCCGGTCGGCGGGTACGTCGAGGAGCACGAGGGCTTCGCCCCAACCCCGGCGGAGCAGGCGATGACCGCCGCGGTGCTCACCGCGCCGGACAGCCCGGTGCGACGGCGGGGCCTGCTCGCCGCGCTCGGGCTGGCGCTGGCCGCGCTCGGCGCCGCCGCGCTGTTCCCGCTGCGCTCCCTGCTGCCGTTCCATGGGGCCCGCCCGGTCCAGGACCTCAAGGACACTCCGTGGGGGCCGGGCGTGCGGCTGGTCAACGCCGCCGGACGACCGTTGCGGCCGCAGGACGTGCCCGCCGACACCGTGGTCGGCATCTTCCCGGAGGGTCACCTCGACACCGGCGACGGGCCCGCCTTCGCGGTCCGCCTCGACCCGGCCCGCTTCTCCCGGCCGCCCTCCGGCGGTCATCTCGACGGTGTGGTGGTCTACTCGCTGCTCTGCACGCACGCCGGCTGTCCCGTCCGGCTCTACCTCAAGGGCACCGCACGGGTGCTCTGTCCCTGCCACCAGTCGTCATTCGACCTGCTGGCGGACGCCAGGCCGGTCGCCGGCCCGGCGGCGCGGACGCTGCCCGGTCTGCCGATCGAGGTCGGCCCGGACGGCTTCCTCCGCGCGACCGGCGACTTCACCGCCCCACCCGGCGCCGGCTTCTGGAGCCGGCCGTGATCACCGATCGGCTGGCCAGGGCGCTCGACGACCGGCTGCGGCTCTCCCCGATCACCCGCCGAGCGCTGGCGAAGGTCTTCCCCGACCACTGGTCGTTCATGCTCGGCGAGATCGCGCTCTACTCGTTCGTCGCGCTGATCCTCACCGGCGTCTACCTCACCTTCTTCTTCGACGCCAGCTCCGCCGACCGGGTCTACCACGGCGACTACGCCCCGCTGGACGGCGTCACCACCTCCGCCGCGTACGCCTCGACCGTGCGGATCAGTTGGGACGTCCGGGCCGGTCTGCTGATCCGGCAGACCCACCACTGGGCCGCGCTGGTCTTCGTCGCGGCGATCGTGCTGCACCTGGCCCGCATCTTCTTCACCGGCGCGTTTCGCAAACCCCGTGAACTCAACTGGCTGATCGGCGTGACCATGCTGTCCCTCGCCCTCGCCAACGGCTTCACCGGCTACTCGCTGCCGGACGACCTGGTCTCCGGGCTGGGCCTGCGGATCATCACCTCGGTGGTGGAGTCGGTCCCGCTGGCCGGGGCGTGGCTGGCCGCCCTGGCCCTGGGCGGGGAGTTCCCCTCCGACGTGATGATCCCTCGGATGTTCATCAGCCACGTACTGCTGGTACCCGCCGTCCTCGTCGCCCTCGTGTCGCTGCACATGGGCATCCTGGTGCGGCAGAAGCACACGCAGTTCCCCGGCCCGGGACGGACCGAGCACAACGTGGTCGGGTCGCGGCTGTGGCCGAGCTACACGCTGCGCACGCTCGCCCTGTTCGCCTGGGTGATGGCGGTGCTGTTCGCCCTCGGCGGCCTGGTACAGATCAACCCAGTCTGGATCTACGGCCCGTTCGAACCGGCTCAGTCCACCGCACCGGCTCAACCCGACTGGTACGTCGCGTGGGGCGACGGCGCCCTGCGGCTGTTCCCACCCCTGGAGTTCCGCATCGCCGGGCATCTCGTGCCGGCGCCGTTCTTCCCCGGCGTCGTGCTCGGCGGGCTGACCTTCCTCGCCCTCTACGCCTGGCCGTTCGCCGAGCGGCTGCGCACGAAGGACCGCCGACCACACCACCTGCTCGACCGGCCCCGCGACCACCCCGCGCGGCTGGGCGTCGGCGTCGCCGCGCTGACCTTCTACGCGGTGCTGACTGTCGCTGCGGGGGACGACATCCTCGCCCGGCTGCTGCGGGTGCCCGTCTACGACCTGCTGTCGGTGTTCCAGGTGCTGGTGGTCGTCCTGCCGCTCCTCGCCGGGCTGCTCGCCTTCCTGGTCGCGCGGGCGCTGCGCGGCGGCGAAGCCGGCATCGGCGAGCTCACCCGCTCCGACCTGAGGCGGGCGGCGCGGCGGGCGGCCCCTGGATCCGACGGCGAGGGTCGCTCCGCTGCGTCGGACGTCCCCGTCAGGGACAGGAGGGGGGAGCGGATCGAAATGTGGGCGGAGGGCGACCTGTGGTGGTGGCGCTACCGGGACGAGGCCCGGCACATCGTCATCACCGCTAACCGGGCCGTGCAATCGGAGGAGGAGGCGGTCTCGGCTTCCCGGCTCGCGTACCCCGGGGTCGACCGCGTGGTGGTGCCCGGGCCGCCCCCGACCCCACCACCCGGCCCGGTCCGCGCCGCCCTGCGCCGGTGGGGCCGCGCCGCAGCCGCCGGGTCGCTCCTGCTGGCGGCGCTCGTCGACCGGCGGCGGGTCCGCCGGCGACAGGAGCAGGAGCGAACGGACCGCGCGTCGCAGCCGGAGCCGTCGGACGAGGCGACGACCGGTGCCGGGCGGACCTGAGATACCTGGTGGGACAGCCAAAGGGCCGTGACGAAGGTCGCGAGCAGCCCCACCTGCCACCATCGGAGACGCTCACGTTCGCGAAGCGGGCGTGATGTCGTACGCAGGTTCGGCCTGATGGTGGTCATCCGGCGTTCACTGGAGCATCGCGCGGGCTTCGCTGAGTAGCTCGCACTGTCGGCGCCAGTCGCCACCGGAGAGGCCCATGACCAGGTGGCGTGCTCCGGCGGGGTGGTCCCTCCCCGAGGACGCAGCGAGTTTCCCCACCTGGTACGCCTACAGCACCGCCTATCACGAGGGCCTTCCCGGCCACCACCTCCACCTCGGCTCCGAGGCCTGCCGGGGAGGCCTCGGGCAGCGGCTGAACCTGCTCGGCGGGCTCTCCGGTAGCCAGGAGGGCTGGGCCTTGTACGCCGAGCGGTTCATGGACGAGCTCGGGCTCTATGAACAGCCGGGTGCTCGACTGGGGTATCTATATATGCAGCTCCTGCGGGCGGCACGGGTTGTGGTCGACATCGGCCTGCACCTGCGGCTGCCGATGTCGTCTGGTGACAGAGCATTGTGGACGCCGGACGCGGCGCTGAAGCTGCTGCGGGACCGCTGTCACCAGGGGCCGTACGCGTCCGCCGAGCTCGCGCGTTACCTGGGCCGGCCAGGGCAGGCGCTGGCCTACAAGGTGGGTGAGCGCGTGTGGCTGGCAGGCCGCTCGTCCTTCCCCGGCGACCGGCGCGCATTCCACCGTCAGGCGCTGGAGCTGGGTTCGCTGGGCTTGGATCAGTTGACGGCCGCCCTCACGGGTGACCGCGCACCACTCGTGCACCGCGGTGAAACAAGCCAGGGACCGCGCTTGTAGCTGCACGTCCTCGACGTCCGACCAGTCTGAACCAGGGCCAGACTTAACAGCGCGTACGACCTTGGTATATCAACACGGTCATGGTCTATTTCCACGTCCGGATCTGCCGCAGACCGCGCGTCACGCAACGTCACAGTCGGTCGACCGAGACAGCGCTCGGTCATGGCACCGATGAGCGCAAGTCGCGACATCGAGGTTCGCATTTCTCTGGGTGCCGATATTGGTCGCCGTGGGAGCAGGGCTGCTATCCGGCGGGGGTTGGAGGTCGGGTGAACGCCTGGTCGCGGGGAGCCAGGCGGTGGCATGGTCCGGCCGCGCGGAGCACCACGTCGAGGACTTGGTCGGGGTTGGCGGCGTAGCTTGTGCTGAACCAGGCCATGTTCGCCTCCACCACGGCCCAGTGTTCGTCGCCGCGGTCGGCGTTGCTGGCCAAACCGACGTCGACGACGACGGCGCTGGGCAGGCTGTCGGCGCAGGCGTCGAGCAGGCCGGCGGCGAAGTCGAGCACGGCGGCGCGGTGCGCGCAGGCGTCGAGGGGGGCCGGGTCGAGCCGGCCGTTGGTGGCGTAGCGGCTAGCGGCGTGCACCGTGGCGTCGAGGACGAACAGCCGGTACTCCACCAGGAACGTCACGATCTCGCTGACCAGCACTGGAGTACCGGCGGGGTAGCGCTCGTTACCGGGCAGGCGGGTGCCGTCGGCGTAGACGCCGGCCGTCAGGGTCTTGTCCCGGGGCGGCTTGACGAACATCGGCGTACGGGACCAGCGCGCCTCGCCGAGGGTGGTGAGGGTGATGTCGCGGCGGGTGTACTCGTACGGCAGCCGCGCCAGCCAGTCGTCGGCCGGTTCGAGCAGGGCCAGGTCGAGGTCCGCGGCGACCACCCCCGCAAAGATGGGCCCGCCGTAGAGATGCCCGCCCACGGCACGCCGCAGCCGGGCCGGTACTGCCGAGCTGGGCAACGGCTCCACTGCCAGGCCTCGTCGCCGGGCCGATTCGGCAAGCAGTTCGGCGGTGCTGTCGGGGCGCGGGGGCAGCACCAGGAAGTCGGCGACCGGGACGGCGATGGTCATGACTCACGATTCTGGCGATCCGCCACGTTGCCGTCGCCCGATTATCCTCGCCGCAGCCGACAGGGAGGGTCGGGTTGCCGCCCTCGAACCGCCCCGCGAGCGCAACGCAGCGTGTTGTGCCGTCGCCGCACACGACGGCTCCTGGACAGCAGAAGCATCCTCATCTGGCTGCTGACGGGCGGTCGTTAGGTGAGCGGACCATAGCGAGACAAACAAGAGCCCCCACGTCGAACGCAGGGGCTCTTCGGACCCGGCCCGGCTCGAACGGGCTACCACCCTCTCCAACCGCGGACGCGCCCTTACCGGGTAGACGCGCCTTGGGCAGGCTCATCTCAATGCTAGGACGCACTTGCAACTGACGCGCACGCCCAGCCTTGTGCTGATGTTCGATGGCGTCCGCTCATGGCCGCCGATCGTGAGCGTCGACCGCCTCACCCCTGGATCAATCAGACATATTGCGACCTTGCCGGGACCGTGACACGGCCGGGTGGTACCCGTCCGCGTCGGTGCCTGGCATGGAGGTCAGACTTTGGGGCATGGAGTTCTTCTGCTACCACCGGGACCGGCCCAGCGCGGTGGCGCTGCGCGACGAGCTGCTGGAAGAGCATTGGTCCTACATGGACCGCTACTCGAGAGAAATGATCGCTCGCGGCCCGACCCTTGCCGGCGACACGCCCACCGGCAGCGTGCACATCGTCGACCTGCCCGATCCCGCCGCCGCGCGCGTGTTCGCTTTCGACGAGCCCAACTATCAGGCCGGCGTGTACCGGGACGTGCTGCTGCGCCGGTGGCGCAACACGCTGGGCCGCACCATGTGGGACTTCCCCGGAGGCCGGACCGGTGGTAACCGGTACCTGGTGCTCGGCCTCGGCGCGGGGCAGGCCGCCGACCTCGCGGTGCCGCCCGACCGGGACGAGCTGATCGCGTACGGGCCGCTGCTGTCCGACGACGGCGCCACCTGGCTGGGTACGGCGGCGCTTGTCCGGGCGCCGGATCCGGACAAGGCGCGCGCGGTGCTGACCCCGGACCGGTACGCCGACATCGAGGTGCACAACTGGCAGTTTGGCGGGCGGCCGTCATGACCCGAGGGCTGGCTGTGGACTTGGTCCAGCGTGTCGGCAGGGCATGGACGCGGCAGGCGGGGCCTGCTCGGTGTTGGCTGGCTTCGTCGATGCCTGTCAGCTTCCCCGGGGCCAAGATCGAACGTCCGGATCTGCCGCTGATCGCGCGGTCATGCCGAGAAGCGGACGCGTGGACTGCGCACGAGGGCGTCATGGCGGGTTCGACTCTGGAGCACTACGAGCAATACGTGCGAATGTCGCGCGGTTGAGGGAGGTTTCACTGCGGTCCGTTACAGCGCTGTCCGTCACGGCGAAGCGGATCACGAGTGGACCACGACGTCCCAGCGCCCACACGGTGAGCGCGAAGCAGCAGAGCGCCGTTCCCGTGATCGTGACCGCTGTCCAGCCGCCCGCCGACCAGAGCGTGGTCGCGGCGGCGGAGCCGATAGCAGCGCCGATGAAGTTGCCGGTGGCTAGCGCCGTGTTGAGCCGGCTGCGGGCCTCGTGGGAGAGGGCGAACAGCCGCGCCCGGTTGAGGAGGGCCTGCGTCTGGAGGGCAACATCGATCATGATGATCACGATGATGATAAGTACGACGGACCGGCCGGCGAACGCCGCGACGACGAAGGCGCCGAGGGCCAGTACCCAGGCCGCGCCGGTGGCCGGAAGCGACCAACCGCGGTCGTGCAGACGACCGCCGTGCAGGCCGGAAAGGACACCAGCGAGGCCAGCCAACCCGAACAACCCAATCACCGCTACCGGGTACCGGAACGGTGGGCCGCTGAGCAGGAACGTCAGCGCCGTCCAGAACAGCGAGAACGCGGCGAACCCTGTGGCGGCCAGGACCAGCGTCCATCGGGCCGCCCGCTCGCGCATGACCACCGCGCCGACCGAGGCGATGAGCTGCGGGTATGGCATGCGCGTCCGCGGTGCCAGCGGTGGAATCGCGCGGTAGAGCAGGACCGCGAGCAGGACGGCGACGACCGCGGCGAGGGCGAAGATCGTACGCCACCCGGCGGCGCCGGCGACGAACCCGCTGATCGTGCGGGAGGCCAAGATACCGGTGAGGGTCCCGGACCCGATGGCGCCGACGATCCGACCGCGGTGGGCGTCGCCGGCCAGGTCCCCGGCGAGCGGTGTGAGGACCTGCCCGGAAATCGTCGTCACGCCGAGCACGCCCAGTGCGAGGAGGAGTACGCCGATCGACGGCGCCAGCGCGCACAGCAGCAGTGCGGCGGCCGAGGTCAGCAGCATCACCGGGACGAACCGGCGGCGGTCGAGGACGTCGCCGAGCGGCACGAGCAGCAGCACGCCGACGGCGTACCCGACCTGCGTCGCGGTGACGAGCCAGCCGGCCGTCGTGGTCGCGGCGCGTAGATCGCCTGCGATGAAGCTGAGCAGCGGCTGCGCCCAGTACAGGTTGGCGATGGCCGCTCCCGCCGCCAACGCGAACAGGAACGTCAGCCGGCGGCTCATCTCCGACGGCGGTGCCATGCGGGGTGCTGCCACCCTGCCACGCTAAGGCGCGGGATCAAGGCGTGGGGCCCAGCGAGGGCCTGAGCGTGGCAGGGCCGCATCCGCCGGGATGTCCAGATCTCTCCCGGCACCCTTCAGGCGTGCCCGGACAGGTCGACACGGCGGGCAACGACAGTCCCCACCGGTGGGGTCGCAGTAGGGCACAAGACGCTGTCATGGCGATCGCGTGGGTATGGCTCGTCGCGTTCGCGGCCAGCGGGCGACGCCGTTGCCTTGGCATGATCGGGTGCGCACATCTGCCGCGAAGCGCTCGTCACGCAAGGTAACCAGCTCATATGCATCCGGACGTGACGATGAGCGTGTGTCGATCTCTCGAACCCTTCGTCGCTCTGCAACGGCTGCGAGACGCGATGCGGGGATTCCCTCTCCGGCTGGATTCTTAGGCCGACGTGGTGACGAGTTCGTCGGTGACCTACTGGGCGACGTTGGAGGGGAAAGTGTCTGGGGTGGGCGATAGCGTCACCGCCATGAGCGTGCTCGACCGCCGCACCCTCAACCGGTCGCTCCTGGCCCGCCAGCTCCTGCTGCAGCGGCACGACATGCCGGTCGCCGAGGCCCTCGAGCACCTGGTGGGGTTGCAGGCGCAGGAGCCCCTGGAGCCGTACGTCGGGTTGTGGAGCCGGCTGGCCGGCTTCCAGCCGCCGGCGCTGGCCGAGCTGCTGCTGAGCCGCCGGGCGGTCCGCACGCTGCTGATGCGCCGCACCCTTCACCTGGTCACCGCGCGCGACTGCGTCGCGCTGCGGCCCGTGCACCACTCCATGCTGGTCTCACGGATGTGGTCAACGCTGCGCCGGGTGCTGCCCGGCGTCGACCTCGACGAGCTGACGAAACTGGGCCGGCCGCTGTTCGAGGAGCGGCCGCGCATGCTGACCGAGGCGGCCCGCGCAATCGCCGACCGCTGGCCGGGGGCGGAGCCGCGCTCGCTGGGTGACGCGCTCAGCACGCTCGTGCCGCTCGTGCAGGTGCCACCCCGCGGTGTCTGGGGCGAGCGCGGCGCCGCGTACAACACCACGATCGAGGCGTGGCTGGGCCGCCCGCTGGAGCCGGAGTCGCCGGCCACCGTCGACGCGCTGGTCCTGCGCTACCTCGCCGCCTACGGCCCAGCGGCCAGCGCTGACATCCGCGCCTGGTCGGGGCTGCGCGGGCTGCGCGAGTCCGTCCAGCGGTTGCGACCGTGGTTGCGGACGTTCCGCGACGAGCGCGGCCGCGAGCTGCTCGACGTGCCCGACGGCGCGCTGCCCGACCCGGAGACCCCGGCGCCGCCGCGCTTCCTGCCGGCGTTCGACAACGCGGTGCTCGGCTACGACGACCGCAGCCGCGTCATCGACACCGAGCATCGCGGGCTGAGCGTCGCGGGTGCCCGCTTCCTGCTGGTCGACGGCCGGGTCGCGGGCACCTGGGCGGTCACGGTCGACGACGGCGCGGCGACGTTGCGGATCACGCCGCTGCGCGCGCTCACGACAGGCGAGCGCGACGCCGTCGTCGCCGAGGGCGAGAGCCTGCTGACCATGTTTCAGCCCGACCCTCGGTGCGCCAACCACGTCTTGATCACGGACGCTTGACGCAGGTGTAGGCGCCGTAGCAGGGGTGCGAGAACGTGACGCCCGCGACGTCGAAGCCGGCCGCGTCCAGCATCGGCTCCAGCAACCACGGGAAGGTGCTGTACTCGGTGCAGATGTGCTCGGCGCGTCGGCTTCGGCCGGCCGGAAATCGTAGATCAGGTCGCGCAGCCGCAGCACGCCGCCCGGGCGCAGCATCCCGGCGATCCGGTCGAGCGCTCCCGCCTTCCAGAAGTCCGAGCTGGTGCAGCGTGTGCCGGGTGAGCACCGCATCGAACGTACGGTCGTGCCGAGAACAGTTCAGGCGATCAACGCCTGCGAGGCTCCGGGATGCCAGGCGCCAGCGGGGCGGGGCTAGCCTGTGCATGACGCCCACACCGCCGGGAGCTCCGTGATGCTCGATGACATGCGCGTCCTGCGTGACGCGGTAGCGGAGTACCGCGCGGCGGCGACGGCTGCGGGCCTTGACTGGCCCGATCACGCCGAATCGCCCGGCGGGCAGCCACCCGACCTGGTCTACCGGCTCTTCGACGTGGACCACGTCGCCGAGCAGCTAACCTGGTTGCAGTCGCAGGAATGGCCGCCCCGGCGGCTGCTGCCCAACGGCGGATGGGTCATGCCGTGGCCGACCGACGGGGGCGAGGAACTCGACACCCTGGCGATATCGATCGGCACGCCCTTCCCGTGGCGGCATCAAGTGCGGCTGTTCAACTTCGAGCAGCTCGTCTACACGTTCGTGCTCGCGGGCGACCACGAGGGTGAGATCTGGCGCTACGAGTTCACCCCCGATGTCTGGGGTTCGGCTCGTGCCGCCACCAGTCTCGCCGCGCTCTTCACCGGATGGACGAAGGGGATCACCGCCGGCGCGGTCGTCTACGACGGCCTCAACGGTTGGCTTCAGTTCAGGGAAGGCGTGCAGGACGACATCGCCATGCTCCGGGAACGGGTTCCCGACGTCGATTTCCTGACCCTTCCGGTGTATGTGGCGGATGAGTCGCTGCTGCGGGCGCGACAGCGCGAATGCGGGGTCGACATGGACTGCATCGAGCGGGGCTTCGACTGCTACGAGGAGTTGTTCGCCACCGTCCAGGCCACTCGAAGGTCCCTCGGCATCTGATCCGACGCCGACCGCCCAGGGGACCACGAGGAGGATTGCTCACCGCAGCGGTGCGGTTATCCCGCGGGGCCGACCACGTAGGTGCCGCGCCTAGGAGTAGCCGCCACACTCACACGATCGACTGCGCCATCCGCCACCGGCCGTGCGTCATCCAAGGTCACGTGCACGGATCTGCCGCCGACCGAGCGCTACGCAGCGTCACGGCAAGCGGATCGATCCGGCGTCCGGTCGTGTCGAAGAGCGGATGTTCGGGCTCACCCGGGCCACCGAGCGTGGGGCGCCGGGCCTGCTCCGGACGGCGCCCGGCCGGCACACTGAGCCTGTAGATATGAAGAGTCTCTGTCGTACTAGTCTGCGGATCATGGCCTTGCAACCGGATGAGTTCTATGACCACGCAGTCGCCGCTGCGGATAGCGCGCGCCGGCTCCCGCTGGCACGTATGACGGGGTGGGAGATCAGTCCGTTCGAGCCGGACGGGCTGCGCGTCGCGCCGCTGCGCCCGCCGGTTCTGCCCGAGCCGGCGCGGCACGGCGAGGACCCATCGGACTGCAACGTCTGTCGCAACCGGGACGAAGGAATCTGGTTCGACGACCACTGGCGGCTGGCCCAGATCACGGGAGTCGGCGTGCCGCTGGTGCTCATGCTATATCCGCGCGATCACTACGACATGGCGGACCTGCCCGATGAGCTGGCCGCCGAGCTGGGACTGTTAAACACACGCATCGTCCGCCACATGCAGGCACTGCCGCACGTCTCGCGGGCCCACGTCTACCGCATCGGGGACGGTGCTGCACACCTGCACATCTGGTTCTTCGCCCGGCCCGAGGGACAGGCCCAGCTGTACGGGTCGTGGCTGGTCGTCTGGGACGACCTCTTGCCGGAGTACCCGGCGGACGTGGCGGAGGCAGACGCTGCGATCGTGGCGGACGCGTTGGTCGCCTCCTACGGAGGCCGCCGGTCGGCCACCAGCGAACCGCCAGCCGATCCTGGGCGACTGGATCAAACGGCGATGACCCACGAGCCGAGGTGACCGATGCCGACAACGTCGGCGTCCTGCACCCAGAGCCGCCGGGTGTCGTGGACCCGCTCGGCCGACAGGTGAGCGCCATGAATGCGACTCGCGCGAAGTACGACCTCGACGATCAGGAACTCGCTGACGTGGCCGTCCTTCTCGGCCGCCCCGTCACGCGGATCCTCGCCCATTGGTGATCACACGGGCCTCATACTCGGTTCGAAGGTTGATCGAATGCACGCTTATGCCGCGATCAGGGCGCCGGATCACCGGTCGCTGAACAACCGGATCTAGCCGATGAGCGGGCGATCGCACCGCGCGGGGGCCTTCAGAGCTCGATGTGGCCCTCGAGGTAGAACGCGCACGAGCCGTGCAGCTGCACCCGGTCGCCGACGAGCCGGCAGGCCAGCTCACCGCCGCGCCGCGACGCCTGGTACGCGAAGAAGGTGTCCTTGCCCGTCCGTGCCGCCCAGAACGGCACCAGCGCACAGTGCGCTCCGCCGGTCACCGGATCCTCGGGGATGCCCTTGGCCGGTGCGAAGTACCGGCTGACGAAGTCGTGCGTGCCGTCACCGGCGGCGGTCACCACGACCCCGGTCCGGTCCAGCCGGGCGATCGCGGCGAGGTCGGGTTCGAGCAACCGGACGTCGTCGGCCCCGGGGAGCAGGGCGAGGTAGTTGTTCCCGTCGATCGCCGTCTCCACCGGTGTGACGCCGAGCGCGGCCGACAACGCCGGCGGCAGCGGCACGGCGCGCACCGTGCGAGCCGGCAGGTCCATCCGATATCCGGCGCCCTCGCACTCGACCGTCAGCGGCCCGCTGGCGGTGTCGAACGTGACGCTGTCGCGGCCGGGCTCCAGACGCTCGACGACAACGGCGCCCGCCGCCAGGGTCGCGTGCCCGCACAGCGGCACCTCCACCGTCGGCGTGAACCAGCGCAGCCGGTACCGGCCCTCGGACAGCACGACGAACGCCGTCTCGGCGAGGTTGTTCTCCGCGGCCACGGCCTGCAGCAGAGCGTCATCGAGAAACCGGTCCAGCACCACCACGGCGGCCGGGTTGCCGGCGAAGCGGCGAGTGGTGAAGGCGTCGAGCTGGAAGATCGGGACCCGCATGGCCCACAGCGTAGGGAGCGCGACATCCGCAGGACGACACCGGTCGCCGTCCGCTCACTGCGCAGACTCTTCCTGTCGGCGGTCTCGTCGGGCACCGTGTCTGGTGCCGGCGATCTCCGGTCGTCGGCGCACCTGGTCTCCACCGGGCCACCGCGCAACGGCAGTCGGGCGGTCAGCCGGCGTAGCGGGGCTCGCTGAGCCGGCGGCGGAATTCCGCGTGAGCGGTCTGGAAGACGTCGTTGAGCCGCTCGAGCTCGGACTCGGTCGGTTCTCGCCGCAGCCCGACATCGATCTTGAAGTCGCCGTCCACGATCGCCACGTCGAGGCGGTCGAGCAGGTCCGCAGGAAGCCTGGTAATGACGAACTCGCGGAACGCGTCGGCGATCGTGCCCGCCATGTCGCCGCACCCGCAGGTGCGGCCATCCAGGACCGCACCGAGGTGGCTGCGGCCGATGATCGCGTCCGGGTGTAGGGGATCCATGACGGTCAGGCCTTCCTCCAGGACCGTGCGGGCCTCCGACAGCCGTGCCTCATGCTGGAGGAACAGACCGAGGGCGATGCAGGACCGCCCGACCGTGTCATGGTCGGTGCCGCGGCGCGCCTGGCTCACTGCCTCGGTCAGTCGTTGCTCCGCCGGGCCCACCTGGCCGGCCTCCTTCAGCGCGAGACCCCAGTTGCGCAGGACCTGACTCCGCAGCTCCGGACGACCGATGCGCTCCGCCCTCGCGTGCGCCGACGCGTACGTGCGCAGCGCCTCGGCATCGCCGGCTTCGTCCTGGGCCATCGCCAAGCCGAGCGCTGCCATCAGCGCCTCCTCCTGCCGGCCCTGGCGGTCGTACGAAGCGAGCACGCGCTCGATCGCATCAACCCGCCCCGCCTGGTCACCGACATCACGGCCGAGGTTCGCCAGCGCGGACAAGGCGTTGAGCGTCGCCTGGTGGTCAATGCCGAGCCGCTCCTCCAACGCGGTGACCAGGGAGGCAAGCAAGGGCTTGGATGCCGGATCGTCGTGGTCCAGCATCTGGGTGACGACTCGCCCGACCTGCTCGACGACCTCGTCCGGCAGTTGGTGCAGGCCCACGAAGAGCGGCTCGCGGATGCCACCGGCGTGCACAATCGCTGCTCGCAGCGCCAACGCGGAGGCCACCCGCTCGTGCCCGTTGCGCCACAGATTGGCCACCGCCTCCTCGACGACCTGCCGGGCACCTGCCACGTCGCCACGCTGCCGCAGCAGGTCCGCCAGCGGTTCGAGGCCGAACGCGTACCCGGCATGCTCGCGACCGTAGAAGGCGAGCCGCTCCTGAACGCCCCGGCGTAACTCCGTCTCGGCCTCGTCGAGTCGTCCGGCCGTGCGCAGCGCCAAGCCCAGATTGAGTCGGTAGGTCAACTGGTCCTTGCGGGACTCGTGATCGCGCGGCGTCGCGGAGACGGCGCGGCGGTAGCACTCGATCGCACGGTCGCATTGATCGGCGTTGAGCAGCACATTGCCGAGGTCACACTGGGCCGAGGCCCATTCCGGGCTGCCGTGACCATGTTTGTCCGTGACGGCCTGCAGCTCGCGCGTCATGAGGTTCTCGGCGTCGCCCATGCGACCCTCCCGCAACAGCGCGAAGGCCACCTCGACCGGAGTGAGGGGTGTCGTCACGAGCCGCAAGTTTAGGGCCTGCCTACTAGGGTTCGCGTACCCCTGGGAACACATCGAGCAAGGCCCCGCCCGGCGCGATCAACCAACCATGATCGGACATCCGCATCTGCCGCGATGATGGCGCCGTGCGAGCCGCAGGTCGACCGCGGCGGCTGGTGCAGGTTACCGCCGGCAGGGCGCCACAGCCGTCCACCGTGTGCTTACCTTTTGATATGCCGCACCCCATCATGTTTGACGAGGCAGACCCGCTCCTGAGCCGACTGCGGGCGCTCGCCCTGGCCTTCCCTGACGCGGCCGAGAAGATCTCCCACGGGCATCCCGCCTTCTTCACCACCAAGGTCTTCGCCTACTACGGGGGATCGGTGAAAGTCGACGGCGTCTATCGGCAGCATGAACATTCGATGCTCGTGCTGGTCGATCCCGACGAGGGTGAGGCGCTGTTGGAGGAAGACCGCTGCTACGTGCCGGCCTACCTGGGTGCCTACGGGTGGATCGGGGTGGACCTGACCGGCGACACCGACTGGGATGAGGTCGACGAGCTACTCGACGCCAGCTACCGACGTACGGCCGGGTCACGCAGGGTTGCTGTGCTCGACTCCCGGCGGTCCCGACCATGATGCCGGCCGAGGCCATAAGGAGCGATGACCGCCACGACAGCCCGGCCGGCCAGACGCACGGATCTGCCGCGATGAGATCGCCGGCGTGGCGACAGCGGGTGTCCGCTCGGGTTGGCGATCCTCCTATCCTCTTTGTTCGTCAGGCTGCCACGGCAAGTAGGCGGCGGCCGTCCCCGCCAGACTGCCGACGATCAAGGCAAAGGCCAGCGGGAAGAAGAAGTCCCACGGCGCCGGCAGCCAGCGACCGAGAAGGATGCCAGCTACAAGGCATCCTGCAGTTGTGACCGTGAAGGCGAGTACTGCTCGCAGCCGATACCCTCGGCGAATCCGCGGCATCCCGAAGGCGGCGAGGGCGGCCACGCCAGCGTCCTCGTCCCACCCGAGACCAACTGCCGTCAGAACGATCACCACGCCGACGAGGACGCCTACCAGCGCGGAGCAGGCGACATTACGCAACGCCGCGGCGAGCGGCGGATCGGGAATGCCCGACTCGCCGGTGAAGACAAGACGCCCCGCCCGGTCGTTTGCCCAGCCACGCACGACCGAGTCCGCACTCGCTGACTTGGGCTGACCAGGCCCATCGACTGCCATGCGCCCAGTGTGGATCGGCGATCAGCTGATGTCGACCTGCCAACGAACGCTCGCCGCTGTAACCCAGGATTCGTCCGCCTGCGCCGCGATCCGCGCGCTACGCAGCGTTACGACGCCCCAGCGCGCCAGTGCACTGACATGCCGATGAGAGTGTGGTCGAGGCGTTCGACGGGTCGCGTCCCATCGACGGCCGCTGCTAGCGTCACCGGCAACCATTGAGAATGGAGTGCCGATGGTGGATCGGGCGGAGGTCGGTGGACGGCCGCGGTCGGTAACGATTGCAGTGACTCTGATGACCGTCGTGGCCGTCGGGTATCTCGCAGACGCGGTAGCGGTCGCCGCTGGGGCAGCTGCGTACCCGGACCGTGTGCGGGAGGCACTGAACACCTCCGAGGTCGACCCACGTGCCTTTGACGCTCTCAAGCCACTGGCCTCGGTATTGCCCTACGTCGCGGCGTTGATCACCGCCGTGGCAGCACTGGTCCTACTGGGTATCGCGGCCTCAGTGCGTGCGGGGCACTTCGCGGGCCGCATCATCGCCTGGATCGCGATCGGTCTGTCCCTGATGTGCAGCTTCTGCGGGCTCGGCCAAGCTGGTACGCCCGCTTTCAGCGGAATCTTCTACGTGTCCGCCTTCAGCCGTGACGCCTCCGGAACTCACACGTTCGTCCAGCGGTTGCCGGCCGCGTACCCGCCGGCCTATCAGTACCTCAGCGCCGGCTTCGCCCTCTTCGCGATGCTCGCCCTGATCGTCGTCGTCGTGCTGCTCGCGCGACCCTCAGCCAACCGCTTCTTCCGTCCGGTCAGACAGCTGGCACCGCCGCCAGCAACTCATTACCTGGCCGACTCGGCGCCAGCAACTCATTACCTGGCCGACTCGGCGCCAGCGCCGGCCGCTGGGGCAGCCCGTCCGATCATCGGCCAGATTTCCCAACTGTCGGTGCTGGTCCGGCAGCATCAACGCGGCGAGTTGACCGACGAGGAGTTCGCTGCGGCTCGCCAGCAACTGCTCGGTGGCCCCTGATACCAGCACGTCAGACATGCTGGTATCCACCCGGCGGGAGACGCAGCTGCGCGCCCTCAGGGTCACACTCGCACCTCCCGCCATCGGCCACCGCGGTAACGCCCGCACATGCCGCCGATCGTGCGCGCCGACTCCGGGGCACCCGTCACCGCCTGTAGCCGGCCGGCGCTGGTGGGAACGCCCTGCTTTGCCGAATTGAGGATGCCGACAGCGTCTCCATCAGACTCCGCGAGCGGACGACACGTTGCGCGAGCCCGCTCTCAGGAACGGTCCGTGCCCCGGGCGGGCGACCACCGCACGACGATCAGCCCTGTGATGTAGTAACCGTCTTCATCGACGCGGGTGGCAACTTCGAGTTCGACAGAGGTCGCCGTGGTGCGTAGCCGGTGGACTTCCCAGTGGCGGTACCGCAGGTCGCGTAGCCAGGTTTGCTCGACCTCTTGCGCGACACGCGTCGGTGATGCCGCCGGCTCGGCGATACAGACAGCCGTGATCTGCTGGGCCGGGTCGGGGGCTGTGGTCACGGTCACCTCCCGGATCGAAGGGCACCGGGCCAGGTAGTGGTCGAAGTCGATCGATATGCCCGAGAGATTGTCCGGATCGGCGGGGGTTGCCACGGATGCGACTGCGCGGACTGCCTCGGCGAAGGCGGTTGGATCGGCGTCGTCCACTGGCGGTTCGGGGAGATCGATACCCTGCACGTCGTCCCACCAAGCCCGGACCCTGCGTCGGCGCCACCAGTACAGGACCGTCCGATCGTTCGGCCATCCCGCCAGGGCGCCACCGCCTGGCTCGAAACGGTCCCGCTGAAGGTCGATCGTCCGCCAGTGCGGTTCTCGGCCGTAGTCGGCCGGGTCGGCTCGGTTCTCGTTGAGGCTGTCCTCGTCACAGGCGCCGTACATGCCGAAGTTGCGTTGCGCGTCGATCAACGAGGATTTGTTCGCACCTCGCGCCCGGTACGGCCAACGTAACTGGCAAACATCGTCCTCCCATCGGCACACCGGACAGATTTCGTGTGAGCCCGGCGGATCCCCCAACGTTCGGTAGCCGCAACAGACACACGGGTACGGGAGGTCCATGCGATCAGTGTGCCCGACACCCGTGCCGCACCAGCGGCTTCGATTGCATCGGCAACGGCTCGCCCCACGTCACCACGCGGTTCGCATGACGCACCGTCCGGCCCGCTATCCGCTCAGACACGTGCCACCGATCGGGTCGCCGTGGTGCGCGCTCATGCCGCAGATCGCGAGGCGGCGCCCGCCCGGTCCGCTCCGGGCAAGAGTTGGCTGGCCGGTGGTGAGGCAAACCGGCCAGCCTGCTGCACTTGAAGCTGGCAAGCGACGCCAGGCGGTCAAGATTTTGGGATGGTCACGCGATGCTGGGCGCGGGCAGCGGCCGCTCCTTGGGGTTGGTGCCGAAACGGTTCGCCCCGGGCGTGCTGTTCAACACAAAGAACACCAGCAGGACGATGGCGCCCACGATCGGCACCAGTCCGATCAGCAGCCACCACCCCGACCGGTCGGTGTCGTGCAAGCGTCGCATCGCGACCGCCAGCGTCGGCAGCAGCAGCGCCAGGTTGACGATGATGCCGATGACACCGGTGGACCCGTCCGACCCGAGAGTCGTTCCCAGCACACTATCCAAGATGGCAGCGGCAAGACCAACAAGGACGGTGAACAGGGCGAACCACCAGTACTCAGACCGGCGGGCCCGACCCGTGAAGCCGACGTACTGAGTAAGAACCGACCTGATCGCGGCAGTGAAGGACATAACTGTCTCCGGTCTCTCGAGTGGGAGTTGCAAGGTCGTCGCGGACGCAGCCAAGCAGATCGCCCCACCGGGGGTCAACGGCCGAGCAGCCGCCGACGAATAGAAGCCGCCACGCCAACAAGACGAACATCCGCATCTGCCGCGAATCCCTCGTTACCCAACGTGAGGCGGCTACTCGGCAACCGGTGCGTCACTCAGTCCGGCGTTGGAGCGGAACTGGTGCACGTCCATGGCCTGGGGCAGCAGGATCGGCGGGTTGGCTTCTCGCATCGCCAGGAGACCAGGTATCGCTCCACGAGTGATCGCCGCATCGACCGCCCGCCGTGTCTCCGGTGGAAGCGACTCCCAGGTGGCCTTTGCAGCACAGAGGTGGAAGGGCTCATCAACTCGTTCTGGGAGATCGGTCGTGCAGCGCTGGCCGCAGCCGAGCAACGATAGTCGATCATGGTGCAATTGTCGGTTCCTGTGGTTCTTGACGCTAGCTGGATTCAGGGTGAGTGGGCCTGACTTTGGAGCCGTCTATGCAGCGCACGCTCACTGGGGGAGCCTGTTCGTGCTGGTGACCTTTTGCGGCATGGTGATCGTGCCGGCGGCGACGGGGTTGCCGGTGCACCCTGGTCCCCACCGGGTCATCGCCTCGTCCGCTTGACCGCTCGAGGTCCTGCATGAGTTCTGCGAGGCCCGGTGGTCCAGGACATGCCGACTGGCTACAGGGCTTTGCGCCATCGAGCGCCGATCAGTGAGCGACCGGCTGTCGTGTCCTGGGACCACCGGGTGCCGCTCAACTGCACGCGCACCTGACCGCGGCCCCTGCCGGCACATCCGGTCCCGACGCCTCCCCGCGGGCTGGCATAACCCTCGCCCTGGTCGCCGCCCTGAAAGCCATCACCGAGCAAATCCGCGCCCTCGACGACCAGATCGCCGAACAGCTCTCCGCTCATCCCGACGCGGCGATCTTCACCTCGCTGCCCCGCTCCGGAACCGTACGTGCCACCCGCCTGCTCGCCGAGATCGGCAATGCCCGAGGACGCTTCCCCACCCCACAAGCCCTGACCTGCTTGGCCGACGCCGCGCCCTCCACCCGCCAGTCCGGCAAAGTCAAGGTCGTCACGATCCGGTGGGCCGTCGACAAACAGCTGCACGGCGCCGTCATCGACTTCGCCGGCGACTCTCACCACGCCAACCCCTGAACGGCCGACCTCTACCAACGCGCCCGAGCCCGCGGCCACGACCACCCCCACGCCGTACGCATCCTCGCCCGCGCCTGGCTGCACATCATCTGGCGATGCGGGCAGGACCGCATGCCCTACCACACAAACAAACACGGCGCCCTCCAAACCGTTCTCCAGCCAGGGGCTTGACACAGGGCTACTCATGCCGCGATCAGGGCGCCGGCTCACCGGTCGCTGAACGACCGGATCTGCCGAGTTCCGGTCGGGTGAACAGATCAAGCCGTTCGGCCCTGTGCGCATGCCGCCCCGACCTGGCGAGGTTCGGTGATGTCGAGCTCGGCCTCGTCGGGCCTACTCCCCGCCCGGGCGACCAGGGAGCTCCGAAGCGGAGGTGCGGGCGTTCGTCCCGTGACTCAACGTCGGCGAGGATCCCGTGACCGGCAGCCTCCACGCCAGTCTGGCGCAGTGGCTGGCCGGGTCGAGGCAGCCGGCGTCGTACGTCGCCAGCCAGGGGACCGTGCTCGGACGCGTCGACTGGGTCACATCAAACCTGGAGGACGACCAGGTGTCGGTGGGCGACGCTCCCGCACACGATCGCGCGCGAGAGCGTCGCCCTCTGATATTCGCGTTGCGTCGCAGGCCCCGAGCGCCTTAGCGTTGCTTTCCTCATGGGCAGGGCGGACGTGCCGTGTTTGCGGCTATGAGTCAGCAGATCGGAGATGCGGAGCGGGATGACTACTCACCTTTTTGCACTCTGCTTCGATGCGAACGACCCGCTCCGTCTCGCGCGCTTCTGGGCCGGCGTCCTGGGCTGGGAGATGGCCGACGATCCCCACGACGGCATCGCCCTCCTGCCGAGCGATGACACCGGGTTCCGGATCCGATTTCTCTCGAGCCAGGAGCAGAAGGCCGGCCAGAACCAGATGCACCTCCACCTGACGAGCACCTCCCTCGACGACCAGCAGCAGACGGTGGCTCGGGCGCTCGGGCTCGGCGGCCGGCACCTCGACATCGGTCAACGCCCGGAGGATGAGCACGTGGTGCTCGCCGACCCCGAAGGCAATGAGTTCTGCGTCATCGAGCCGGACAACAACTTCCTCGCCGACTGCGGATTCGTCGGAGAGCTTGCGTGCGACGGTTCGCAGGACGTCGGGTACTTCTGGAGCGAAGCGCTGGGCTGGCCGTTGGTCTGGGACCAGGACCAGGAGACCGCGATCCAGTCGCCGCGCGGCGGTACGAAGATCGCCTGGGGCGGTCCGCCACTGATGCCGAAGACCGGGAAGAACCGGCTGCATTTCGACCTCGCTCCACCTGTCCACGGCGATCAGCAAGCGGAGGTCGACCGGCTCGTCTCTCTCGGGGCGACTCGAATCGACATCGGCCAGGGCGAGGTCAGCTGGGTGGTGATGGCCGATCCCGATGGCAATGAGTTCTCTGTGTTGACCCCCCGATAGCGCGACCAGGTCCGGGTGGGCGGCGACCCTGCAGGTCGCGATCATCGGCTAGCAGAGGCCAACATGATGCCGGTCGCGACCGAAGAGCCACCGGGCGTGAGTCCCCGCCAAGGTCGTTCGGCTCGCTCGCGTTCCTGAAATCGTCAGACCGTCCGGATCTGCCGCGATCAGGGCGCCGGCTCACCGGTCGCTGAACGACCGGATCTGCCGAGATCCGGTAACGCCCGGTCTGCGCTGCGGCCCCGTGCCCGCGATCTTCGGGTTGAGCTCGGGGCGACGGTATCTGACGGTCGGTCAGGCCGACTCGTGGGTAGGCAGATCGAGGAGGTCACGGGCGCCTTGGCGCAACAGGGCCGCGGCGACGGAGGTCCCGAGGGTGATCGGGTCCGCCGCCCATTCGTGCACGTCGAGCACGGTCTTGCCGTCGAGGCTGATCACTCTCGCCCGCAGGCCGAGGCGCCCGTCGGGCTCGGTGCGCGCGAGCGCAGCAATCGGGGAGTGACAGTTGCCCTGCAGGATGTGCAACATGGTCCGCTCGGCCACGGTCTCCTGCCCGGTCCGCGGGTCGTTGAGGCTCGCGGCCAGGTCACGGGTGCTGGTGTCGTCGTCGCGGCATTGCAGGACCAGGGTGCCGGAGCCGACGGCCGGGACCATCGTGTCGACGTCGATCGGGTGGGTGATCCGGTCGGCCTGCCCGATCCGCTTCAGGCCGGAGACCGCGAGCAGCAGCGCGTCGTACGTCTCGCCGGCGTCGAGCTTTGCCAGCCGGCTGTTCGCGTTGCCACGGATGGCCTCCGGCACCAGGTTCGGCCAGTGCAGGGCCAGCTGCGCGACCCGCCGGACCGCGGAGGTACCGATCCGGGTGCCGGCGGGCAGCTGCTCGATGCGCAGTCCGCCCGGGTGTACGAGGCAGTCCCGGACGTCGTCGCGGGTGAGGTAGGCGGCCATCACCGTGCCGGCTGGTGCCGGCCGGTCCCCGGGTACGTCCTTGACGCAGTGCACCACCAGGTCGACGTCCCCGGCGACCAGGGCGGCGTCCACCTCCTTGGTGAACGCCCCCTTGCCACCCAGTGCGGCCAGGTCGCCGTGCCACCGGTCCCCGCTGGTCGACATCGACATCACGTCCACGGTGACCTCGGGGTGCCGGTCGGCGAGCATCGCGCGGACCCGCTCGACTTGGGCCAGCGCCATCGGGGAGTTGCGGGTACCGATACGCAGCAGGCGGGAGTCGGACATACCGGCGAGGGTAGTCCGCTGGATACAGGCGCCGACGACCAGGCCGGATGCCCATCCCATGACCACCGGCCGGATCCCTCGATAGATTTCTTACCAAGCTCGTCGGAATCGCACCACCGACGCAGACTAACGACCCCGGTCAATGATCAGCGACGCCCTACCCGCCGCACGGATCGGCACCGGCTTCCGAATCTGCCGCGGAGCGCGTCGCTGGGAGCCGCGGCCAGCGGAGGCGTGGACCTGGTGAGCGGATGCCGCTGGGGTCGGGCGACAACGGTCAGGAGGTCGGACCCGAACGGTTTAGAGCAACTCGAGGACGATGCCGTCCTCGGATTCGCTGCCGCCTGGGCCGTGATCGTGGATGATCTCTACGATTATGCCGAACAGCGTCTGCCCTTGGCCACGCTGTGCGTCGCTGACCCTGGCCTCGATGCTCGCGCGGTGCGATGGGTGGCAGGTGAGGAGGATCTGCTCCAGCCATCGGACCGTCGCGTCATAACCGAGCGCGACCCGGGACGAGTCAGAGTTGACCCACTTGAGTACCCAGCCGGTCTCGGGGGTGCCGAAGCCTCCGCGGAGGATGTCGTTTAAGGCATCGAGGCTTCCGTTCCAGGTGCCGTGACAAAGCAGCTGCGAGAACTCGCGTACGAAGCCGGCGAAGTCGACGAACGAGGCTCCGTCGATGACGAGCACGGGAAGGGCATCGCTCTGGTTGGTCACGGTGCAAGTATGGGCGCGACGCACAGCATCCGGATCTGCCGCCGACCGAGCGCTACCTTCGTGTCGAGTGCACCGCCGTACTCGGTGAGGCTTACCAGGCATGCTGATCATCGGCGTCGGGGGGAGGCGGCGGGGCGTACTGATTCCAGGTGCCATCGCGGAACATGTACAGCCGGAAGTAGGACTCCTCCTGGTCCATCAGGAACACCTGTACCCGCTGGGGGTAGCGCCAGGGCACCGCCCGAATCTGGGTGAGTAGCGCGTCCAGGTCCGCGTGATTGAGGGCGCCGGCCCAGACCTCGCACTCCGGGTTCTTCCCACCACCCCAGTGGTTGGCTTCTGGGTCGGTCAGAGTCTGTAGCGTGCCGACTCCCCGAGCCTGGTTGCCGTACACGGCCGTTTCGTGACGGAGACGACCTCGGAGCTGCACGAGTCCACTACCGAGAATCAGCACCTCCGACGGGTCGCAGGAGGTCGAGAAGCCGGGCGGTCGGGCGGATCGCGGTCACAGGTCTTTGGCCATGTTGCGGCCGGTCTCGGTGAAGCCCAGCTGCTCGTAGAGGGCTCGGGCGCCGGTGTTGTGGGCGAAGACGTGCAGACCGATTTTGGTCAGCGCGTTGTCGTGGCACCAGCGCTCGGCGTCCAGCATGATCGCGCGGCCGTAGCCCTGGCGGCGTACGTCGGGTTCGACGGCGACGTTGTAGACGAACGCGGTGTCGTGCGTGACTTTGACCCAGAGGAAACCGACCCGGCGGTCGCCGTCGTAGGCGTACCAGAAATGGTGGTCAGGGGTGGCGGACTCGTCGGGAAGCAGCTGCGCGTAGGTGTCGGCGGCGTTGCGGGCCGCGTCCTGCGCCGACTGGCCCGACGCGGCGACGCTCCGCGCGTAGTGCGCCTCGGCCTCGGCCCGCCACGGCTTGTACTGATCCTCGGTCATCGGCTCCAGCCGTACGTCCATCATGACCGACAACCTACCGAGTCAAAAGCACCCGCGCGCACTCTCAGTTCGGGGCCGCCGGTCCACGGCGACCCTAGCGTTACGCGCATGCGAACACGTACCCGTCGTGCCGTCGACCGATTCAACGCCTGCGTTCTAAGGAGGCCTGGCTACCGCGCAGCCGAGGGGCGTGCCGCAGGCACCATCGCCCGCTACGGCCGCGTCGATCTGCTTTGCATTGACGAACTCGGTTACATGGAGCTCGACCGGCACGGCGCCGAGTTGCTGTTCCAGGTACTGACTGAACGCGAGGAGACCAACTCGGTGGCGATCGCGTCCAACGAGTCGTTCTCCGGCTGGGCGAAAACCTTCACCGACCCTCGCCTCTGCGCGGCGATCGTCGACCGGCTCACCTTCGGCGGCAACATCATCGAGACCGGCACTGACTCCTACCGCCTCGCCCACGCTCACCAGAAGAACCTGGCCATGGCCGCGGACTGACCCACGCCATGAGCGACCCGACCATCCCCACACCTGCCGAACGGGCCGCGCTCAACGCCGCCCTGCTCGCCACCGGCGCCGAGACCGGTTTCTGGGACGACACCGGCCGCCCCGCACCCTGGCCCGACGACATCGACGAATGGACACCCGCAACAGAGAATCCGCCACCCGCGCACCCCAGCGTGAGCGGTGCTGTTGCCTTCTGAGGATCGCCGATCTGAGGAAGGGGCGCCCGCGCGTCATCCAAGGGCACGTATCAGTGCTGGGGCGGCCGCCGCGTCGGCTGCGAAAATCGCTGTCCGGTCGTCGGAGCACAGTGATAGAAAGCCGGGGTGCACAAAATTCTCACGTTCCCTGATCATCTGCGGCTGATCAACGAACGGTCGGCCGCCTTCCGCGCTGCGGTCGCCGCGGCACCCAGCCTCGACGCGCAGGTGCCGACCCATCCCGAGCGGACGCTGTTCGATCTCGTGCAACACGTGGGGATGGGCCGCCGCAAATCAGCCGCCATCATCGCCGCAGGGCCCGCAGACGCGCCCCCGGAGAAGTCGGCTTGGGAGGACGGCATGGGTGCGCCTCGGGAACGCGAGGCTCTCCTGGCCTGGTGGACCGAGTCCGTCGAGCAACTGACGAGCGCGCTGCGTGAGGCCGGCCCGGACCGCGGTTGTTGGACGTGGTGGGATGACTCGCCGTCACCGCAAACCTCTGGTGCCTGGGCGCGGCGACAGGTCCCCGAGATCGCGGTGCACACCTACGACGCCCAGCTCACCGTGGGTGCCCCGCAGCCGCTACCGGACGAGGTCGCCCTCGACGGCTTCGACGACTGCCAGTTCACCCTCTGCGCGACGACGGTCGCCTGGCCACACGAACCCGCCATCGTCGATTACCACGCCACCGAGGGCCACTCCTGGCGCCTTCGGCTTTCCCACGACGGCGCACAGGTCGCCCACCTCACGCCCGCTGCCGGCGAGGACCCCGACACGGCCGACGCCTCCGCCCAGGGCGCGGCCAGTGACCTGGTCCTGTTCTTCTACGGCCGCATACCGCTGGATTCGCTGAAGTTCGAAGGCGACCGTCGTATCTTCGATCAGCTCGTAGCCTGGGACCCGTCCGTGTGACAACCGACGACATGCGATCTCGTGCACCCGGAGGCCGAGGCCGCAGCGAAGTCGTAGGTATCCGGCTCGGGTGGCTACGCTCGTGAACAACGTTGATGTGCTCGTCCTGCACGGATCGCCGGGCTCGGGAAAGTCCACCCTGTCGGGTGCCATAGCGGACCTGCTGCGTGAGTCCGGTTTGGCGAACGCGGTGATCGACCTCGATGACCTCACCATGGTCTACCCGCACCCCGAGCGGTCTTTCGCGCTCAACAATCTCAGGGCTATCTGGCCCAATTACGCGACTATTGCGGGTTTGCGGCTCGTCATTCCCAGTGTTATCGCGGACGAGGACGAACGGGTGCAGCTTCGCGCTGCCGTGCCGGGCTCACGGTTCGTCGTCTGCGAGCTGACCGCCCCTGAGACGGTCTTGAAGGAACGGGTCGCTGCACGGGAACCGAACGAGTACTGGCGCAGCCGGCTGCGCAACTTCGTCGATCTCTACCAGCAGCGCAGCGATCTTGCGAGGATCCGAGACTTTCAAGTGTCGACCCACGCAAGGTCTGTTGCGGAGGCAGCTCGCGAAGTCATCGAACAGGTCGGGTGGCAGCTTCGGCCTGAAGCCGAGCGCCTACAAACCTAACGCACAGTCACTGATCTGAGTTCCTGCAGCAGGCCGGGGTGGGGCCAAATCGGGCCGTCACACCATCGCACGCCTCCACCACGATGGGGCCACCACAGACCGTCCGAGCGGGGCCACCGCAAGCCGTCAGAATCAGAGGGTGATGGTCACGGTGCCACAGCCGTCGCCGGCTTCCAGGCTGAAGCCGCGCTCGTACTCGTAGTCCGACCAGTCGATGTAGCGGTGGTCGTTCTCGCCGGGCCAGTAGGCGTTGGGCGTTTCCGTGAAGGACTCGCTGAAATACCGCTACGAGTGACGGGCCGCGGACCCACCGCCGTGCGCTGAGGCCGAGGTCGGCGCAGGGCCGTGGGTCCGTCGTCGCGTCCTATTCCTCCGGCTCCCAGGCGATCAGCTGGTCGAGGACGCGCCGGTCGCCGTCGAGCCGCAGCGAGTCCATCGGAATGCGGCCGTAGCAGAACATGACCAGCTCATTGGCCGTGCCCCGGGCGGAGACATAGGCCGCCTCCGGGCCCTCGCCGGCGACCGGCGTGGGGAGGCGGGCGGTCCGGGCGCCGTCGGCGGAGAACCAGAGCCGCCAGGAACGGCCCTCGGTGGCGTGGTAGTCGATGACCGCGGGCTTGTGCGGCCACGCGGCCGTCGTCGCGACGCAGGTGGTCAGGAACTCGTCGACACCGTCGAGGGCCACCTCGTCCGGCAGCGGCTGCGGGGCGCCCACGGCGACCTGGGCGTCGTAGGTGTGCACGGCGACCTGCTGAAGCTGGTGCCGGGCGACGGCACCAGTCGTCTGCGGCGACTGCGACGGACCCCACCACGTCCAGCAACCACGATCCGGGCCGGCCTCCCGCAGCGCGTCCAGCAGCTCCCCCGTCGACGCGGCGAACCAGGCCAGCAGGGCCTCGCGCTCCCGGGGCGCCACCGGGGCGGACATCGCCGGAGGAGCGTCGGCGGGCCCCGCGGCCACGATGGCGGCCCACTTGCGGCGCCCCTCGCCCAGGTGCTGCACCAGGTCGAACAACGTCCACTCGGGGCAGGTCGGCACCCGCACGTCGAGGCTGGGTGCCGCGGCGACTGCCGCCCGGAAAGCGGTCGATCGTTCGTCCATCAGCCGCAACAGGTCAGCGAACTCCAGAGTCTTTTCCACCGCGGCTTTGTACCACCCCGTTCCGACAACCGACAGCGGGTTTCCCCACCCCCGGCGGCGGGGCCACGCGGAAAATCCGTTGCCCGGCGGCCCGCGGGTTGACCATGCTGACGCCCATGGATCAGTGACCAGTGGCGCACGTGCGCGATGAAGGCGGGTTCGAGTCACCTCCCCGTCTCGGTCCGCCGTGCCACTCGAAGCCCGCACCGGGTGACCGGTGCGGGCTTCCTTCACGCGACGTGATCTGCGACGTCGCGCCAGCCGGCGTGCTCCGCGCCGAGACGCCGGCTGCCCGCCACTGGATCCGGGAGGCACCCCCCGGCGCGTCATCGCGCTGCCGGGCGCCTCCTGCCTAGACCTTGGAATCGCCGAAGCCATGAATAGTTCCCGCCATGTCCGCGTGCCGGCCGACGGTCGCGGACCCGGCATCGACCGCAAAGCGCTGTGGGTGGTCAGCGAGCTCGGACTGCCGACCATCGTCAAAGCCTGCGTGTCGTGCAGGTCCACCCGTCACCGTCCCACCGGGAAGATCCGGGTCAACGCGAACCACAAGCTGCTCGACGTGTGGCTGCTGATCTGCTGCGACCTGTGCGGCCGCACGTCGAAGATCCCCGTCCACGAGCGCGTCAACGTGCGGGCGCTGGACCACGAGCGGCTACTGAGGTTCGAGAACAACGATCCGGCCATGGTGCGACAGCTGACCATGGACGCGACGCTCGCCCACAAGGCCGCCTACCAGCTCGACTGGACCGGCACCTGGCAGTTGGACACCGACATACCGTTCTACGACCTCCAGCGCGAGGATGCCGCGCCGCTCGAGGTCATCATCAGGTTCGAGCTCCCGGCACCCGTCCGGGTCGAGAAGCTGCTCACCGCCGGGTTCGGCCTGAGCCGTCCCGCCGTGCGAGGCATGGTCGACTCCGGGCGCATCCGCCTGCCCCTGCCCATCGACGCCAAGGCCCGCGAGGACTTCACCTTCCTTGTCGTCACCGCCCCACCGCTGTCACCCGAGCGGGCATGAGGTGCCACCTGATCAATGCCCATGATCGAGGCTCTCCCCGTACCGCGTCACTGACGTTCGGTGGCAACTCCACTGACGTTCTGTCCAGCCCTCCACCGGGGTCCTGCTCGGCGACCAGGTCGAGCACGCAAGCAATCACACGCAGGCCCACGGCAAAGGCCATGGCGACCAGCGGCTGCCGGCCCCCTCCACCAGCGGGGGCCGGCAGCCATGCGGCGGCTGTTCCGACCGGCTATTGCACCGGACGCAGCGGCGTGACCGAGCCGCCCTGCCAACCTGTGTCGGGCGCCATGTGCCACTCGATGTGACGCTTCGGGTTGGTCACCCAGGAGCCGCACGCCGGGCACTCGAAGCCGTTCGGGGCGCCGGGCGGGCCGGCCTGCGGGCCGGTGTTGTCGGACTTCTGCTCGGTCTTGCGGCTGGCGGCCTCCCACAACGGCACCCAGACGGACGTAAAGGTACGAGTGTCCACGTCCATGTGCTCGGCGAGCCGATCGAGCAGCTCACGACTGGGCGCCAGGTGGCCGTTGAGCACCCGAGAAAGCATCGACTCGGAGTAGCCGACGTCGCGCGCCAGCTTGGCCAGCTTCGGCTTACCGGCGGTGACGCGAGCCGCGGTGAGCACCTCGCTCAACTGCTGGCGGGCGGTCTCCGGGTCCAGTACGTCCTCGGCGGCCGCAGCCGCCATGAGCTGAACCTTTTCCAAGGGTGAACGTCCTTCAAGGCCAGACATCCGGATCGCCGCGCCCGACGCGGAGCGGATCGCGGCGGTAGGCGCGAAGCTCAGCGACCTGTACGAGGACAGCATTGAGGCGCAGATCTTCGGAGTTGTCGTCGGGGCGGCCGAGGCTGCTCGGCAGCCCACCGCCGAACCCATGGAACAGCTTGTCGCGTGGACGGTGGACCTCTGGTCGGAGCTGGGGCCCGAGGACGAGGACTGGGGCGAGCGGGAGGCGCAGGCGCAGCGGGACAGCCTGGCGATGACGCAGCAGCGTCCGGCGGAGGCGGCGGCCCAGATCCGGATCGTTTCCGCCCGGCTCGGTGCCGAATGGGCGGCCGGGCTTGCCAACCACGGCCTGCTGAACGCCGATCCGAAACGACCGGAGATCGTGATACCCCCGCACGATCTGGCATACCGGGTCGGTGACGTGGTGGCGGTGTCGTGCCCGTGGACCCCCACGGTGACGACGCGCCGCGGCGGCTACCACGCGGCGGTGCGCTGGCCGTGGGCCGTGCTCGATCCCGACTCGCGTTACCGGCCGGACGGCAGCTTCGCCTTTCCCGTCGACGAGTCCACCGAGCCGTGGTGGCCGTACCAGCTGCGCCCCCAGGCGGCCGAACTCGACGAGGGCGACCGGTGCGTGGTTGGCATACCGCCGATCCGGTGCTACGTGGTGCGATCCGACCGATACGACCCGCCGATGGACGACGGCTTCCTGCCGAGACTCACAGCGAGCATCGCGCTGCTACCGGCCGGCAGCGGCTACTCGGGCGCGGCGGACGTGTGGCTGGAGCGTGCCGAGCCGATCGAGATGAAGCTGCTGCACCGCCCATACGGTGCGCTGCGCTCCGGTGACGTTGTCGACGACGCGGACGGTCGCCGGCTGCAGTTCGTACCGCCGTTCCTGTTCTACGCCGACGGTGGTCGAGTGCGGCCGGCGTGGCCACTGGCTTTGGTGACGCGGGGGGTCACGCCACCGCCGGACGCGGTCGACGCCGTCGCCACCGCGACCGCCCTCGGCAGTCATCCCGACGAAATCGAGCGCTGGCTTACCTGCAGCGAGGTGCCGTACACAGCCGCGCTCGCCGAAGAACTCTTCGACGAAACCTGAGCCGTCCACGAGAGCGAGCGACCGACGCCGCGCTGGTCGGCGCGCACCCGACGCCGCCTCCGGTCATCGGTTCAACGGTCAGACGCCCGCGCGTCGACCGAGATCAGGTGCACTGATCTGCCGCGATGCGAGCGCCGCCGTGACGACGACGGATGTCCGGGCTCGGGCTTTCGAGGCGGCTGCTCCTATCCTCTCTGTTCACCAATCCGCCGCGGCAGGTAGGCGGCGGTCGTCCCCGCGAGGCTGCCGAAGGACAGGGCGAAGGCCAGCGGGAGGAACAAGTCCCACGGGGGGCGGCCGGAAGACGGCAGAAAGGGGCCGCGGGGGCGATCGGCGCGTGGTCGACGCCCAGCTCGCCGACCCCGCCCCTCAGTGCTCGGCACCAGGACAAAAATGGGTGTCCTCGCCAGCCCGTCCCGCCCTACCTTGTACCTGGATCTTCTTCTCCGACCCACTCACGAGAGGACTTCACCCCGCGTGACGCCGCCTGCTCTTTAGACCTGACACCTTCCCCGTGCATCGGTCGCCGACGTCGCCGTCGGCTCCTTTCCCATGCCTTCCGTCAGGTCTTCAGAGAGATCATATGTCTACGCATCCTCATATCGTGCTGTCCTGGGCCGTTCGGCGCACGCGCCTTCCCCTGCTCGCGTTCCGCTGCGTCCACTGCCATTCCGGCCTCGCCAGCACCGGCGACGGGAAGTTCCGCGTCAATGCCAACGGCAAACTCCTCGACATCTGGCTCCTGGTCGCCTGCGTTTCCTGCAACCGAACCAGCAAAGTCAGCGTTCACGATCGCGTCCCGGTCCGGTACCTGGATCCGATCCTTCTGGAGGGCTACTCCGGCAACTCCTCCCGCCGTGGGCCTGAGCCGGGGCGAGAGGCAAGGTGGCCTTGCCCCGGACTGCATCATGCGGCGGTCCGCGCGCGGTCGCTCATGACCGGGCGCGAACGAAGGTCAGGGCCGGCCCGACGCCGGCGACGAAGGTGAACGCCCGGGTGCATACATCCGGACGTGTCGATGAGCGCGCACGGGGACCCCCGCTATTCTCGTACGGCAGACGAGGCCGGCAGTCTGTTCAGGAGTGTTCGCGCCAACTCGACAACGATTGCGGATCGATGAGCTCGGTCGGCAAGCGCCGCAACCACTGCGATCTCCGCCACTCGGGCTTCGAGGTCCATCTGTTCGCATAAGGCGAGTCTGTCGGCAGTGCGCTGCTTTTCCATGATCCTCAGGACAACTGTGCCGTTCCAGGTGCGGGCCGGGTCCTTCATGGCATCGCACCCCCTCGTGGACCGCGGTCAGAATGTAGCGATCGGGTTGACCGGGCTGCCGGACGTACCGGCGAAGCGGACCGGCGCGACTGCGAGGTGGAAGTCCCACTGGCCGAGCTCGGCAGCCGTCGTCGCGCACACCTCCAAGTCGCAGTTGTCGAGCAGCCACAGACCCATCGCGACGAGGCTCACGGCGTGAACCGGCATCAACACGTCTTCGTACCCCGACGGCTGAACGTCCTGGGGGGTGTCAGCGCCGATCAGCGCGACCTGCCGTTCATGCAGCCACGGCAGGCAGGACGCGTGCCAGCCGGCCTGCGTGAAACCGCTGGCCTCACCGGCCTCGTGCCGGACGCGGCCATAGCCGGTCCGCAGGAGTACGGCATCGCCGGATCGCACCCGCACGCCCTGGCGACGCTCGGCCTCCTCGAGATCGTCGGGGAACACACCCTGCCCCGGTTCCAACCACGGCACATCGCGGACCCTCGCAATGTCCAGCAGGACACCACGCGTGATGATCCCGTTCGCCGCCGCCGTGACAGCCGCCCACGCCGATCCCGTTGCGGCGTCCACCAACGAGTGCGACCGCCCGTTGTACATCGTGCCGTCCCAGAAGATGTGGCACGGCGAGTCGACGTGAGTGAGGGTGTTGCCGTGGAACGTGATGCCGAGCCGCTCGGACGAAAAGCCCCAGCGCCGGTCGTTGCGGAATCCGGGCACCGGCATGTCCTCGGCACCCGGCATGTCGGCGGCGCACGGGCACGTCGTCGTCGACCGCTTCATGTCTTCCGGTACGGCAACCTCCCATGCGCACGACACGCTCCTGCCGTGGCGCACCGCCCGCGCCGCCGCCACCCGGACGTCGTCGGTGATGTGGTTCAGAGTGCCGAGTTCGTCGTCGTCGCCCCACCGTCCCCAGTTCGACAGCGTGTTGAAGTATCCGAGCACCTCGTCCTGTGTGGGCATCGGTCGCCCTGCCGTCATCGCAGCATCGACTCCTCGGGTAACGCGGTTCGAGGCACCGCAGGCACTGTATCCTGGCCCTCGCCTTTGACACGCCAAGGCCCGCTGGACTGGCATGACACTAGACCATGATCACGTGCGCACATCTGCCGCGATCCGGTCGTGCCAAACGAGCGGTGGTCGCGATGCGGTCTGAGAAGGTGTGTCTATGACGACGCAGGCAGCGCTCCGGGCGGCGCTACGTGACGTAGTCTCGCCTGCCGCAAGGGCCGAGGGGTTCAAGGGCTCTGCGCCCACTTGGCGAATGACCAACGCTCTAGGAGACTGGGCTGTGGTCAACGTGCAGTCGTCCGCATACAGCACCTCTGAGTCGCTCCGGTGCGTCATCAATCTCGCTGTCGCGCCCGCGCCATGGCTCGCTTGGCAGCAGCAATCTCTCGGGTCACTCCCCAAAGCAATCACCGAATCGCTGGGGTTGTACCGCCACCGACTGCACCCCACCGGCACACCTCCTGGCACGGACGGCTGGTGGGAGGTCGGCGGCGACCGAGATGCATCGGCGGCGGCAACCGACATGACCGAGCAGCTGGCTATTCACGGATGGCCAACCCTGAAGCGGCTGATGGACCGAGAAGCATTACTCGACCAGATCCGCTGCGGAGACCTCGGATATATGAAAGCCAGGAACTTCGGGGCCTTCTTTGCTCGGGCAGAGGCCCTCATGCTCGCCGAGAATGGCTCCAGCCCACGGCTCGAAGAACTCATGAGCTTCGGCACGGCTAACGTCATTCCTGCCCAGCATGACAACGCCGTGAGATTCGCCGAATGGGTGCGGAACCGCGCAGCACGTTCAGCGTGAGCGTTCTCGCGACGTCCGCTCACTGGCGCGAGGCGCGCTGTCGTGCCGAGATGAGTACGTCCAGCGGGCAGTGGTGATCTACGGTTTGAGAGACTTTCGGCGTGGCTGTAACGCGGAAACTGGCACGGCTCTCGCCTGGGCAGCTTGCCGCGTGCCGCAGCTCGGTCGAGGAGTTGGACAAGCTCTGTGAGTTCGAGATGCTGCCCTCGTCGGACTACCTGGACCTCGATTGGGCGCCGGCGCCACTCATCCGCGTTTTCGAGCTAGCGCAGGTCAGCCCGCCGATCGTCGTAGCGCTGCGGCGCGGGCTCGACGGCGATGGGGAGATCAATCCGGCTTACCGAGACCGCCAGGACACGGTGTGGGGGCATCCCGTGGCGGCGCTTGAACCTGACATCGTCGCTGATGTTGCCAGGTTGCTCGGCCAGGTTGAGCCGGAGGTGGTGCTGGCCGCCCTGCCGGAGGACGCCGCGGCTGCAGCGCTGAGCATCGAAATGCGCGAGTTCGATGGACACCCGCGACCATACCTGCATCGGCATTTCGCCGCGCTGCGCGACTTTTATGCGTATGCGGCGCAACTGCGGCTTGCGGTTGCCCTCTGGTGGGACTGAGTCGCACCGAGTCTGGCGCGCATCCTCAACTGCCGCTGACCGCGCCCGATCAGCGCCCGCTCGTGCCGAATTGCGGATGTTCGTTCTGTGGACCGGGTGAGATCATGTCCCGTGGGTGAACGGCCGCGCGTGCGACCGGCACCGTTATACAGCGCTGAAGTGCGAGTTGATACGGACAGCCGGGCGGAGTACGGATGATCACGGGACACGACACGGTCCTCCTCAGCGGCGGACGGGTCGACGTCGGCATCCGGGCGATGCTGGACGGTCTCCATGGCCGATGGCCGAACATGGTGGTTTCCGTCAGCGGGGTGGCCAACGAAACGTTCCTGCCGTGGCCGAGGTCACGTGGCGACGTGCCGGCCGGTACGGGCGAAGTGCTCGTCGCGCGCGATACGCAGATGGAGCAGCGCTGGGACGATGTCGGCTACTCGCTCCTGGAACACGACGAGGGGCCGTTCGCGGTGCTCTACCAGCCATCCGGCCGGTCCGCGGTCGAGATCAAGCTCGATGAGGACCCCTATGACCGGCCCGGATTCCGATTCGGACCCTACCCGGCGACGTTGGTCGCTGCGGGCCTGTCGCTCGTCACCCTGGTGACGCCGGACATCGAAAGTCCGTTCAGCCGAGGCATCCTTGACGCGCTCCGGCAAGCCCTGACCAGCCAGGCTTACCACCTCTGATCCCCGACCCCCTGGGTACGCCCGACCAACGACATCCGCTCGTGCCGCTGACCGAGCGTCCTATCGTGACACCAATGTGCCCTATGCCGCGCCCTGCGGGACGTGGCCGAGGAGGTGTTTCATGCATGCCGGGGCGCGGGCACTCACGTTGGCGGTTGGTGACCGCCGTGGTCTGTTGCTCCGGGACGTCGTTCGGTCGGCCAAGTGTTGCACCATAGGCACGACCAGCACAGGTTCGCAATGTTGTTGGAGCCGCCGTTGAAGCGGGCGAGGCGGTGGCCGAGGGAGCCGATACGTCTGCCGACGGGCGCCCACGGCACCGGTCGGCCGTCGGGGCCGGATGGCCGTTGTTCGAGGGCGAGGGAGCCACAGTGCTCGCAGCGTCCTTCGGCGGCTTGGAGAACTGCCCAGACATCAGCGGCGACCATCTTGCAGTCCGCTGGCCCGGACAATGAGCCTCGCCCGATTCGCTGTGCGCGCCTTTGCCCGGCACCATCGCTGGCGTTCTTCCACGGTGGTGTCCGCGAGATACTAGGCCCATGACCTGTAGACGAGGGCGGGTTGTTCTGCCTCAGCGTCGTCTTCGGGTGCCAGCGGTGCCGGATGTGCCCTGTCGAGCAGTCTCTTGGCCCGCGAGGGCGGTAGCTGCGCTGCGCAGGTGCTTGATTGTGTGCTCCGCGGCCCGCTCGTCCAGGGTGTCGGGCGCCCATGTGCCGATCAGGCGGCCGTGCCCGTACGTGACGTCCGCACCTTCCATGAGTGTGGCCAGGTATGTCAGCGGGCCTGGGTGCCGCAGCAGTTCTGCAAGGAGCATGCGCAGGGCTTGGGCGTTCTCGCCCGGGACGGATAGGGCCTCCTGTGCGCGCGTGTGGAGGATCGCGCGGCGGCCGGCGGGGTGACGTTCGGCGTGGTAGGTGTCGAGCAGCCCGGTGGGGGCGGTGCCGCTCGTCCTGACGGCGCCCGACTAGAATTCACGCCACATCAGGCGCGACCTGCCGATTCTCGGTGTCGCTGCCACTTCCCAGTCTTGTAGTGACCAGGTCCACTCACCGCCATGGGATCGACGACGGATCATGTGCTACGGTAGCCGAGTTGCAGTTTTGATTTCCGTAGACGTTTTCCGGCGCCTGATGGGGCATCTGAAACCCATCCAGGCGCTTTTCGTTTTTCGTGTCGTTTCGACGCGGGTGATCAACGCGGCGGCGTAGGGGTCTGCACAGTGCGGTCTCTAACAGCCTGCGAAGGAGCAGACATGACTACAGGTACCGTGAAGTGGTTCAACGCCGACAAGGGCTTCGGCTTCATCAGCCCGGACGACGGCGGCGCCGACGTCTTCGCCCACTTCTCCGCGATCTCGGCGAGCGGCTTCCGCAGCCTCGACGAGAATCAGAAGGTGGAGTTCGACATCACCCAAGGCCAGAAGGGCCTGCAGGCGGAGAACATCCGCCCGCTTTGATCCACACTCTGCGAACGGCGGCCCGACTGGTTCAGCGGGCCGCCGTTCGGCGTTTCATGCGCTCACCACGGCATCGCGAAAATCGTCTGATCGGCAGAAGGCCGGGCATCTCGGTGTGGAGCCAGCTCAGCATTGCCCCCGTGTTCTCTTCTCTGGATCGATTCGGACCTCGGGCGCTAGTCTGCCCAGGCCGACTGTCAGCCCGCCCAAGGCGCGCCTCTGGCTCATGAACCAGACAGACACAGACATCGACCCTTATCGCTAACGAGCCGAATTCCGCATCGCCGCCGCCCTGACGGTCGAGGCACGTACGGTCGCGGTCCAGGTGGAGCACACCATGGTCGGACTCGACGCCTCGCCTCCTGATGACTGTCAGACAGCCGGGACCCGGGGTGCACGGCGTTACATCCTGAAGGGTTGATGACTATGACGACGACCTACTCGGGTCCTGCGAGGCTGATCCTGGTCAACGGCGCATGCATGTCCGGCATGGCTTCCCTCAGTACCAACCAGCGCGGAGGACTCAACGGCTGGGGCGGCACGTTCCGTCCGGACGAGATCACGACAGACCTTCGCAACGCAGTCGAAGGGCTGCAATTGGAACTGCCCTACGATCGGATGGGGACAGTCGCCGTCACCGGCATACGCAAGCTACTCGCCACGCAGGTGTTGATGTCGTTGGCAGGCCGCGGACCCGCACCATTCTGATCAGCGCCGCACGGCCGCCGCTACATCGCCGCCGCGACGCGGTCACTCTGCTCTGACGCAGCGACGAGGGCAGGACCGTGTTGATCGGTAGACTCTGCCAGGAACCGTCAACTCTCATGCCGCGATGCGCGCGGTCATGCCGATGTGAGGGTGCTTTCTCAGCCCTCCAGCTGCGAAGGACGGGCCCGCCATCTGCAATCAGGTCTGCAAGACGCGGGCGACCGTCACCGTTCCTTCGAAGAAATTTCGTTCGAGAAGTGCACCTGCGCGGTACATCCAGAGGACAGGGTCGACGTCCAAGATCTCCGCGATCCTGGGCAACGCCTCGGTGGCCCTCAGGAGCACGCTGGGAATCGCTAGGCTTCCCCACATGATCACGAGGTCGCCGTCCTCGCGGATGAACTCCCCGATCACATGCATGCCTTCGTCCTCGGCGTGAACGACCAGATCGCCGGCCACCTCGGTCCACGCGATCGAGCCGTCCCGATTTTGCGGGAACAGCCGGAGGCTCGCCGCCTCATACCGAAGATGCTCCTGCAGGTCCAGCAGGCGGACGCCTGGGCGCCCAACCCACGTCAGCAGCCGAGACTCTCCCTCGGGTGCCCGAGCCACTTTGACCATCGATCGCGGCAGAAGGTCGGCCCGGGTTCCGTAGAGGTCGCTCACGAGTCGAACACCCTACCTCGGCCTACCAAGGTCAGATGTCCGCATCTGCCGCGATCCGCGCGGTCATAGCCGATGAGCGGTAGACGAGCGGCTGGCTATGCTCCGGTCATGAGCGAAGCGTCTCCACAGCCTTCCCCGTCGGCGGCTTCCACCGAGGCCGAGTCCCTGTTGTCAGTTCTCGAGCGCAACCGGCGGACCTTCGCCTGGAAGACGTCGGGGCTCGACGAGAAGGGTCTGCGTGCGACCACGGCCGCCAGTGCGATGACGCTCGGTGGTCTCGTCAAGCATGTGGCCTTGGTCGAGGCAGACTGGTTGGCTGTCAAGCTCGCCGGACAGGAGTACGGAGCCCCGTGGGACGCCGTAGATTTCGACGCCGACCCTGACTGGGAATGGCGCACTGGGGCGCTGGACTCTCCGGAAGATGTCTACGCATTGTGGCGAGACGCTGTCGAGCGGTCGCGCGAGCTCGTGGCTGAGGTCATTAAGGAGCGCGGGCTCGACGGACCGGCGTCCTTTACCTGGCCGGACGGCCGCTCGCCTTCGGTCCGCGCCATGCTCTTGGACATGGTTGAGGAGTACGCACGACACACGGGCCACGCGGACATCCTCTGTGAAGCAGTGGATGGTCGCGTGGGTGAAGGCGCGCCTGAAGACTTCAGCGTCTAAACGTCCTCAGCTGCCGCTGTCCGCCCGGGTGGCAGTCCCTTCTGGCCTCACACTCTAGGCAACGATGAACGAACATGGTCCAGACACGACCTTTCCCGTGCGCCGGAAGTGGCCATACAACCGTGCTGGCACGGGGCCTGACCACGAAGGAGGTGTTCGCTTTGCCTGTCGGCCGGCTCCACCATCTGATCGTCGACTGCCCGGATCCGATGGCCGAGGCGCGGTTCTGGAGCGCGGTCCTCGGCGACCCGATCACCTACGCGGACGAGGACTTCGTCGTCGTGTCGGCCAGCACGACGGCGTCCGGGCTGGCGTTCCAGGGCGCCGCCGTCCTGACGCCGCCGACGTGGCCGGAGCCGGGGGTGCCGCAGCAAATGCACCTTGACGTGATGGTGGACGACGAGGATGCCGCGGGTGAGGCAGTGCTCGCGCTGGGCGCGCGGCGGTTGCCTATGAGCGGACATCTGAGTGTTGAACTAGCCCTACGTCATGCGGCTCGTTCGAACCAGTCGAGCGCGAGGTCGGCGACCGCGGCCGGGGCGTCGTCGGTGATGAAATGCGCTGCCTCGTCGACGTAGGCGAACCCGACGCGATCGGCGTACCGCTCCGGATTGCGGCAGATGCGCCCCATGAGCTCCTCGGTGTAGGGGCGGTCGCGGCGGCCGAATACCACGAGGGTCGGCACCGTGAGCCGCCGGCGGCGGTAGACGCCGCGGATCATGCGCATGCCTTCGGGCAGGACCATGCCGCGGCAGAGCGTACGCACCGCGCCGTCGATGTCGGGTCGGCGCATCGGGGCGAGGTGGGCTTCGACGGCTGCCTCCGATATCGGGCGGGCGACGTACTCCCCGGAGAAGATTCCGCGCAGTGAGGCGCCCGGGCGGTGCCAGACGAACGGGGGCAGGTGCCGGAAGGCCGGGAGGAGCTTCGGGCTGAACTTCATGAAGCCCGGCGGCACGGAGAGTTGCACTGCCGTTCGAACCCGCTCGGGGTGGTCGTAGGTCAGCTGCATCGCGGTGATGACGCCCATGTCGTGGGCGACGAGGTGGGCGCGCTCGATGTGGAGGACGTCGAAGAGGGCGAGCAGGTCGCGGAGCCGGGTCTCGCGTTCGATACGCGGATCGTCGGCCACGGTCCAGCCGGCCCCGCGCAGGTCGGGGCAGATGACGCGGTAGCCGCCTGCGGCAATGACCGGAGCTATGGCGTGCCACTGCCACCAGTGCTCGGGAAATCCGTGCAACAGCACGACCGGTTCGCCCTCGCCGATGGCGGCGAGGTGAGTATGCAGGCCGGGCGCCTCGACGACGAGATGGTCGAAGCCGGAGGCCTCTGGCAGCGGCGGCGACCAGGCCGAGGCGTCGACGGAACGGGTGATGCGGGGCTCGGGCGTGGGCATGGCGACCCCTTTCACGCGGTGGAGTACTATGTTCATAGTAGACCTCTTGAAAGGGGGGCGTCATGCCCGCGGCGACCCGGGAGCGCGCACTCGAGGCGGCCGTGGAGCTGCTCGGCGCGGAGGGCGTGCGCGCGTTGAGCCATGCGCGGGTCGACGAACGGGCAGGCCTCCCCCCTGGGTCGACCTCGAACTGGTTCCGCACTCGCAGGGCGCTACTCGGCGGCGTGGTCGACTGGATGGCCGAGCGCGAGCGCGCCGATTTCGACCCAGCCGCGATGCCTGCGATCACGGGACTCGACGGGCTGATCGAGGGCTTGTGCGCCATGGCCGAACTGCAGACCGGGCGGTTCGCCGCGCGCACCCGCGCACGCTACGCACTCTTCCTCGAACTCGCCGGCGATCCTGAGCTTGGCGAGCCGCTGCGGCGGCAGCGCCGCGAGTTCGAGCGGTGGACTGAGCGGATCGTGATCGCCGTCGGCATCGCCGACCCCGTGCCGGCGACCCGGGCCCTCATGGCGCTCGCCGACGGACTGCTCCTGCACCGGCTCACCGTCGACCCCGCTCTTGACATGCGCCCCGCCATCGAACGCGCGGTGCGCGCCCTCGCAGAGTCTTGACCTGACGCTCCAGCGCAGACAAACAGAACACCGCTAAGACAGACTTTCGTCGAGTACCACGGCGCCGCCGTGTCTATGTGGAGCCCGGGGACGGGGCGCCGCCCGGCAAGTACGAAACCGACGCCGGCTGGATCGTTGCTGCACTTGCCTCCGGCGCTGCCGCTGACGGCGTAGCGGACTGTCTGCAGTGAGCATGGAACTTGAAGCCCTCCCCTTCGTCGAGCAGCCGATCGCGTCGAAGATCGTCGACGAGGGCACCGCCTAACGACCGGACATGCTGCGATCCGCGCGCTACGGCGTCACGAAGTGCTGACTCGGCCGGCATACGCACATGCCGAATAGCGTGCACGTGATCTTGATCCGGGAGCTTCCCCTGATTGTCGACGCCGTGGACGGCAAGATCGCCGGTGCTGCGCTTCAGGCGTGGGCAGACGGCTTCTTCAGGCCGGCTTCACTGCAGCCAGGCCCAAGACGTCAGGAACGCCGTCCGGACCGATCTCCTCCACGCGATCGAGTCGCAGTCCGGCCGCGACTACCGCGTTGAGCAGGTCGGCGAGCGGTACGTGCCAGGCGCCGACGCGGGCCCGGACCCCGGCCGGGCACCAGGCTTCGTAGGTATGCGACCGGTCGGCGTAGCGCTCATTGACAACGACGGCGGGCCGAGCGCTCCAGTCGGCGAACGCGCCTACGTAGCAGGGATGAACGCCGATGTGGACGAACCGCCCGCCGGGCTGCAGAACCCGGGCCACCTCGCGGAGCACGGCCGCGTAGTCCGGCACATCGGTGTGCGCGAGGACGCAATCGACCGCCGGGACCGCGCCGTCGGCGAACGGCAGTACGGCCGCGTCCGCCCGCACCACCGGCAGCCGGCGCGCGGCGTGGCGCAGCTGGCCGCCGGACAGGTCCAGTCCGACGGGTCTCCACCCCAGCGCGCGCAGCTCGTCGGCCTGCACCCCGGTGCCGCAGCACAAATCCAGGCAGACGCCATGCCCGGCGCCGAGCAGCTGGCGCAACAGCGCCTGTCGACGCGTCGTGTACTCGGCGGCGGCACCCGTCACGTAGTCCTCGTACCAGTCGGCGTGCGCGTCGTAGGCGGCCGTCGTCGTCATCATCAGACCGTAGGCCAGCACCCGCCGGCCCACCGGCCCGAGCCGCCGGCGTTCGCCAGCAGCGAACGCGTCCACACACCGAATTGAGCTGGGCGCGACCGGGCGGCCATAAAGACCACGCCCTGGTTGCCGGCGATCGACGGCAGCGGCCCGCCCCGAGAGACATGGTCTGTCCGGAGCCCCCACACGGCAATCAGTCGTCTGCGCCATAGCTTATTGCGAACGCCGTTACCTGCTCGACCCCAGCGGGGACACCGCCAAACGCGCCGGAAACCGGCATCCGCATCTGCCGCTGCTCGCGCGACGCGTGCCGCTCGGCACGGCCGTCCGCACAGCCGGCGCACTGGCGTTTGGGCTCAGGCTCCGATCCGGATGCTCAGCTGAGCGCCAAGCTGACGGAATCCCAGCGCCCGCCTCGGGGCTCCGCCCCGAACCCCGACCCTCCTCAGAGATCAGCCGCGGATCCCCTCGCCGGGCACCACAAGGGCTACCAGCCTCCCCGGACGGGGCCAAGGTCGTTCGGCTGGTTAGGCGCTCCACCTTGTCCCCGTCCGGGGAGGCTGGACGGTCTGGCGACTGCCCGACGAGGAGATCCGCTGAGCGGCGGACACCGCTGGACGACTGTCTGCGCCGCTTGATGGTTCGCTCAACTCCGGCGGAGCGATTCCACCAATTGGCCAGGACGCCAGTTACCTGCGGGCTTTGGTCGATGGTTCGTTGCTGGCTCGTTCGGTAATGAGCCGCCTCCCGTTCTTGGCGGCCCAAGCAGGGCGACGACTGCTGCCACGATCGTCTCGATGGCCGGAGCGCCATGGTCTGAGGTGTCGATCTCAATGACGGCGTCGACTCCCTCTGGCGGTTCGAAAATCGACCGCTTCATCTCGCCCCGCTGAAACAGGGATAGGAGCTGCTGGTCGATGGCCCCGCCTTCGGCCGCCCGAGCACCAAGTCGCCGGTCGATGACCGCCTCCTCGGCGACGACGTGAACAGCCAGCACTCGGGTGCCACACGCGAGCAGCACATCTAGCAGCTCGTGGGACAACACCGAGGACTCTACGACGAAGCTCACCCCTGAGGCCGCGAGCAGGCGGGCTGCGTTGACCATCACGGCTTCAGCCCGGAGGCTGACGGGACCGCCGGCAACGTGGAAGTCCCGGTCGAGCCGAACGCCGCCGTCCTCGGCCGCGGAGGCGGAGGACAGCCCAAGACCAGTCTTGATCTCGTCCCGAGTCAGGAACGGGATACCCAAGCGGCCAGCCGTTGCAGAGGCAACGGTGGTCTTCCCAGCCCCCGGACACCCGCATACAGCGATCACCACCGGCCGTTCCCTCACCAACATCCGCCGATCCTGGCAGAGCCGCAGACGTGCTGTCGACGTGCTGAGCGTGAACACCAGGGCGTCACGGGCCATCCATGGGCCAGTAGCGGCGGCCGGCAGCGGTCATGAGCGGGCACCAGGGGCAAGTAGCTTCGCCGTTGACCGCAGGCGTTTCGGGCATCGCGACCGGTCGATCGCGCTCTTCCAAAATGAAGGTGCGCGGCATGGGCACGGCCAGGTGACGGGGTCATGGTTGCGAGGCAGCGATGAACGACTCGATCCGGTCCAGGTCTTCGGGTTGCAAGCCACGGTTTGATTTGGGCGCGATCAGAAGTGCTTGCCCACTGGCAGTCAACTCATCACGTAGGGGGCCTGGCGGGGGCAGTGCCTCGTCGTCGGTCCATACAAGTCTGCGACCCTCGGCCAGCACGGCGCGAGCTGCAGCAAGCTTCAGCGGGCAACAAGCAGGACCCCGTGGCATCGGATCAGCCGTGATCGCCCGAGACAGCGGGGGCAGTCGCCACAGGTACTCAAGCCGGTGCGCATCCGGGCACCATGTGGTGCACCAACGGACGGCCACCACGCCGGACTCATGGAGGGGCCGGATCCGGTCGATCAGAGCTGGCGCCCAACGGACGATGTATGACACCTGGTCGGTGTCCGACCAGACCTGGCTTTTCCTGGGTGGCCCGCCCCAACCTGGCCGGTTCGCGTTGATGACCCCATCCACATCCAGCAACCACACCGGGCGTCCGGAGGGCAGGTCCATCTCTGCTTCGTCCCACCCAATCCGGCCACGACCGGACAGTAGAGGAACGGCGGGCAGGGGTCGAACGGCATTTGGTCGCGCGTGCTCGCGCAGTCCGCATCTAGTCCGCAAGAGGCCCACGGACGGCGGGGAGTGGTGTGAGATGTCGAGAGGCGTTTCCGCTGCTAGGACCTCATGTGCCCAGGTCACCGGAGCCGGCGTCTTGATCTCGTAATGCGTAGGTCGATGGTTCGATCCCGTCAGGTGGCAACGCCGTTCCCCGGGGTCGATCACGCCGCGCCGGTGGGGGCAGAGCGGCAACGGGTAGCGTCCGGCTGCATGGAGGTCTTCCTGCTGTGGCACGTCCGCCACGCCCGGTGGCTCGACGGGCGACCAACCACGCATCGAGACGAAGCCGGCGAGCTCGCCTGGGACGAGGAAGACGGTGACGATCTCAAGATTCTGGGGGTGTACTCGTCGGAGGCGCGAGCGGAGGACCGGATACAGCGAGCCAGGAAGCTGCCTGGCTTCCGCGACGAGCCCGACTGCTTCTACATCAACGGCTACACCGTCGACCAGGACCACTGGAACGACGGCTTCGTGTATAACCCGCGCGACGATCAAGCCGACTAGACAGGCAGCCGCTCGCCCTGCGACCGGTACAGCCAGGCGTACAGCCAGGACCTGCCGCAGGCGTCGACGCCGGCCGACAATGACGGGCAGGCTGACCAGGGCATAGCCACCCGAGCAGCCATCCGTGATCTTCTTCTAATCCGAAGGCCAACGCCCTAAGGCCTGAGCTGATACCGGGCTTGGGACGCCTCCTCCGGGCGAGGGGTCCAGTCGCGGTAGGGCAGGAGCGCCAGCCGCCAGGCGATGACGCCGAACACGTAAATGCCGACACCGCCGGCCAGCCACCACAAGGCATCTCGTCGTCGGTAGGAAACCCGTGGGGCGAGCCAGGCCGTTGTGGCGGTGGGCACCGCGATCGCACCGAAATCGGCCAGAACGCCGCTTCCCGTCCTGTCTTCGATCAGCTCGCTGATGACGAGCGAGGGCACTATCACCCCGAGCATGATCATTGCCGTGATCAGTGCGCGTGGTACCGCGCCGAGGGGTCGACGCGAGCTGGGTTGGTCAGCGAGCACGAGGCGACGGTACGCGAAGCCCGCCCGGCCTACTGGTCCTCGACCCTGCGGGTGGGGACTGCCGTGCCCGATCGCGCGGCCGGCGAGGGTCTACGGCGGTCAGGATCGATGGGCAACAGCCGAGAGTGCGCAACAGGTCAGCAGGTCATTGCCGAGCCGTATTCGCTGGCGTCGACACGTCTTCATTGACCTGCCGTTTCGGATCCTCTATGCCGCCGGCGTGCCCGCGCTCCGCTGGGTCGGGCAGCGGCCGGGGGCCGGGGCTGGGTCAGCCGTGAGGGTCTTGGTCGGCTCGGAGGCTGTCGAGGATGGTGGTGGAGATGTCGGCGAGCTGGCGGATCTGTTCGTCGGTGAGGGGTTCGATGGCCAGCCGGCGGACTTCGCTGGCGTGACCGGGGGCGGCCTGTCGGAGTACGTCGCGGCCTTCCGGGGTGAGGACGGCGTACATGGCGCGGGACGCGCCGTTCTCGCGCCGGACGAGGCCCCGCTGGCACATGCGGGTGAGCTGGTGGTGCAGGCGGCTCTTCTCCCAGCCGAGGTTGCGGCCGAGTTCGAATACGCGTTGCCGGCCGCCGGGGGCGTCCGACAGGGCGACCAGGACGCTGTAGTCAGCGTTGGAGAGGCCGCTCGCGGCTTGTAGCTGCTGCTCGATGCGGCCGCGCAGGACCTCCTGCATCTGGAAGAACGTGCGCCAGGCGTGAAGCTCCCGCTCGTCCAGCCCCTGCTGCTCCATGCGCGCATCCTACCGTCCAGTTGATGTATCAACCGAGGGGTGTACCCTTCGGTTGATCCATCAACTCGATGGTCGGATGAACGGATGTGGATGAGATGGCACCCCGACGCGGCACGGTGAGGCGGACGGTCGTCCGGGTGGAGGACAAGGTCCGCGTCGGCCCCGACGGGCAGGTCGACGACAAGGCCGTGATCATCACGCCGATGCGGCCGGCCCGCACCGACCCGTTCCTGCTGCTGAGCGAGGACTGGTTCTCCTCCCCGGGATTCGAGTGGCACCCTCACCGCGGCCTGGAGACGGTGACCCTGGTCGTCGACGGCGTGCTGGAACACGGCGACAACGCCGGCAACAACGGCGCGCTGGCCACCGGGGACGTCCAGTGGATGACCGCCGGGCGCGGCGTCATCCACCGCGAGCTGGCCTTCCGCAACGAGCGGGCGCACATTCTGCAGTTGTGGGTGAACCTGCCCGGCGAGAAGAAGATGGTCGACACGCGCTACCAGGACCTGCTCGCCGTGGACCGGCCCGTCATCGAACACGCCGGCGCGCGCGTGGACCTGATCTCCGGGACGGCCGGCGGTGTCACGGGACCGGCCCGCAACCACTGGCCGATCTCCGGAGCGGTGATCACCCTGGAGCCGAACACCCGCCTGGACCACGTACTGCCCGCCCGTGACCGCGCGTTCTTCTACGTCCTGTCCGGCCGGCTGACCGTCGCCGGACGGCCGGTGCGCGCCGGACAGATCGCCTGGTCCGATCCCGTCCCCGGGGCGGCGAACGGATCGACGGCCACCCTGGAGACCGGCGACGGCGACGCGCCCACCGTGGTGATGGCGTACAGCGGAAAGCCGATCAACCAGCACGTGGAGATGGACGGCCCGTTCGTGATGAACAGCCGCGCCGAGATCGCTCGGGCCTTCCGCGACTTCCACGGCGGCAAGTTCGGCGCGATTCCCCGCCAGGCCCGCCTTAAGTACCGCTGAGCCCACTCCGGTCGGCGATCTTCACCCGGCCGGCCTTTCACGGAAGGCCACGCTGCGGGCGGGCAACAGCAGCTGGCCGTGAAGACCCACCCGGCCTCTCCTACAGCCGGTGGCGGACCCAGACGTTCGGTTCGACGTAGACGGCGTGATCGTGCGCCACGTCGCAGTGCACCGGCACCAGCGCTCCCGGTACGCGCACCGGCCCGCTGGTGTCGAACGGCAGGCCGGTCCACGAGCGCCACTCCGCGAGCGTCCCGCTGATCATCATCGACCGGGTGGCGACGCGCTCGATGCGCCCGCCCGCGCGTACGTGCACCCGCAGCCACGGGTCGACGGGCAGGCCGTCGTCGCGGACCTGCGCCGCGTACTCGGTCATCGGCAGGTCGGGTCGGGTGTGCTTGCCGCTCGGGCGGACCGGGGCGACCAGGGTGTCGTAGCCGAGTTTGCCGACGGCCTGCCGCATGGCGGCGAGCATCAGGGCGGAGAGCCCGGCGGCGCGCCGGTCGGGTCGGATGCAGATCTCGATGGCCGAGACGATGTTCGGGGTGGCGCCAGTGAGGCGGGTGATGGTGGCGCGCTGGATCGCCCGGTCCCAGCCGCCGTCGGGAAGCTCCGGCTCCGTCCAGCGCAGCGGCACGGCGTACGCCCGGGCGACGGCGCGGCCCGGCTCGGCGGAGTCGACAGCGGCGAACACGAACTCGGGGTAGAGGTCGTGGGCGACGTTGTAGTACACCGCGCCCATCGGGTCCCAGAGCATGAACTGCGGCCACGCCCCGTCGAAGTCCCGGTCCAGCAGGGGTGCGAGGTCCGGGCGATCCGCCAAGCTCGCGATGTCGATCGTCACGGGCGGAACCATAGAGCGCCGAGCCGTGCACCGCACCTCAATTCGCGGCGTCGCTCTCAAAGGCCCGCTCGCCGTCCGGGTGCCCCACGGACTCGGCCCGTGACCGATGCCTGCCCGGGTGCCGCTGCCGGCGGGTGCGTCCGGCCGGCTCAGCAGGCCGAAGGCGTGGGGGCAGTGCCGCAAGGTGTCGCCGCGGCTCGAGGATATCGCCCGCGAGATACCGCGTTAGGATCTTCTCCTTGTGAGAGGCCCCTCCGGGGCCTTTCGTCGTTTCCGGGATCAACGCCGTTTACACGGCCCGTGAGGAGGCTGCCAATGGGCTACCACCTGGTGATCGAGACGGACACCGCCAGCGGTGAGCCGGTGGACGACTACCGGGCGGACGAAGCCGGCGGGCGGCTGGCTCCGCTGTGCCCGAGCTTCAGTGCCTCCGTGCACGGTCCGCAGGTGACCGTGACCCTGTACGTCGAGGGTGACGACCTCGGAGACGTGTTGCGGTCCGGTGCCGAGGCGGCGCTGCGGGCTTTCGAGTCGGTGGGGGAGCCGCTGACCTTCCGCTCCGTGGCCCTCTACACCGAAGCGGAGTTCGACCGGGTGTTCCTGAGCGAGGCGGTGTCGTAGCGGCGCAGGCCGCGTCAACGGGCGGATTCGTCGACGCGGCCATTGTCGGGCCGGACGCGCGGCGGTCCGACAAGCGGGCCCCTGCAGCGTTAGGAGGAAGCTGTGGCGGTGGTGCCGACAGTCTCGATCCCGAAGAGCGCCCGGACCGCCGCCCGTACCTCCTGCGAATCGTTGGCCATGGCCGTACGGGCCTGCGCGAGCAGCGCCTCGGTGTCGGCCAGCCGCTGCCGCTCAAGATCGGCCAGCAGTTCCTCGACATCCGGTACGGACCGCTCGCCGGACAGCGCGCGGGCCGGCGGCTGGAGGTCCATGAGGTGGCAGAGCAGCCGCAGCGGCCGGTGCCCGTACACGCGGGTTCCGCCGGGCAGCCTGGGCAGGCCGTAGGTGCGCAACCGCGCCACGGCGCCGTCGAGCAGCGGCGTGGCCCAGTGGGCGTTGTCGAAAAGCCCGACCGAGGACGCGTCCGGCAGCCCGAGGCCGGCGACCACCTGGTCGACCTCCTGCGCTGCGGCCTCGGCGACGACAAAGACGTGGGGCGAGATGCGGCTCCGGCGGAAGACCTCCGACCAGGCGCGGCGCGGCTTCGACGATGTCACCGGGGCAGTATCCGTACCGTCGGGGGCGACGTTCACGCGGGGTGTCCATCGTGATCGTGCCGTTGACGGGCCACGTTGAGGAGGTGGTCGAGGTCCTCCCGCGTCCTGCCCGTCGCCATGGCGAGCTCCCCGAGCGGGTCGGCGTGCCCGCGACCGGCGACGTCGTCGAAGATGGCGAGCAGGTCGGCCTCGAAGCCGTCGGCCCCCGCACCCCGTGCCTGGGCGAGCTCGGCGAGCCGGCCTTCGATGTAGCGGCGCACCATCACCTGGTACGCCCCGACGCTCGGCAGCACGTGGAACTCGGCCACCATGTCGTCGACCTGCCGTCCCATCCGGTGCAGGACCGCCGAGGTGACGCCGCGTTTCCGGACCTCGGGCGCCGCGTCGTCGGCGACCCGGATGACGACCTCGTCCGGTCCGGTGATGTCAGCCGGTCCGACGTCGCTGTGCCACCGGGCGGTGATGACGCAGCCATTGTCCTCACGGGACATCTCGACAGACCGGTCGGGCACCGCGCGAGCGCGATTTTCCTGGGACATGGCACACCTGTCTTTCCGGCGCCTCGTGGCGCCTGCTGGCCGGCCGCGGTGGCGGCCGGTGTCGTCCTGGTTTCTCTGCCCGGCCCTCGGGCGCGTCGCTGCGCCGGCTCAGGGGCGGGGATCAGGGAGTCGGGGTCGGGGTGGCCGCGCCAACGACGCCGCCGAAGAACCACATGACCGTGAAGGCGATCATCGGGCCGACGAAGACGTAGCCCAGGACGAGGCCGGCGACGGCCATGCCGTGCCCCGACCTCGTGCCGTCCCGGGTTTCCCGCAGGGCGAGGTGGCCGAGAATGACGGCCAGGATGCAGGGCAGCCCGAACAGGCACCAGCCGCCGAGCACGCCGAGAATCCCGAGCACCAAGGACGCCGTCGCCATGCCCGAGGTCAGCGGCGGGTGCACGGCGACCCGCTGCGCGGCCTGGAAGTAGCCTCCGGGCTGGTAGGGCACGGCCGGGACCGTCGGGTACGCGCCGGGAGGTCCGGACACCGGCGGGTACGGCCCGGGAACGGCGGACACCGGCGGGTACGGCCCCGGGACGCCAGAGACCGGCGGCTGCGGGCGGGTGGGGTCAAGACCGGGCTGCGGGTACGTCATCGTTCGGTTCCGTTCTTCCGTCGAGTTGGGTGAGCAGGACGCTCACCTCGGTGTGCAGGCGACGCAGTTCGGCGGCGGTCGGCGCCAGTTCGTAGCAGTGGTGGTGGGCGGCGGCCGACAGGGTCGCCCAGGCAAACGCGACGCGGCGGGCGACGCGGGCGCCGGGCCCGAGCCGGCCGCGCAGCATCAACTGCTTTGCCCGGCCCTGCCGGCACGAGGCAACCGTCGGCTTGACCCGGCGCCAGTAGGCGTCGATGCCGCCCTCGAGCGCGAGCCGGATCAGGCAGGCGCACGCCCGTGGCCACCAGCCGGCGGTCACCGCGACCGCGCCGAGCGCGCCGGCGCCGCGCAGCATCTGGTCGGCCGCCGCCAGGCACCGCTGGGGTGTCGGCGCGGCAGTCCTGGGCACGGCGGTCACGACAGCGCCTTCGCGAGGTGGCGGGCGTCCGCGACCAGGCCGGGCAGGTCCGCCAGGTACGCCCCGTGCACGCCCTCCTTGCACGCCTTGTACGCGCCCCCCGCCCGCGACCCGTGCCGGCGGCTCAGATACCCGAGCACGTCACCGCCGCGGTCGGCGTCGTCGAAGAGCGCCAACGCGACCGTGGTGGTCAGCCGCCGAGACGCGTCCACGATGGCCGCCTCGATCTCGTCGTGCGGCACCCCGCGGGCCACCCGCCGCCGCCAGACGATCCGGTGGCAGGCTGCCTCGATCGCCGAGCGGCACAGCTCCGCCACCACCGGACCCCGTACCTCGGCGGCGATCTCCTCGTTGCGCGACAGCGCGTACGCGTCGTCCAGGTAGCGGGTCACCGGGTCGGAGCCGGGCCGCAGGGTCACCACCGACCGCTCGGCGCGAGCCACCTCGATGATCCGCGCCTGGCCCAGGTTCAGCCGTTCCACCGCCTCGGGCAGCCGGGTGTCGTGGGTGAAGACCACCACCTGCCGCTGCTCGGCCAGGTCGGCGAGCACCCGGGCCAGCCCGTCGACCTTCGATGGGTCCATGCTCTGCACCGGGTCGTCGACCACGATGAACCGGAACGGGCTCTCCGGAGCGCAACCGCGCGGCAGGAACGTCGCCAACCCGAGGGCGTGCATCTCGCCCTGGCTCATCACGCCCAGCGCCGTGCCGTTGTCCGTGCCGTCCACGCTGACCGGGATCACCACCCGCCGCCGGGTGTTCGCCCCCTCCAGGGTCATCGCGCCCAGCTCGACGTTGCTCTCCTGCCGCAGCTGCCCCCAGATCCGCTGCGAGTGCTCCGCGAACGGCGCGACCCGCTGGTTGCGCAGCTCCGCCCCGGTCGCCTTCAGCCAGGCCCGCGCGGCCTTCAGCCGGGCGAGGGCGCGTTCCCGCTCGGGCAGCTTTCCAGCCGCCTCGACCCAGGCCCGCAGCTCGCCGGCCGCCGCCTGCCAGCCGGTGTCGCGCTGGCGGAGCAGGCCCTTCGCGTACGCCTGCGTGGCCTGCGCCGCCGCGATCACCGCCGGGTACTGCGCGGTCAGATGATCGGCGAGCTCCTCCGGTCCGCCCGGCGCCAGCCGCAGCGCCGCCGCGGCCGCGCGCAGCCCGTCCATCGGCACCCCGGCGGCGTCGCCGTCGGGCACGTCAAGGTCGTCGACCAGGTAGTGCGTCCGCTGCAGCACCGCCGTCAGCCGAGCGGCGGCGGCCTGGGCCGCGAGTGTGCGGTCGCGCAGGTCCGCCAGGGACGCGGCGGCGCTGGTCCGCCAGTCGCCGTCGAGGCTGCCCGTCGCGCAGACCGGGCACGGTCCGTCACCCCGGTCGTCGTGGTGCTCGATGGCGAGCCGGAGCAGCTCAGCGCTGCGCAGCGACGCCCGCGAGCGCCCGCCGTCGTGGCGGCGCGCCCCGGCGGCGGCCTCCCGCACCTGCCCCGCGAGCCGGGCCACCTCGTCCGCGTCGGGCAGCTGCATCGCCACCAGCCGCCGGCAGAGCAGCACGGCCTCGTCCGCGGTCGGCTCCTCCGGCTCGTCGAGGATCGCGGTCAGCGCCACCAGGTCGGGGCGGGTCGCGGCGAGCAGTGCCGCCGCCCGGCGCGCCCGGTCGTCGTTCATCTCGGCCAGCGTGGCGGCGAGGGCGGCGCGCTGTCCGCGTACCTCCTTGAGGGCCGCGTCGATCGGGCGCGCGGCGACCATCAGCCGGCGGTCGGCGTCGGTGATCGCCTCCAGGCCGAGGATCGCGGAGATCGCGTCGAAGAGCTGGCTCTGCGTGCCGGCGGTGAGCCGGCCCAGCTCGGCGGCGGTGAGGAACGGCCGGTACAGCTCCAGCGGCCGGGCCAGCCCCAGCTCGGCGAGATCCTTGTAGCTGCCGCGCCCGCTGGTGACGGTCACCCCGGCCTCGCCCAGCTCCGCGCCGGACGGCCAGCAGCGGACCACCCGGGTGGGCGTGCCGACCCCGTCGGCCCGCAGCTCGACGGCGATCCGACACGGGTCGCCGGCGTGCAGGTTGCGCCACCCGGTACGCCAGACGCTGTTGCGGTCGGCCCAGCGGGCGCTGTCTCCGGTCAGGGTCAGCTCCACCGCCTCGGCGAAGCTGGACTTGCCGGAGCCGTTGCGGCCGACCACCACGGTCAGCCCCGGGCCGGGTTCGATGGCGAGGGTGCGCTCCGGGCCGACGCCGCGGAAGCCGGCGACGGTGACCGAGGAGAGCCAGATCCGCTCCCGCGGCTCGTCCGCCGCCGGACGCTGCGGCTCCAGCGCGGTCGGCTCGCCGGCGAGCGCCGCGTCCAGGTCGGTGTCGCCGCTGAGCGCGGCGAGGACCACCTCGGCGGTGTCATCGGGTACGCGGTCGGCGGCGAGCCGGTCGAAGATCAGCTCGATCAGGGGCTCGGTGCGGTTCATCAGGCGACCTCCGACGGGTGCTGATGCGGGTTTGGGGAGGGCGTACGGGGCCGACGGTTCCGGCTCGTGCCGGCTCGCCGGCGGTGGTGGTGCGGCGACGCGGTGAAATTGCTGTCGTCTATGGATCGGCGGTCAGGCCGGCAGCGCAACATGCCAGTCGCGCAGGAACGCCTCGACCACGTCGTGCGCCCGGGGGCGAACGTCGAACGGCTCCTCGATCCGGCGGCGCGCCATGTGCGCCAGGCTGTCGGCGGCCTCGTTCAGGGCGTGGTGGGCGTGCGCCTTGGACCTGCCGGAGCCGTTGCGGCCGACGACCAGGGTGATGCAGGACCCGGGTCCGATCTCGACGGTCCGCTCCTCGCCGAACTCGCCGGTGAGCGCGGCGAGGACCAGCTCGGCGGTGTCGGTGGGTACGTCGTCGGTGGCCAGCCGGTCGAAGATCAGCTCGACCAGGGGAGTGGCGGTGGGCTGCGGGAGCTGGTTCATGATCGTCTCCAGGCGCGTGGTGTCCGCGGGCCGACCGGCTGGTCGGCCCGCCCGGGATGAGCGGTGGAAGGGTGTTCGGCTGTGGAGCTGATGTCGCAGACGGATCAGGCGGTTGCGCCGGCAGGGGCGACGCGGTCAGACGGTGGCGCTCGCGTGCCAGTCGCGCAGGAACGCGTCGACCAGGGCGTACGCGCGGGGGCGGACGTCGAAGTACTCCTCGCGCCGGCGGCGGGCCATGTGCGACAGGCCGTCGGCGGCCTCGTTGAGGGCGTGGCCGGTGTGCCCCTTGACGTGGAAGAAGGAAAGGTCCGGGCGGCGGGCCACCAGCTCGGCGAGCCGGACCAGGGTGGGCTGCGCGGACCAGCGGCGCTGCCGCAGGCTGTAGCCGGCCGGCATCGCGTCGGTCTCGCCGGCCTGCCAGCGGTGCAGGTACCGCAGTGCGGTGCGGCTGTCCAGCAGCACGGTCAGCCCCGCCGGCGCCTCTTCGTACGCGGTCAGCAGGTAGTCGGCCGCGCGCAGTTCGTCGACGAGGACCCGGGAGACGCCGGTCGGGTCGAGCCGGCCGGTGCCCCGGCCGAGCAGGCCGTAGTGGCCGTCGCTGACCACGTACCCGATGCCGCCGGCGCGGCCCTTCCAGCTGGCGTCGGTCGCGGCCACCAGCGGCGCGGACACCGCCGCCCAGCGGACCACCCGGCCGCGGCCGCGCTGCTGGTCCGGCCTGCGGCCGGCACCGTGCTGGGTGTGCGTGGCGGCGAGCTTCTCGGCGGTGTCGAGCAGGTCGCCGGCCGAGGCCAGCTCGTCGTAGTGGGCGGCGGTGAGGGCGAGGCGGACGGCGTCGCCGATCCGCTGGCAGTCGTCGCAGCCGGTGCGGCGGGCGTAGGCGCGAAGGGTGAGGGCGCGGTCGTGCAGGGGAGCGGGGAGTAGGTCCAGGGCGCGGAGAAACTCATCGGGGCGCACGACGCCTCCTGTGACGTGTGGGGGAGGGGGAGGGGAGGGCTCAGAGGACCTTGATGGAGTTGACCTGGAGCATCGGGACCGTGGTCTCGCCGCCGATCTGGGTGTCGTAGCTGAAGGAGCCAAGCACCGTGACGTTGGCGCGGAAGATGTCGTCCTCGACGAGGTTGTCGAGGTCCGACTCGGACCCGTTGAAGATGGTGTTGGTCTCGTACTCGTACTCGTCGGCCATTCGGCGGTGGGCGACGTCCGCCCGGAAGCTGTCGGTGCCAGTGGCCGCGTCGAACTGGGTGACCCGGCCGTAGACGACGTAGGTCTTTCCCAGGTACGCGTCCGGGTTCTTCGCGATGAGCTTCCACTGCCGCTCGGTCAGCGTCTTGTACGACGGCGGCTTGGGCTTCGGCGGCGGAGTGGTCTTCGTCGGCGACGGCGCGGCGCTGGTCGGGGCCGCCGTCGTGGGAGCGGCGGTGGTCGGCGCGATCGTGCTCGGGCTGGCGGACGCCATGGCGCCGGCGGCGGGCTTCGCGTCGTCGCCCGATGCAGCGATAACGGCAACACCTACACCAAGGGCGATGACGAGGGCGACGCCAGCCACCGCCCAGGCGCGGGTGTTGGAGTGCTTGGCGGGCATGGCCGGTTCGGGCGCGTTGGCGAGCGTGGCGGCCTCCGGGCGGGCGGCCGATGTCGGGGCTCCGGCGGTGGCGGGGGAAGTGGCCGGCTCCTGCGGTTCGGCGGGCTGGTCGGGCGTCATCGGACTGGTCCCGTCGGTCATGAAAATCTCCTGCTGTTTCAGGGCTCTTGGTCGGGCTTGATGGGGGACTTGCTGTCCTGCGGTCTGATCAGGGGACGGAGAGGGTGAAGGGACCCTTGTCCGTCTTGTCGTGAAAACCGAAGGCATCGACCTTGTAGAGGCTCTTCTCAGGCACCTCAAAGGTCAGGGCAGCGGTACAGCTGTAATCCCCGGTGTCCGCGCTGCCAGAAATCTCGCCTTGCAAGGGCAGCGACTTGGCGGCGAGGATCTCTCCATCCGGATCGGAGACCGTGAGGCTCTGGCTCGGGAACGACTTGAAGCTGTCCGAGAAGACGCAGCCAGAGCCGTCGATGTTCTGGCAGTACAACCCGTTGGTGCAGTGAACGTTCACGCTCACACTTACCAAGCGGGGAGGCGTCGGACTAGCGGCAGCGGAGGGGGCCGCAGGCGAGATGGCGGCAGTCGGGCTGTCGTTCGTCGCTTTACTGCAAGCCGTCAGCCCAAGGGCCGTGACGAGCAGGATTGCGCTGATCGCCTTTCTCACGAATTGCAACCTTTCGGTGGGTTAGGACATGGACTCGAAGGCGGACGATTCCGGGCCGTGCTGTGGCAGCAAGGGCTGGGAAGAATGGGGCGGGCGGTGACGCCCGCCCCTGTTCGAGCTGCGGATCAGGTGAGGGAGACGGTCACGCCGCCGGAGAACATCGAGTCGTGGAGCTCGAGCTTGGTGAGCTTCACGTTCTTCGGGATGTCGAAGACGAACACACCGGTCACCTGGTTGCCGGGGTTGATCTCCTCGAGGAAGGTGCTCGCCTCCTTGTTGGCGTAGAGGCCGGCCTCGGTGTCGGACGAGTACTCGGTGCCGTTGGCGGCGTAGGCCTTCTGGCTGCTGCCGTCGAGGGTCTGCGCCTCCTTGCCGATGTTCTTGACGTTGACCGTGACCAGGCAGAACTGGCCCTGGGCCTTGTCGCCGAGCATCGAGCTGCCGACCTTCGCGACGCCGCACTTCGACGACTTGACCGTGAACTCGAACTTCCCGTCCCGGGCCGCCTGGCCGATCTTCGCGGTCTTCGCCGGCTTGTCCTCGCCCTTGGCGCCCCCGGCGTCGGCCTTGCTGTCGGTGGCGTCGTCGGTGGCGCCAGAGCCGCAGCCCAGGGCGACGAGGGCAGTGGCGATCAGGGCGAGGGTGGTGGTCTTGCGCATCGTTTTCCTCCTGCTGTGAACGTGGCGGGGTCAATGAGAGCATCATCTGTGAACCGTGTCAACACGCATGATGCTTGACAGGTATGACACACTTCGGAGGTGCATGAGACACCGACCATCACGGCAGCGGAGATCGCCCGGCTCGCCGGGGTCGGTCGCGCCGCAGTCAGCAACTGGCGCAAACGGCACCCCGACTTTCCCGTCCCGGTCGGCGGGACCCCGGCCAGCCCCGAGTTCGACCTGACCCAGGTCGAGCAGTGGCTCCACGGCCAGGGCAAGCTCCCCGAGCTCTCACCCGTCGACCGGCTCTGGCGGCACCTCGCCCCGACCACCGACACCGCCGCCGACGCGCTCGCCGCCGTCGGCGCCCTGCTTCTCGCCCGGCAACGCGGCGAACGCCCGTCACGCCGGCAGGTCGACCAACGCGTGGCCGACCTGCTTCCCGAGATCGACGCCCTCGCCGACGCCCTCGGCCCGCAGACCGCCTTCGACCAGCTGTGGCAGCGCTTCTCCGCCCCAGGCCCCGGCCGGCCCTGGGCCACCCCCGACGACCTGGCCGACCTCATGGTCGGGCTCGCCGACGTCGGCGGCGGCGCCGTCCTCGACCCGGCCGCCGGCTCCGGCGCCACCCTCCGGGCCGCCGTCCGCGCCGGCTGCACCTCCGCGTACGGGCAGGAACTCGACGAGTCCCTCGCCCGGCTCGCCGGACTCTGGCTCGCCCTGCGGGACGTGCCCGGCGAGGTCCGCCCCGGCGACTCGCTGCGCGCCGACGCGTTCCCCGGCCGCACCGTCGACGCCGTGCTCTGTCACCCGCCGTTCGGCATCACCACCTGGGGACACGAGGAACTCGGCTACGACCCGCGCTGGGAATACGGCCTGCCCCCGCGTACCGAACCGGAGCTGGCCTGGGTGCAGCACGCCCTGGCCCACCTGCGACCCGGCGGGCACGCCGTCCTGCTCATGCCCCCCACCGCCGCCGGCCGCCGGGCCGGCCGACGGATCCGCGCCGAACTGCTGCGCCGCGGCGCGCTGCGCGCCGTCGTCGCGCTACCGCCGGGGGTGGCCGCGCCGCACGGCGTGCCGCTGCACCTGTGGGTGCTGCGGCGGCCCGCGGCCGACGCGCCGCCACCGGCGCGGGCGCTGCTGATCGACGCCGCCGACGGCGACCTCGCCGAGCTGTACGCACGGGTGCTGACCACCTGGCGGGCCTTCACCGCCGCACCCGACGCCGAGATCGAGGAGGTCGGCTTCGCCCGCGCGGTGCCGGTCATCGAACTGCTCGACGAGGAGGTCGACCTCACCCCCGCCCGCCGGCAACCCGCCGTCGGGGGCGAGCAGAGCGGCGAGCATCTGGTACGCACCAGAGAGCGGCTGGCCGCCATCGTCGGCGACCTGCCGGCGCTGATGCCGCAGGTCACCCCCACGCCCGACGGGGCTGCCGCCCTCACCCACTCGGTCGGCGAGCTGGCCCGCACGGGAGCGCTGCAGCTTCTCGGCCCGATCCGGACCGCCTCAACCGACGGCGACGCGACCTCGGGTGACGGGCCACCCGTGCTCACCGTGCAGGACGTGCTGAACGGCGAGGATGCCTCCGGGCGGGACGACGGCAAGCTCGGCCAGGAGATCCCCCTGGCTGTCGGGGACGTGGTAGTGCCGATGATCGCCCGGACGCTCACCGCCCGGGTGGTCACCACCGAGGGGGCGCTGCTCGGACGCAACCTCTACCTGCTGCGACCCAACCCGGCGGCGCTCGACTCCTGGTTTCTCGCCGGGCAGCTGCGCACCTCCGCCAACGAGAAGCAGGCGTCGAGCCTGTCGGGGACGCTGCGGTTCGACATCCGGCGGGCACAGGTGCGGCGGCTGCCGCTTGAGGAGCAGCGGGTGCACGGGGAGGCGTTCCGGCGGCTGAACGCCTTCGAGTCGGCAATCCGACAGGCGGCGTCGCTGGGTGCGGACCTGGTCCGGCTGACCGCCGACGGCCTGGCGCGTGGATCACTCCACCCTGATCAGCGGTCAAGACGGAAGCAGCCGAGGAGGTAAGGGGCGCCGCGCCCGCTCCTACTGACGGATCAGGCCCCTCATCTGCACCGGGTGGGGACTGCACCGCTACAGGCCAGCGGCCATACTCCTTGACTTAAGGCAATCGAAAGGAACCTGGTGAGTACTGACCACCAAAAGCTCGCAGGCCTCATCTGGTCGGTCGCCGACCTGCTGCGGGGCGACTACAGGCAGCCGGAGTACGGCCGCGTCATCCTGCCGCTCACCGTGCTGCGGCGTATGGACTGCGTGCTGGAGCCCACGAAGGAGGCGGTACTCGCTAAGCACGTCGAGTTGGAGAAGCTGGGCGTCAAGAACGTGGACCCGGTGTTGCGGCGGGTCGCCAAGCTGTCGTTCTACAACACTAGCCCGTTGTCCTTCGGCCAACTGCTGGGCGACCCGGACAACGTCGCAGTCAACCTCCGCGCCTACCTAGGCGGCTTCTCTGCCGGAGCCGTGGAGGTGCTTGAGAAGTACGCATTCGACACCCAGATCGGCCGACTCGATGAGGCTGGTCTGCTCTACCAGGTGGTCGCGAAGTTCGCCGACATCGACCTGCACCCGAACGCCGCCTCGAACCGGCAGATGGGTTACGTCTTCGAGGAGCTGATTCGAAGATTCGCTGAGTTCCTCACCGCTGGTGAGCACTTCACCCCGCCAGAGGTCATCAAGCTGATGGTCAACCTGCTGCTCGCGCCTGATGAGGACGACCTTGTCACTCCGGGCATTGTCCGCAAGGTCTATGACCCGGCCTGCGGCAGCGGTGGAATGCTGACGGAGGCGCAGGACCACATCGAGGCGCACAACTCGAACGCCACCGTCGAAGTCTACGGTCAAGAGCTCAACGGCGAGACGTATGCGATCTGCTGGTCAGACATGCTGCTGAGGGGTGCCGATCCCAACAAGATCGCCTATGGCAACTCCTTTACCCAAGACGGCCATGAGGGTGAGCGGTTCGACTACATGCTCGCCAACCCGCCGTTCGGGGTGGAGTGGAAGAAGGTCGAGAACTACATCAGGGCCGAGGCGGCCCGCGGTCACGCCGGCCGGTTCGGCGCCGGCCTGCCCCGGATCAACGACGGCTCGCTGCTCTTCCTTCAGCACATGATCTCGAAGATGAAGCGGTCCGAGGACGGTGGCAGCCGGCTGGCGATCGTCTTCAACGGCTCGCCGCTCTTCACGGGCGCGGCCGGGTCGGGGGAGTCGGAGATCCGCCGCTGGATCCTTGAGAATGACCTCCTGGAGGGCATCGTTGCGCTGCCCGACCAGCTCTTCTACAACACCGGCATCTCCACCTACTTCTGGATCCTCACCAACCGCAAGGAGCCGTCTCGCAGCCGGAAGGTTGTACTGCTTGACGGCCGCGACTACTGGACCAAGATGCGCAAGAGTTTGGGCGACAAACGCAAGATGCTCACCGACGAGCACATCGCCGAGTTGACCCGGGCGTACGTCGACGCACTGTCCATCGCGGACGACCCGGAGCACCCGCAGCACGGCAAGGTGAAGGTCTTCAAGTCCACGGACTTCGGGTACCAGCGCATCACCGTCGAGCGCCCGCTGCGGGTGCGCTTCGAGGTCACCGAGGAGACGGTCGCGCTGCTCGCGGAGGCGCGGGCGGTTTTGAAGTACGCCGAGCGCGAGGCGCTGCTGACGGCGGCGAAGTCGCTGATCGGTACTCGGTCGGAGGCGCGGGCCGACTTCGCGATGAAGCTGAATGGGCTGGGGAAGCTGCCGGCGGCGATGGAGAAGGCGGTGTGGGAGGCGTTTTCGATCAGCGACCCGGAGGGAGAGGTGCAGACCGACCGTAAGGGCAAGCCGGTGGCGGACGCGGACCTGCGGGACAACGAGAACGTGCCGTTGGATGAGGACATCCACGACTACCTCAAGCGCGAGGTGCTGTCGCACGTTCCCGACGCTTGGATCGACGAAACCAAGACCAAGATCGGATACGAGATCCCTTTCACCCGCCACTTCTACGTCTATCAGCCGCCACGGCCACTAGCTGAGATCGATGCGGAGCTAAGGCTTCTCCAAACTGAGATTCAGGCTCTGGTGGGCGAGGTCACCCAGTGAGCGAGGTACGGGTCAAGACTATCGTCCGCAATGTCACAGAGAAATCCACAGGGGAACTACTGCCATTCATGGGGCTCGAGGATATCGAGAGCGGAACCGGACGTCTCATCCCCGAAGAGTTGTCGTTCAAGGCGGCTACCGACGCTTTATGCCACCGCGCCGGAGACGTTCTCTTCAGCAAATGCCGGCCTTACTTGGCGAAGTCTTACTTGCCCTGTAACGCTGGCACGGCAACGGGCGAAATGCTTGTTTTGCGTCCTGGCCCTGAGGTCGACCCAAAATTCCTTTTCTACCTTACCTTCTCGTCTCCTTGGATCGATTGGGCAAATACCACTTCGTATGGTACGAAAATGCCTCGCACCTCGTGGGAGGCGCTTGGGGAGCACAGATTTTGGCTCCCTAGCGTAAGCGAGCAGCGCAAGATTGTTACCTATCTCGACAGGATTACGGCGAAGATAGATAGATTGATCGTCGCGAACAATGCGATGATTAAGCTCGCAGCGGTGCGACCGAAGGCTTACGTTGATGAGGCATTGTCGTCAGCGGCTAGGCTGTTGCCACTGAAGTCCGCGGTGCGCTATCGGGAAGGCCCGGGAATTATGGCGGCCGACTTTCGCGAGACCGGGGTTCCTCTAATTAGGGTTGCAGGGCTGAAGGGGCGATCTGCCTCTTTGGCTGGCTGCAACTACCTAGATGAACATAAAGCGCGGACGATTTGGCGAAAATCTCGCGTAAGGCTGGGGGACTATCTACTTAGTGCAAGCGCGTCCACTGGCCAGGTTTCCGTCGTGGACAGCTCGGAGCTCGTTGGTGCCATTCCGTATACCGGCATCATCATCCTCAGGCCTGCGGCATCCTCGGTCGATATGCGCTACATCGAAGCGGTTCTTGCCTCCACTTCGTTTCTTGATCAAATTGATCAGCTAAAGGCCGGGATGGCGATGCAGCATTTCGGTCCTACGCACCTTTCTCAAGTCCGGATTTTGTGGGTCGACGAGCGCAAGCAAATAGAAGTAGGCAATATGTACGGCAAGCTTCTCGAGCAAGCGGCTGACATAAGCAGCCGTATAACCCGAGTTGTGGACCTGCTGCGAGAACGCAAGTCGTCTGTCATTACCGCAGCAGTAACAGGTCAGCTTGATTTGGCGACGGCGCGGGGGGTGGACGGATGAGCCCGGTGCACCAGGAGCAGTCGTTCGAGGCAGCTCTCGAGGAGAGGCTGCTCGACTCGGGTTGGTCAGCCGGTGTTCCCGATCACTACAACCGACAGCTCGGGCTCGACACCTCAGAGCTGTTCATCTTCATCGGTGCCACGCAAAAGTCGGCTTGGGACAAGTTGTGCTCCTACCACGGTGGGCAGCCCGAGGCGCAGCGGCACTTCGCCCAGTACCTCGCCAAGCAGATCGACGAACGCGGGCCACTCGACGTGCTGCGGAGAGGCGTCAAGGACAAGGGCGTGCTGATAAAGCTTGCTTACTTCAAGCCCGCCCACTCCATTACAGACGACGCGCTCAAGCTCTACCGCGCCAACCGCCTCACCGTCACCCGCCAGCTCGCCTATTCGACCCAGAACAACAAGGCCCTCGACCTGGTCCTCTTCGTCAACGGCATCCCGCTCGCCACGGCCGAGCTGAAGAACCCGCTCACCGGCCAGACCGTCGAGGACGCCAAGAAGCAGTACCGCGAGACACGGGACCCGAAGGAACTGCTGTTCGCGAGGCGTACCCTCGTGCACTTCGCCGTGGATCCCGACCTGGTCTTCGTCACGACGAAGCTCGCGGGCGACAAGACCCGGTTCCTGCCCTTCAACGCCGGCTCCGACGGGCCGGGCGTGTCCGGCGGGGCCGGTAACCCGCCGGCGGGACCGTCGGGTTACCGCAGCTCCTACCTGTGGGAGCAGATCTGGCACCCGGACGCCTGGATGGACCTGGTCCGGCGGTTCCTGCACACCGACAAGGAATCCAAGGCGCTGATCTTCCCGCGCTACCACCAGTGGCACGCGGTGACCAATCTGGCCGACCACGCCGCCCGCAACGGCTCCGGCCACAACTACCTGGTCATGCACTCGGCCGGGTCGGGCAAGTCGAACACCATCGCCTGGCTGGCTCACCGGCTCTCCAGCCTGCACACCGCGCCCACCCTCGGCCACTACGCCCTCACCAAGGGGCTGCGCCCCAACGAGCCGGTCTTCGACAAGGTCATCATCATCACCGACCGGGTGGTGCTGGACCGGCAGTTGCAGGACACCGTCTTCCAGTTCGAGCACGTGCCTGGTGTGGTGCAGCGGATCGACAAGGACTCCGCTCAGCTCGCCGCCGCCCTCGAGGGCGAGACGGCCAAGGTCGTCATCACCACCATGCAGAAGTTCCCCTACATCCTCAACCAGGTGCAGGGGCTGCGCGGTAAGCGGTTCGCGGTCATCGTCGACGAGGCGCACTCGTCGCAGTCCGGTGACTCGGCCGCCGCATTGAAGAAGGTGCTGCTGAAGCTCGGCAGCGACGACGTGGACGATTCGGGTGATCTGCTCACCGCATCGGCGCTGGCCCGGGGCCGGCACGAGACGCTGTCGTACTTCGCGTTCACCGCCACGCCCAAGCCGAAGACGCTGGAACTCTTCGGCACGCCGCACCCGGTCACCGGCAACCCGCAGCCGTTCCACACGTACTCTATGCGGCAGGCCATCGACGAGGGCTTCATCCTCGACGTGCTGCGCAACTACGTGACCTACAAGTCGTACTGGAAGTTGGCCAACGCCAACCCCAACGACCCGGAGGTCGACCCGAAGAAGGCCGGCGCGCAGCTGGCCCGCTTCGCCAGCCTGCACCCCACCATGCAGGCTCAGAAGGCCGAGATCATCGTCGAGCACTTCCGCAAGCACACCGCCCCGCGCCTCGGCGGTCGCGCCAAGGCCCTGGTGGTGACCGGCTCCCGCGAGGGGGCCGTCCGCCTGCACACCGCCATCAACAAGTACGTCGAGATGCAGGGCTATGTCGGCTGCGACTCCCTGGTCGCCTTCTCCGGCGACCTGGAGGTCGACGGCGTCGAGCACACCGAGGCGCGGAGCAACGGGTTCAGCGAGGGCGAGCTGCCCGAGCGGTTCGCCTACACCGCCGCCGACGACAAGTACGCCGGCACGCCGAAGGCCAAGCAGGGCACCGAGTTCAAGATCCTGGTTGTGGCCGAGAAGTACCAGACCGGCTTCGACCAGCCGCTGCTCACCACGATGTACGTGGACAAGCTGCTCAAGAACGTCGCCGCCGTGCAGACCCTGTCCCGGCTGAACCGCACCCACCCGCTCAAGGCCCAGGGCGACGTCTTCGTTCTCGACTTCGTCAACGAGGCTGGCGACATCGCCGAGCAGTTCAAGCCGTACTTCGAAACCGCCGCCACCACCCCCACCGACCCCAACCTGCTCTACACCGCACAGAACGCGGTGACGGGCTACCCGGTGCTGGTCGACTCGGAGATGCAGGCGTACGCCGACGCTTTGCTCGCGGCGGAGCAGAAGGCCACCAGCGACACCGCCCTCCAGCGGGCGCACGCCGCCCTCTACCGTTTCACCGAGCCGGCCGTCCAGCGCTTCAACGCCCTGGCCGCCGACGACCCCGAGGCCGCGGACACCTTCCGGTCCGCGCTGCGCGACTACACCCGGATGTACGCGTTCCTCAGCCAGGTCGTGCCCTACCACGACGAGGACCTGGAACGGCTCTACCTGTACGGGCGGGCGCTGCTCAACCGGCTGCCCCGCCGGCAGGACCCGTCCGTCGACATCGGCGAAGTCGAGCTGACCCACCTGCGGGTCAGCCAGACCGGCGAGCACGACGCGTCGCTGTCGCCCGAGGGCGAGCAGATGCTGCCCGGCTTCGTCGGCGGGGGAGCGGGCAAGCAGCACGAACTGGACAAGGTCGCGTTGTCCGAGCTGATCGACGTTTTCAACGACAAGTTCGGCATCGGGCTGGGCGAGGCCGACAAGGTCTGGGTCGAGCAGCAGATTGTCGCCCTGGCCGAGGACGGCACCCTGGAAGCCGCCGCCATGGTCAACGACGAGAGCAACTTCGGCGTGGTGTGTGACAAGCGCATCGAGGACGTGATCTTGTCTCGGCACGACGACAACGGCAAGCTGATGCAGCGCTACCTGGACGACGACAGCCTGCGCTCGCAGCTCAACCAGTTCGCCCGCCGACAGGCGTACCAGATGATCCGCCGCCGCAAGGGCATCGCTTAACCCGAATGGCCAGCCGTAGGCTGGCACCTGCTGGACCGCGTGGGGGAGGCGACGGCAGTGCAGGCACAGACGCGTGTGGCCGACCGGTACGAGTTGACGTATCCGGTCGGTCACGGCGGCATGGGGCAGGTCTGGGCCGGCTTCGACGAGAAGCTGGACCGGCCGGTGGCGATCAAGTTCCTCCGCCAGCTCGCCCTCCCAGAGAGCGAGCGGGAGAACGCGGTCGAGCGCTTCATGCGGGAGGCCCGGGTCACCGCTCGGCTCGACCACCCGGGGGTGCCGAGCGTTCACGACGTCGGCTACCACGGCGACGACATCTACATCGTCATGCAGCTCGTGCCGGGCATGGTCCTCGCCGACCTGATCGCCGAACGCGGCTGGCTCTCGGTGCCGTGGGCCGCCGCGATCGGCGCGCAGATCTGCTCGGTGCTGGCCGCCGCGCACGCCGCCTCGCTGGTGCACCGTGACCTCAAGCCGCAGAACCTGATGGTCACCCCGACCGGCGCGGTAAAGGTGCTCGACTTCGGCGTGGCCGCGCTCCTCGGTCCGGCCGACGTGCCTCGGCTCACCGTCACCGGGCACACCCTCGGCACTCCCACCTACATGGCCCCAGAGCAGGCTCTGGGTAGCGCCGTCGGCCCGCGAGCGGACCTGTACGCCCTCGGCTGCGTCCTCTTCGAGCTGCTGACCGGTGACCCGCCCTACCGGGCGGACAACCCGCTCGGCATGCTGCACCGGCACATGAACGACCCGGTCCCGTCGGTCGCGGACCACCGGGCCGGCGTCCCCGATGGCCTGGTGCAGCTGGTCGTCCGGCTGCTCGCGAAGGACCCGCAGCACCGTCCGGGGTCGGCCGCTGAGGTGTACGAGACGCTGGTGCCGTTTGGTGCCGTCGTGCACGACCTGGCCGCCGACGCAGCGATGACCGTCGCCGACGGGCAGCGGGTCGACCCGACCATGCCCTACCGGTATCCCTTCGGCCCGCTACCTCCCCGCGCGCCCCTCGCTCCCACCAAGGTGGACATAGTCCGGCCCCGCACTGCGCCGGAGGTTGTCGAGCCGCTGTCACTCGGCGAGCTGACCCAGATCGAGGAGCGCGCCTGGGAACTGGCCGAGGAGGAACGGTTCACACAGGCGGCCGAACTGCTCGCGACGGCGCTGCGCCCGGTCCGCAAGGGCCATGACGCGAAGCAGCCGAGGATCCTGGAACTGCGGCTGAACCTGGCCAACCTCTACGTCCTCGCTGGCGCGTATCGGGAGGCGCTGCCGGAGTTCACCCGACTCGTCGCTGACCTAGCCGAGCGGCCGGTGCCCGATCAGGAGCTGATCTGGCACTGCCGCCAGCAGGCGGCCGTGTGTCAGGTCGAACTCGGCGAGGGGCCCGCAGCGCTCGCCGCGCTGCGTTCCCTGCTCGCCGAGGAGCGGAAGATCATGGACCCGAATTCGCCGGAACTCCTCGCCCTGCGCCAGCAGGTCGCCATGCTCGCCGCCGGCGTCGGCGACGTCACGGACGCCCGATGCCAGCTCGAAGACCTGCTCAGCGACGTGAGTCGTCTGCACGGCCCGCAGTCGTCGGCGGGTGCGGAGGTTCAGGCCCTGCTGACCCACCTCTGGCGACTCGGCGACGGTGCCGCCGGAGCGACGGATGACCGACGGAGGACGACGTGAAAGGCAGCTGCACATGTTCGAGCTGGTAGACGCGCTCAAACAGTGCGTCGAACGGGTCACGCGCTTCCGGCGTCAGCATCAGCGGATCGGCGAGCAGAACACCAAGGCGGGCCTGATCGAGCCGGTCATCGGGGCGCTCGGCTGGGACGTGTTCGACCCGGACGAGGTCCACCGCGAGTACCGCCGTCGCGGCAGGGACAATCCGGTGGACTACGCCCTGCTGCTCCTGCGCACCCCGCGGCTGTTCATCGAGGCCAAAGGGCTCGGCGAGAACCTCGACGATCCGCGCTGGGCCAACCAGACCATCAGCTATGCCGCAGTGGCCGGCGTGGAGTGGGTCGCCCTGACGGACGGTGCGGAATGGCGCATCTACAACGCGCACGCTCCCGTGCCGATCGAGCACAAGCTGTTCCGCGCCGTCCGACTCGAACAGGACATTGATGGTGCGGCGGAGCTGTTGTCCCTGCTGAGTAAGGACAACATGCGAGACAACCGGATCGAGGAGCTGTGGAAAGGCTTCTTCGTCGACCGGCAGGTCCACGCGGAGCTCCTCGAACTATTCGGGACGGGCGAACCGGCGCCCGAGATGGTGGCGCTGCTTGACCGCCGCCTGGCCAGGCTCACCCGTGACGAGATCAGGTCGAGTCTCGTCCGGGTACGCGCCACCTTTGACTTCCCCTCGTCAGCGGCCAGCTCGCCGCCTAACCGGCCGGTGTCGACACCGGCCGACGCTCCGGTCGTCGAGCCTGTGGCGCTCACGAAACCAGGCCCCGCCCTGCCTGACGGCGCGGAAGCTACACCCATCGGACCGCGCCGGAAGGCGAAGCGGCCAGTATCCGACGCCGAACGGACAGTCAAGATCATGGACATGATCAACGCCGGACGCCTCCGTCCCGGGACCCGCTTACATGCCAGATACTGGGGGGAGCAGCATGTCGCCGAGCTGCTCCCCGACGGGAGCATCCGCTATCAGGGCAGGTCTTTCGGATCGCCGTCCGCGGCAGGGAAAGCGGTGAAAGACGGTGTGCACGGGCTGGGCATCGACGATGCACGCACGGCCACCGACGGGCTCGACTTCTGGTCAGCCGAGGACGCCCGCACCGGTGAGACTGTGTCACTGAAAGAGATCCGACGTCGTGTCGCAAGCGGGGAGGACGCATGAAGGACGGCGAAGGCGTAAGCCCGGGATTGAAGTGGGAGGGCTAGCGACTACGTACCCTGCTCCCGAGTGTCGGCGACGAAAATCCCGATTCCCATGCGTCCGACAAGCTCTCCGAGCTCGATCATCGAGTCAAGCGCGCGTCGGACCGTTACGTGGCTTGTCTCGTACTCGTCTGCCAGGAGTCGGACAGAGGGAAGCTTGCTCCCCGGTGGGTAGATGCCGGCCCGGATCTTCGCGCGGAGATCGTCTCTGATCTGGCGCCACAGCGGCTGGGCGTACGGCATGTGATCAGAGAAGCACCCGGTTGAAGGATCATGTAAAGCATCCCCATCCTATCTTTACAGGCTTTACAGGTCGGCTAAGCTGCCCTCGTGACTGATAGGCCAGGGAGGGGACGTGGGTAGGCGGTGGAAGTGGTTCTTGCGGTCGGGGAGGGTCGCGGTCGACCTGACCGAACAGGTTGTGCCAGGCGAGGTGCCGGGGTACTTCCGGCGGCTGACGGTCGAGAACGTCGTACCCGATGGTGTGGTGACCTCGCGGTGCGACGGCGCGCTCGTCTTCGAGCGGCCCGAGCGGAGGCGAGAGGGCGGCGCGGCGGACCAGTGCGCGGAGCGCTACGGCCCGCTGCCGCCGCGGCAAGCGAAATCGGAGGCGGTGCTGCCGGCCAGCAGGCGTAGGAGACGAGCGGATGGCTGACGACATGGGGTCGACGGTGCCCCGGCGGCAGCTCGGGCGGGCGTTGCGGGAGCTGCGGACCGAGGCGCGGATGACGTTGGACGGTGCGGCGAAGGCGCTGGAGTGCAGCCGGCAGAAGGTGTGGCGGATCGAGGCGGGCCTGAGCGCCGTGCGCGGGCTCGACGTACGGGCGATGTGCGACCTGTACGGCGCGACGCCCGAGCTGACCGGCGCGCTGACCGGCCTGGCCGGCGAGACGCGGGCGAGGGGCTGGTGGCACGCCTACGGCGACACCGTCCCCGACTGGTTCGAGCTGTACGTCGGCCTGGAGTCAGCCGCCGGCCGGCTGCGGGAACACGACGACACGCTCGTGCCCGGCCTGCTCCAGACCCGGGACTACGCGTCCGCGGTGTGTCAGCACCGGTCGGGCATGACCGACGACGAGCGGGAGCGCCTGGTCGAGATGCGGCTGCAACGGCAGGTCCTGCTGCGCCGACGACTGCCGCCGCCGCCCCGGTTCGACGTCATGCTCTCCGAGGCGGTGCTGCTGCGGGTCGTCGGCGGCCCGGCGACGATGGCGGAGCAGCTCCGGCACCTGGTGGAGCTGGGCTGGCTGCCCCACGTCTCGATCCGGGTCGTGGCGCTGGCCGCCGGCCTGCACTTCGGTGCCGTCGCGGGAGCGTTCGTGTTGCTCGACTTTCCGCCCGGCAACCGCGTGGAGCCCGAGCCGTCGGTCGTCTACAGCGAGTCGCTGACCGGCGCGCTCTACCTCGACCGGAAGGAGGAGTTGGCCGCCTACGAGCGGATCTGGGCGAGCCTCGACTCACTGGCTCTGGATGAGCTGCAGACCCGCCACCTGATCACGAAGATCTCCGAGGAGGTTCACCATGGCTGAGCTGACCGGCGCCCGGTGGCGCACCAGCGCCCGCAGTGGCGACAACGGCGGCAACTGCGTCGAGGTCGCCGACAACCTGCCCGGCGTCGTCGCCGTACGCGACAGCAAGGACCGCACCGGGCCGGTGCTGAGCTTCACCCACGACGCCTGGGCGGCCTTCGTCCGTGCTGCGTGGTCGTCGCACTGAGAGACGCCGACCGGCGGCGGGCCCGGGTTTGCGCCGGGGCCCAGCGTCGGCCGACGGAATGTGATCACGGTCTGTACCGGCCGAGGTGGACGGGGTATGCTGCCCCGCGATGAACACCTCTCTCGCCAGATTGGGGGACCGGTTTACGCAAGGTGAGTGCTGATGCACCACTTGACCGTGACCGGGAGTTCCCGCCTCTCCCTCTGGCGGCACGTGCGCGAGTTCGCCGTGCCGCTCTCCATGATCGAGTCTGCGACCGCCCGCCGTGCCGTCGGCGACTGGGCCGGGGCGTGCGCCGCCGCGCGCGTCGACGTCGACCTGGACCTGCGCTCGCTCGGCCGCACCTACGGCCGGGAACTCGCCTCCCAGCTCCGGACAGATCTTCGTCACCTGGCACCGGATCTGTTGCGCTGGCACCTGCCGAGGATCGCGCCGGACGGGCTGCTGCGCCCCGGACTGACCGTGTCCTTGGCCCGGTACGACCTGACCGGGCAGGCGGCCGGCGGCACGACGTGCCCTGAACGACGGCACGACCGCGCAACGGTGCACCTGGTGGTCCGCACCCCGCCAGCCTGGGCGGACGCGGGCCAGCGGATCAGCCTCGCCCTCTGGGACGCCTCCCGTCCCGGGGCCGGTCGCGGCCGCCATCCGCATCCCCGCCCCGGCCGGCGGTTCCGCCTCGACCTGCACCGCCACCTCTGGGATGCGCGCCGCGCCGGGGACCTGCGGGCCCGCTCCGGAGCCGACCGGACCCCCGGCTCCACCCTGGAGCTGAACGTGCTCCGGGACCGGAGCTGTGCCGTGGACCGCTGGGCGGACGAGGCACGCCTGCTGCTGCGCGCGGACGGGTGGGCCGACGGCGCCGTGGCCGTACGGCTCGGTGGCCGGCGGCGGTTGGTGCTGGACCTGGGAGCAGGGTCCGATGGGGCGGGAACGCCGCGGCTCACGGCGGCGTCGGGCTCCCGGTTGCCGGTGCTGCCCGATGCGGCGACCTGCGTGCTACCCGACCTGGCGTTGTTGCGCGCCGGGCTGATCGACGCCGACCGGCTACATCCGTTGGTCGCGGCTGCGCTGACGCCCGACCGCTTGCCGGCCGCCCCGCCACAGACGACGGACGACCGGGCCGGCGCCCACATCGTCGAGTGTCGCGGCGCCCGGCACCGGATCGGCCTCGTCGACGGGGTGCTCGTCCCGCTGGACCACGATCCCGCCGAGATTCGTCGTGAGGAGTTGCTGGCCGCGCTGACCGGCACCCCGCTGCCGTGCCTACGGGTGATCGACGAGGTGCACCGCCACCCGGAGTGCCTCGTCGACGTCCGGGCTCGGCTGGACCACGGTGACACCGCGGGTGCCCTGGCCGTCGTCGAGGACCTACTCGGTCCCGGCGCGCTGCTGCGCGGCGGCGCCCTGCGCGAGGAGCTGGAAACAGCGGCGCTCCGGCGGGTCACGCACGGGCTATTCCGGGCGGGGCTGGTCGGGCACAGCCCTGCCCGCGAGCCGAAGGACCGCCGCCCCCGCGACCTTCGCACCCACCCACGCCACGCGACCCGCCCCTGACCTGCGGGTCTCTCCTTTCTTCCACGGCCCAACGGCCCCACCCGACCGACAGGTGATTGCTCATGCCCTCGTACGCCCCGTCCGCCGCCACCGCCTCGTCGCACGCCCCGCAGCTCGACGTCGCCGCCGACCTGCTCGCCCTGCTGAACGACACCACCACCGAGTCGCGCCCCGACGCGCAGTTGGAGGCCCTGACCCTGGCCGTGGCCGCCGATCTGCCGGTGCTGCTGTGGGGGGAACCGGGGATCGGCAAGACCGCCGCCATGACCCAGCTCGCCGCCGCTCTCGACCTGCCGCTGACCACGGTGATCGCGAGCGTTCACGAGCCGTCGGACTTCGCCGGCCTGCCCGTCGTCGGAGACGATCCCGCAGGGCAGGGCGTCCCGATGGCCCCGCCGGAATGGGCCGTCCGCCTGGCACGGACCGGCCGGGGGTTGCTCTTCCTGGACGAGCTGTCGACCGCGCCACCGGCCGTCCAGGCCGCCCTGCTGCGCCTCGTCCTCGAACGGCGGGTCGACCCTGCGGCTGCCCGACGGCGTACGGATCGTCGCCGCCGCCAACCCGCGCGCCTCCGCCGCCGACGGGTGGGATCTCAGCCCGCCCCTGGCCAACCGGTTCGTCCATCTGCAATGGACCCACGACCACGACGTCGTGGTCCGCGGCCTCGGCGGCACCTGGCCACGCGCGTTGCTGCCCCGGCTCGACCCGCGCCGGCTGACCGAAGCCGTCGCCTTCGCTCGCCGCGCGGTCTGCGGGCTGCTCGCCGTCCGTCCCGGGCTCGTGCACCGGCTGCCCACCACCGAGACCAGACGGGGCGGCCCCTGGCCGTCGCCGCGTACCTGGGACATGACGCTGCGGCTGACCGCCTTCGCCACCGCGGCCGGTACCTCCCGGGAGGTGCTGTCCATGCTGGTTCGCGGCACCGTCGGCGACGGGCCGGGACTGGAACTGCTGGCCAGCATGGATCGGATGGACCTGCCGGACCCCGAGGACCTGCTGGCCGCCCCGACAGCGGCCGACCTGCCCCAGCGGGGGGACCTGCGGCAGGCCGTCCTCGACGGCGTGGTCGAAGCGGTCCGGCAGCGCCCGGACAAGGCCCGCTGGGACGCCGCCTGGGCGCTGCTGGTGCGGGCGCTGGAGACCGGGCCCCCGGACCTGGTGGTCGTCCCCGCGACCACGCTCGCCGCCCTGCGGCGGGAGGACTGGGACGTCCCGGCCTCGATCGAGCGCCTCGCCGGGGTGGTGTCGCTGACCCGGCGGGCCGACGAGGCCGCGGCGCGGGTGGCGGCCGCTGCGGGGGCCGGCCGATGACCCCTTCCGGTACGGGGAGGCTGGACCTCGACAAGCTCTTCGCCGCCCGGCTGCACGCCGCCCGGGTCCGGCCCTACCTGGCCACGGCGCTGTTCGCCCTGCACCCGGTGGCGTCCCGCCGAGTGCCGACCATGGCGGTGGACTCGTACTGGCGCTGCTACGTCTCGCCGGCGTTCGTGGCCCGCACCCCGGTCGAGGAGCTGGCCGGGGTGTGGGTGCACGAGGTCTCCCACCTGCTGCGCGACCACCACGGCCGCGGCGACCGGGTCGCCCGGGAACGCTGCCTGACCGGGCCGGGGGAGCGGCTGCGGATGAACATCGCCGCAGACTGCGAGATCAACGACGACATCTACGGCGACGGGCTGGCCCGACCTGACGGCGCCGTCGATCCGGGGCTGCTCGGGCTGCCCGAGGGTGAGCTGATGGAGGACTACCTTCGGCAGTTCCGCCTCGGCCCGTACACCCAGGGCCTGGTGTGGCTGGACTGTGGCAGCGGCGCCGACGGCCTGGAGCGGGAATGGGACCTCGGACCGGACGGCGCGCACGGACTCAGCGCACAGGAACGCGACGCGGTGCGCTTCCGGGTGGCACACGGCATCACCGGCCGCCCCGGCGACGCCCCGAAGGGGTGGCAACGGTGGGCGGAGCAGGCGTTCCACCCGCCGCAGCCGTGGCGGCAGCTGCTGGGCGCGGCGGTCCGCTCGGCGGCTTCCAGCTCCGGTGCCGGCCAGGACTACACCTACGGCCGGCCGTCCCGGCGGTCCGCGAGCCTGCCCGGCATCGTCCTGCCCAGCCTGCGGCGGCGACCGCCCCGGGTGTCCGTCGTCGTCGACACGTCCGGCTCGGTCAGCGACGCCGAGCTGGGCAGCGCCCTGCTGGAGGTTGCCGCGATCAGCCGCGCCGTCGGTGGACGACGCGACCTGGTCACGGTGCTGTCCTGCGACGCGGCGGCCCAGGTTGTGCACCCGTTGTGCCGCGCCGAAGGAATCCCGCTGGTCGGAGGCGGGGGCACGGACCTGCGGGAGGGCTTCGCCGCCGCGCTGCGAGCTCGCCCCCGACCGGACGTCGTGGTGGCCCTGACCGACGGGCAGACACCGTGGCCCGCCTCGCCGCCACCGTGCCGCACCGTGGTCGGCCTGTTCCCGCGACAGCCAAGGGGCTCATGGGCCGACGAGGACGACCACAGGCCGGAACCGCCGCCGTCCTGGGCGCAGGTGGTCGTCATCGGATGATGATTGCGAGGCTCAGGTGCTCTGGACAGAGGCTGTCGGCGAGGTCCGCGTACTCGGGGCGCAGCTGGCGGGCCAGAGCGTAGAAACCCTTGAGCGGGCGCCAGTCCTTGCTGCCGACCACGAGCGCGCTCCAGATGGGTTCGCCGCGCCCCACGGCCCGTTGCGAGACCTGCTCCAACGGACGGCTCAGATGGTCGGCCCGCATGCCGATTCGCTTCCCGAGCGGAACGTATCCGATCAGGCCCTCTGCTACGGCTATGCCATAGAGAATGTCGGCGATGCGGCCGACGCGGTCCGTCTGGAGAGTACTGAGGTTTTGAGCGGGATCGGCTGGGCCGTTAGCGGCAATCGAATGGCAGGTCAGGGCGTCAGCGATCCTGGGATGCCCAACGGTACGTCCCGAGCGCCTCGCAGCGGGGAACGAGATGGGGCGTCACGCCGGCGAGAAGGGTGTCGGCGTCCGCGTCCGAGAGTCGCAGCAGCACGCGCCGCAGGTAGATGCTCCACGCCTGCGGCTTGGGGAACGCGTCCAGTCGCTCGACCAAGGGTTGCAGCTCCAGCCCGCCGGGATACGGCACGAGGCCTTCGATCGCGAGATCGCAGCCCGAGACGAACGGCCGCGCTGCGATCTCGATGGGGTCGTCGAAACTGCGGACGGCGGACCGGACCCGCGCGAGGCCGATGATCCGACCGCGGTCCCGCGTCGGATTCAGCCACGCGCCCCGGGTTGCATAGAGGAACAGCCGATCGCCCTCCCGGAGGGCCGCCACCTCCGCGCGCGGTGTCGAGGGGAACGCCATCCGTTCCTCGCGGAGCACCCAACCGATGGCATCGCGGTGGCCGAGAATGACCAGGTACGACTGGGGCACGGTCCAAGCCTACGACGGCCGCTGCCGGCCGGTTGCGTTGCGCCCCTGCGGCTGGGCCGGGTCGTAACTGCCCTCGAGGAAGGCGATGAACCGCTCCGGGTGCTGGATGTAGGTGCTGATCGTGCTCGGCCGGTGGTTGCCGGCGGCGAGCAGGGCTGCGTGGTAACGCGCCAGCTCATGCCGCAGCTCGTGGGTGCTCCAGCTCTGCTCGGTCACCAGTTTCCCTCAGACCCGAATGACACCGGAGTTGTGCTGCTCGACGCTGCGGGCCGCCAGGAGCGCACCCACGATCAGGTACGCGATCCAGGTGAGCGGCATCGTCACGATGCCGACCGCCAGGAAGATAAGGAAGAAGTTCACCCAGAACAACGCCCAGAACGACACCATGAGGATCACGCCAGTGGCGACGCGGCCCGCGTAGAGGTTGCCCACTCCGAACACGCCGAAGAGCCCGAGGACCAGTTCCAGTGCGACAGCCGCGCCGGCAGACTTCTGCGGGACCACCGCCACCGAAGTGGGGTGGTAGGCGGGTGGGCCGTAGGCGGCGGGGACTGGCAGGTGCTGCTGACTCGCGTGCCAGTGCTGAGATGGGTCCTGATAGGTCACGAGGAACAGTCTCGTCCCGGTCACCGAACGCGTCACCCTACGATTGGTCCCGCTGGTGAGACTGCCAGATGGGTCTGGCCGTCCTCTTGGACGGCGGGTGTCGCTACGAGCGCGCCGAGTCCGGGTGGAAGCCTTCCGCCTTGATCGTGCTGACGAAGTTTCCCCAGACCTCCGGAGAGAAGGTCAACAGCGGTCCCGCACTGTCCTTGGAATCGCGGACGGCGACTATGCCGCGGAGGCTGTCGGCGACCTCGACGCAGTTGCCGCCGTTGTCGCCGCTGCGGGTGCTCTTGCGCCAGACGGCGCCGGTCAGGTCAGTCATGGCGCATCTCCCCGATGATCCTTTTGATCATGTCCCTCGATTCTGCCTGACCGAGGGCGAGCGCATCCAGACCCTTCCACACGTCCTCGTAGGCCCGAAGCTCGTCCGGCTTGTCGAGGTAGAGCGCCCCGGTCAGCGACTCGCTGTACACGACGGACGGTTCGGGTGCGGCGCGACCGCCCTTGGTGGCAGGGAAGTCCAGCAGGACGAAGGAGCCCGCCACCGCGCCGGGATGTGGCCCGGCCCCGAGCGGCACGACGCGCACGGACACGTTCGGCAGCTCGGATGCTTCAAGGAGATGGCTGAGCTGTTCAGTCATCACACCGGAGCCACCGACGACGCGGCATAGCACCGCTTCGGAGAGCACGGCGTCCAGCCGTGGCGGCTGGGGCAGCCGACGCGTGAGCAGAATCTGCCGTTGCAACCGCACCTCGACCGCCCGTTCGCGCTCCTCGACACTCAACCGGCTCGTCGGTCGGTAGAGCCCGAGAGCGTAGGCGCGAGTCTGAAGCAGCCCAGGGATCAGCGTCTCGCCGTACTCGCGCAGGTGGGCGGCGGCGGATTCCAGGCCGACGTACAGCTCGAACCAGCTCGGCACCGCGTCCCCGTACGCGTGCCACCAGCCCTTCGACTTCGTCTCCGCGGCCAGCCCGCGCATCGCCTCGGTCATCTCCGCCGACACGTGGTACAGCTCGCACATCGCCTTCACGTCCAGCACCCGGACTGCGCCCATGCCGCACTCGATTCGCCAGATCTTCTGCCGGCTGTATTCGAGTGCCTCGGCGGCGGCGTCCAGCGTCACGCCGGCCTCGGTGCGGAACTGGCGCAGCAGCCGGCCAAGCTGCCGGCGCGGCACGGTCGATCCGATGTCCTCTGCCATCCGAGCACTCCCTGATTCCGTCCTGCAACACTGCGTGACGCCGCACTGCAACTTGTACAGGTTGCAGTAAAGAAAGTCAATACTCCCGGCAAAAATTCGGCGATGGAATGTTGCGTTTCCACTTCGCACTGTCACATGCTGACTACAAGGAGGCGGCCGGGTGCGGCGTCGACGGGAGCAAGCAGCACCGACAACACGACCCATGAGCAGCCCTGGTGCCGTACCGCTGATCGAAGCTGCGGTGGCAGGGCGGGGTGGGTCCGCCCGTGCGGGGAGGGCGGGTGGTCCCACCCCTTCCAACCCACGACGAGAGGCAGGCCAGCGAAATGAGTGTCCCCAACCAGCGACCGGCCCGGGGGAGCGCAGCGACCTACCGCTCCGGCGCGTACACGAGTCTGCTGCCGTGGCAGGTGCGCGAGCGCCGCTTCAAGCTGGTCGGGCTCGGACGCCGCGGCCTGGCGCCCGACGACGTCTACGCCTTCCTCGACCGGGTCGCGAATGACATGGCCGCCGTCTACGCCGCCCTGGCGGCGAGCCGCCGGGAGACCGCCGTCATCAAGGACGCGCTGCGCCGCTGGCAGTCCGACCAGGCCCGCGCCCGCACCGACCGGGGACCCGAGGCATGAGCCAGCGCTACGTCATCCACCTGCCGGTCGTCGTCGCCGATCTGCCGGCCGCGCAGCGCCTGGCCCGGGTGATCGGCCGCTGGCTGCTCGTCCTGCCACAGACCGACCCGGGGGAGACCACCGTCTCGGCCGAGGACCACCAGAACGTACGGCATCGGGTCTTCTGCGACCTGTTGATGCCCGGCGGCCGGCGTTGCCTTCTCCGCGCCGACCACGACGGTGCCTGCTCCCGCCGCCTGCGCCGCTGAGCAGCGGGCGGCTAGCACTATGACGGGTTCTGTGACGTGGGAAGGCGCTCCCACCGGGAACGCGCTGAGCAGTGCTTCCACGCAACCACCTTTACGAGCTGGAGCTCGTCGCCGATGCGATGTCCGGCCTCGCGGCCGACGAGCACGACTTCACCTTCCAGTGGGTCTTCCCGCGGGTCGGAACCGTCCGGCCACCGCCGACTACCGCTGACCGGGTTGGCCGCACCGCGGTCGGCCGGCCCCGCGGGGGGTGGCCGGGATGAGACGGCGGGTAATCCACAGTGGTGAGGTAATGGCGTTGCCCATCACGACGGCGTGTGCGCCGGCGTCGAAGGCGTGCCCGATCTGCTCCGCCGTGCGATAGCGGCCTTCGGCGATTACCGGCACAGGCAGTAGCTCGGCGAGTCGCGCCACGAGCTCCAGGTCGGGTCTGTCTGTTGCGGGCCTGCCTGAGGTATAGCCGGACAGCGTGGTGGCCACTGCGTCGGCGCCGGCATCGGCCGCGGCTAGGCCCTCCCTCAGGGTGGAGACGTCGGCGAGTACCAGGGCGGTGGTGTGGGCGTGTACGGCGCGCACAGTGTCGGCGAACATCCCCCCGTCCGGGCGGGGCCGGTCGGTGGCGTCGACGGCGACGATGTGCGCTCCGGCTGTGGCGACTTGCACTGCGTGTGCCGGGGTTGGGGTGATGAACACGCCGGCGGTGCCGTGCTTGGCCAGCCCGATCACAGGTACGGCGACGGCGGCGCGGATGGCGGTGATGTCGGCCAGTCCGTTGGCGCGGATGGCCACCGCACCGCCCATCGCGGCCGCGGCGGCGACTCGCGCCTGCAGGTAGGGATTGCGCATCGGGTCGTCGGGCTCGTCGGGCAGTGGCTGGCACGACACCACCAGGCCACCGCGGAGGTCCTCGAAGAGCGTCACTTGTCCTCCATGGCTAGTCGGGCGGCCCCGATGGCCACGGCATCGTCGCCCAGTGCGGCCGGCAGCAGCGGTACGTCGGCCCAGGCGGGCAGCAGTTCGGCGGCGTATGCCCTGGTCGCGGCGGGGAACAGCGCGGGCGCCGCGCCGCCGGCCACGATGACCGCCTGCGGGTCGAGCAACGCGACGAGTCCGGCCAGCGCGCCGCCCAGCGCCTCGCCGGCCAGGGTGAGCACCCTCCGGGCTGTGGTCTCGCCGGCCGCGGCCCGGGCGGCGACATCCCGCCCGGTCACCTGCTCGCCGGTGGCCAGAGCGTACGCGGCGCCGAGCCCGGTGCCGGAGGCGAGCGCTTCCAGGTGTCCGTGACGCCCGCAGCCGCAGCGCAGCCGTTCGGCACCAGGGGCTGGCAGGTGTGCGACCTCGCCCGCCGCACCGTGGGCGCCGTGTTCGACGCGGCCGTAACGGATGAGGCCAGCGCCGAGGCCGGTCCCGACGGCGACCAGCAGCAGGTGCTCGCGTTCACGCCCCGCGCCGGTCCACGCCTCCCCGAGCGCGGCGGCGTTGACGTCGTTGTCGACGCTTACCCGCCGGTCCAGCCGTGCGGCGAGTTCGGCGGCGATGCGGGTGCCGGCCCAGCCGGGCAGGCTGTCGGTGGCGTACCGGACGGTGCCGGTGGCCGGGTCCAAGGTTCCCGCGGCACCGATGCCGACGCTCGTTCTCCGATCGCCGCTGAGTAGCTGCCCGGCGAGTCCCGCAGCGGTGTCGAGCACCGCCCTGGGACCCTGCCGGGCGGGCGTCGGGGCCTGGGCGCGGCCCACCACGTTCCCGGCCGGGGTCACCAGCATGGCGATGGTCTTCGTGCCCCCGATGTCGATGCCGACGTAGGCCGTGTCCTCGCGCATCAGCGTCTCCAGCGGCCAGGTGGCGGGGTCGTCCGGGTGGCGCTGTCGATCATCGCTTCCCCTCTTCGCAGGTGACCGGGCGGATGGCTATCTCGGTTGGCGTTGTTGAGAACCTACTATCGGCCTGGACCGTAAATCATGCTAGGGCGGATCAGAGGCGTGTGCCGTGTGTGGGCGCGTTCCTTGACGTCTCCACGGTAGGAAAGTTACGGTCAGGGCCGTTACTGCGGAGGTGCCTACAGATATGCGCGCTGTGGCAGAGCTGGAAGAGCGGCGGTCCCAGCCGCGCGAGGCGCTCGTGGCGGATCTGCGCAAGCCCGACGGGGACATCCTCGCCTTGGGTGCGGACGGCAAGCTCGGCCCCGGCCTGGTCCGGCTGGCGCTGCGCGGGGTGGCCGCCGCGGAGACCGGCGCCTACCCCGCAGAGATTGCGGGCCGGACAGCAACATCGAAGACGGATGACCCTCTCGGACAGGCGCTGGAGGAACAGGCATGACAAGAACCAGGCCACCCATCGCGGCCGCGTTACTCACCGTTGGCGCGCTACTCGCCGGCTTCCTCACCGCGACGGCCACGCCGCAGGCCGCACTCGCCGCCCCACCGTCCGCTCCCGCTCCGATCGTCGGCGCCGAGGAGGACTTGGGCCACGCCATCAACTCCCGCGTGCTCTCGCAATATCAGGCGCAGGGTGTCGACCAGGAGGGGCGGCCCCAGGCGTACTGGGTAACGGCTGGCAACAGCGAGATCCCGGCGATGTTCCAGGTCACCGACATCAGATCGGGCAAAGTCCTTTTCGGCCAGCGACTGCCCTCCGGTACGGGCAGTTGGGCGGTGACGTTCGCCAAGCCCCAACGCGCCGTGTATTTCGGGATGACAAACGGCAGGGTCTACACCTGGGCACCCGGCGATACGGCCGTGACTTCCCTGGGCATACCGTTCCCCGGCGAGCAGATCTGGCGGATGGCCGCGGCACCTGATGGTGTCGTCTACGGCGGGACCTACCCGAGCGGGAAGCTCTTCTCCTACGACCCCTCGACGAGCCGGTTCACCGACCACGGCCAGATCATCGCGGGTGAGACCTACGGCCAGTCGCTCGCGATCGATGATGACTACGTGTACTTCGGCACCAAGCCGAACGCGAAGTTGGCCCGCTTCGATCGCAAGACCGGCGATGTGCAGCACATCGCGCTGCCGGCCCGGTACGTGGACGAAGAAGCCGTGTACGACATGACGCTGGCGGGCGACTATCTGTTCATCCGACTCGACCATTCGAGCGATCTTCTCGTCTACCGGCTGAGCGACGGAACCGTCGTGAACACCATCCCCGCGATCTCCGGCCGGATGGTGTCCGAACCCGATCCGACGGGCCGTTACGTCTACTTTCGGATCGTGGCCGACGGCGTCGTCCAGTACGACCTGCAGACCCACACCTACTCTCCCGTCGGGTGGAAGCCGAACGCGTTGCCGGGCAGTTGGGACTGGATCGACCTGGCCGACCCGGCGTGGCCGGGCCCGACCCTGTCGATGACGTACTACTACGGCCGGGTCTACCTGTGGAACCCGCAGACCCACGCGACCCGGTACATCGGCGAAGAGGACCTGGAAGGCGCCCCCAACCCGATCCAGGCGATGGGGACCGGGCCGGACGGAGCCGTCTACATCGGTGGGTTCCTGTCGCCGCCCGGGATGGCGAGGTTCGATCCCGAAGACGACGTCATGACGCTGCTGTCCGGAGCTGGACAAGTGGAGGGGTTCGGGAGTCAGGGCGACCACCTGCTGTACGGGCGCTACCCGGACGGCAACCTGCTGGCATTCGACACCACCAAGCCGTGGGCCTACGGCACCAATCCCGTCCCGAAGGCCATTCTCGGCGACGAGCAGCAACGCGCGCAGGCGTTCGTCGACCTCGGTGACGAGATCGCGGTGGGCAGCATCCCGCGAGCCGGACGCCTGGGCGGGGCGCTGAGCTTCTGGACGCCGTCCAATGGCGAGGTCGAGACGTATCGCGACATCGTGCCGCAGCAGAGCGTCGTCAGCCTCGTCGAGCACGATGGGCTGCTCTACGGGGGCACGTCGATCAATGGTGGGTACGGCATCGAACCGTCGGCCAGCCAAGCTGAGTTGTTCGTGTTCGACCCCGATACCAAGCAGGTCGTCGAGCGTGTTGTCCCGGTGCCCGGGGGATCTGCCGTCAACGCTCTTGTTGTCGATGCAGCGGGCATGGTCTGGGGCCTATCGGACGGGACGCTCTTCACCTTCGATCCGGGGACCCGTACCGTGAGGCGAGCTGAGCGGCTGTTCCCGAACGTGACGACCATGTACGGCCACGAGCGCGGTCTGGTTCTCGCCGAGGACCGATTCCTCTACGCCGCGATATCCGACAGCCTGTGGCGTATCGATCCGGTGACGTGGCAGACCGCCGAGCTCGCCTCCGGCCGGGTGGCCTTCCTCACCAAGGGCGGGGACGGCAATCTGTACTACGGCCGCGTGTCGCGCCTGTACCGGTGGAACTTCGCGCTCAAGGCCACCTGCTCCCGCATCATCACAGGCGAGTACTCCGGGCAGCTCAAGGTCGAAGCGGGGACGACGTGCCTCAGGGACGCGAACGTAGGTGGGCCCGTGTCCGTCGGCATGGGGGCGAACCTGGTGGTTCACGACAGTGTCGTCAAGGGTCCCATGCGGGCCGAGGGAGCGGCGGGCCTGGCCATCCACGACAGTTCAGTCAGCGGACCGCTGTCCGTCATTGGCACCTCCGGTGACTTCAGGCTTGTCAAGTCCTCGATATCCGGGCCGGTGACCGTCGTCGACGGCCGAGGACCGTCCCTACTTTCCGGCAACGTGATTCGCGGACGCCTGGAATGCGCCGGCAACGATCCCGCGCCGCGCGATGATGGCGAGCCCAACCAGGTGACCGGGCCAGTGCAAGGGCAGTGCGGCCACCTCTGACCGGCCGCCGACCACGGCCGGTGCTCCGAATCCCACCCGGGGCACCAGCCGTGGTTTGTTGTGCGGACCCCGTACTCGTTGTGCACCTGCCCGCCTCCATTCTGCCGGCTGTATTCGAGCGCCTCGGCCGCGGCGTCGAGCGTCACGCCGGCCTCGGTGCGGAACTGGCGCAGCAGCCGGCCGAGCTGCCGGCGCGGCACGGTCGATCCGATGTCCTCTGCCATCCGGGCACTCCTTGATTCCATTCCGCAACAGGGCGTGACGCGTCTCTGGAACATCTATGGGTTTCAGTAAGATAAGTCAAGGTCTGTCCCAGAAAATCCGCCTCCGAACGTTGCGCGTCCACTTCGCACTGTCAAAGGATGACTACCGGCGCGGGGGGCGGGCGGGCCCCCCCCCCCCCCCCCCCCCCCGCTTCTCGATCGGCAATCCGTTGAGCAGCCCTGGTGCCGTACCGCTGATGCAAGCTGCGGTGTCAGGGCGGGGTGGGTCCGCCAGCACGGGACGGGCAGGCGGGCCCACCCCTTCCAGGAGCAGGAGGGGCAGGCTGATGAGCGTCCGCGACGAACGACCGGGGCAGGGGAGCGGGGCGACCGCCTACCGCTCGTCCGCGTACACCTCGCTGCTGCCGTGGCAGGTGCGCGAGCGCCGCTTCAAGCCCGCCGGGCTCGGACGCCGCGGCCTGGAGCCCGCCGACGTGTACGCCTTCCTCGACCGGGTGGCCGGCGACATGGCCAGCGTCTACGCCGCCCTCGCCGAGAGCCGCCGGGAGACGGCCAGGATCAAGGACGCGCTGCGCCGCTGGCAGTCCGAGCAGGCCCGCGTGGCGAACGGCGAGCGCCGGTGACCGAGCGCTGGGTCATGCACCTGCCGGTTACCGCCGCCGACCTGCCCGCCGCGCAGCGGCTGGCCCGGGTGATGGCCCGCTGGACCGGGATGCTGCCGCAGGCCGACCCGGGGGAGACCACCGTGTCGGGCGAGGACGACCAGAACGTACGGCATCGGGTCTTCTGTGACCTGCTGATGCCCGGCGGCCGGCGCTGCCTGCTCCGCGCCGACCACGACGGCCCCTGCACTCAGCCGGTGCCGAACACCGGTCGAACCAGATGACGCTGCTTCTTGGTCTCGCGTGGACGACTAACGACGACACCCCGGAGGACACCGGTCGGCAGCCTCTTGCGGTGGAGGCCGTGATCGGGGCGCACGCCGCCGCGCTCGTGCCGGGTGTCATCACGACCACACCTCACGCGCGTTATCTCAGCCTGCACGCCCGCCTCGCGCTCGAGGCTCGGCGGCGGGGGCTGGACCGACGACGCGGTGGAGTTGCCCGACGAGGTGAAGAACGCAGTGCTGGCCGCCCAGCGCCGCCAGTATCGGTGAGGGCAGGTGGGGCTCGGTATGCGGGACCTTCAGCCAGAGCAGGTAGCCGTCAGGGTCTGCGGCGGCCCAGACAGCCGATCTGCTCGACCAGTGCAAGCTCCGATACCGAGCAGGCGATCAGCCGGCGGGGCGGGGCGGCGCAAGCCGGATCACCGCGCCGCTCGCGTCGTCACTGACCAGCAGCGTGCCGTCCGCGTCGATCGCGACGTCGACCGGCCGGCCCCACGCATCGCCCGTCGACTCGTCGAGCCACCCGGTGGCGAGGTCACGCTGCTCGCCCGGGCCCTGCCGCCACGGGAAGTGGATCACTTTGTATCCGGTGGGCCGGCTGCGATTCCACGAGCCGTGCAGGGCGATCACCGCGCCGAGGTCCGGTGCCGCCGTACCGGCCGTGAAGGTCAGACCCAGCGGGGCCGAGTGCGCCGGGATGCCCACGTCGATCGGCGTGGCCGTCGCACAATCGGCCGCCCGCCCGTCCCGGTTGAGGTCGTAGTCCCGGTCGTACGGCATGTTGCGCACGCCCCGGTCGGGGTTCGGGTTGCAGAACGGCCAGCCGTAGAAACCGCCCTCGCGGACCCGGGTGAAGGGCTCCGGCGGGTGGTCATCCACGTACGTCGTGACCCGGCGGCCGAGGTCGCCGCGGCCGTCGCCGTTGACGTCCCGGTCGTCGGGCACCGGCAGGTTGTCGCGGTTGTTGACCACCGCCCACAGGTCACCCGAGTCGGGGGCGAACGCGAGCCCTTCGGCGTTGCGCAGGCCACGGGCGAACAACCGGCGATCGGCGTTGCGCCCGGCCGCGTCGTAGGTGTAGATCGCTCCGCGCTGCGGATCGCTCCGGGTGTCGCTGACGCAGACGTTGCAGGTGGAGGCGATCGAGACGTACAGCCGCCCATCGCGGACGGCGATGTTCTTCAGCACGTGCGCGTACTGGCCGCGCAGTTCGGCGGTGCTGGTGTCGGGCAGGCCGTCGGCGACCACCTCGCCGGGTCCCGGCCGGTCCCCCGTGCCGTATGGATAGCGCACCACCCGGTCCGCCTCGGCGACGAAAACCCATATGCGACCGGCGACATCGGCGAACACGATGTCGTGCGGCCGGTTGAGGCCGGTGAGGAACTCACTGGCCTGACCGGTGCCGTCGGCGCCCTTGCGAATCAGCAGGACAGTTCCCCGGCTGGGCTGGGACAGCAGCAGGTCGCCGGCCGGGGTCGGGGCCATGAACCGCGGCTTGGCCGCCCGGACGTACACCGAGGCGGACCAGCCCGCCGGCAGGTTCAGGTGGCGCGGTACGTCGTACGGGGCGGCTGTTAGGCCGGCGGGCACCTGCACCTGCACCGGGACGCGGACCAGGTGGTCGGCACCGCCCGCAGCAGCCCGGCCTGGAGTCGACGGCCCGGGCGTCGCGCTGGGCCGGCGATCGGGTTGCCCGCACGCACCGGTCATCAGCACGAGGACGGCGAGCAGGCCGGCAGCGCGTCGACGGCGCAGGATCATGCCGACGACGGTACCGCCCGCTGCCCGGATCACGTGAACCACAACGCCGCGGTGTCGGGTTGAATGGGCGGCGATCATCCGTTCGCGTACCGCTGCGGGAAGGGCGTTCCATAGGCGCCGGCCTGCCTCCTCGACTGGGGCCGGGTCCAGCTGCGCGGCGGTGGCCGCACGTGCGATCAAGGCATCGGCGGCCTGCGCTGCCGGCCCTTGGAGGGCCTCTACGGCGTCGGCCATGCAGATGTCAGCCGATCAGCCGGTCGGCCCGCCCACAGACCGGGAGCGGCGCGGCTTCGCCTCCCTGCGGAAGAGGGAGATGACCGGATGAGCGGTCGTTCGTATTCCCTGGTCAGCGGCGGTTTCTGGTCGTCGCTCTGTTACGTCAACCTGTCGACGGTTCAAGCAACACCGGGTAGTGCGCTACGGACGAGGAAGTGATTCAGATGCGGATAAGAATTGACGAGATCTTCACGGACGCCGGAGTCGCGTCCACTCCGAACACTCACGGGGATACTCACCACAAATCGGCCGAAGTCGTATTTGTGAGGCGGTCCAAACCACACCAATTCTGGTGCCCGTCTTCCGTACTTTCAGCTGATGGCCTCGGCGCTGCCGGGTGGGAGCCTATTCACTAACCCAGTGGCTCCCGACCGCCGCTGGCCAGGAGTTCTCGGCGTGACGGGGGTGTCGCCGATGGCAGTCCGACCGACGAAGCGTCTCTTCGGGCGCCCGTTCGAGCGTCGCCTGATCCCGATTGTGGTTCTCCTGATCGGTCTGCTCGCCGTGCCGATGCCCAGCTACGCCCGCGATCCCGGCAACCCGGCCCAACCCGCACCGGGCGGCGGGTCCCCGGTCGTCGACCCGCACGCCGGCCACCGCGCCGCCGTGGCGCCGACCGGCGAGCCGCCGATGCCCGGCCCCATGGCGATGAGCGAACCGCCCGGGGAGTCGTACGTCAAGCGGGACCTGGTCCTGCCCACAACGGGCTGGATCGCCACGGCCAGCGATCAGGCACCGACCTACCCGGCCAGCAACGTGCTCGACGGCCAGCCGACGACGATCTGGCACTCGCGCTACGCGACTCCCGCCGCGCCGTTGCCGCACACCATCACGATCGATATGCGCAGCGCGCTCAGCATCAAGGGATTGACGTATCTGCCGCGGCAGGACACGTCGTCGAACGGCAACGTGGGCCGCTACTCCGTCTCGGTCAGCAGCAACGGGACCGCGTGGGGCTCGCCGGTCGCGACCGGCACGTGGGGCGACACCAAGATGGTGAAGACTGCCGTCTTCGCCGCCGTCAACGCGCGCTACGTACGGCTGACCACCCTGTCCGAGGCGGGCAACCGCGGCCCGTGGTCCGCGGCGGCCGAGATCAAGGTGATCGGCGGCCCGGCCGTGGCCGGGGCGTTGCCCCGGGCAGGCTGGACCGCGAGCGCCAGCGACCAGTCCGCAGCGTATCCCGCAAGCAACGTGCTGGACGGCAACGCCACGACGCTGTGGCACTCCCAGTACTCGCCGGCCACGCCGCTGCCGCACACCCTCACCATCGACATGAAGGCCACGAAGAGAATCGGCGGCCTCACCTACCTGCCACGCGCCGACGCGTCCAACAACGGGAACATCGGCCGCTATTCCATCTCGGTCAGCGTCGATGGCAGCGCCTGGGCCACGCCGGTGGCGAACGCCACGTGGGTCGACGACAAGACCGCGAAGACCGTCGCCTTCGCCGAGGTCGACGCGCGCTACGTGCGGCTGACCGCCACCACGGAAGCCGGCAACCGCGGCCCGTGGTCGGCGGCGGCCGAGATCGAGGTGCACGGCTCGGCGCCGGCCGCGGGCGTCGGCGGCAGGTGGGACGCGCCGATCGGCTTCCCCGCCGTACCCGTCTCCGCCGTATTGCTGCCCAACAACAAGGTGCTCACCTTCGCCGCAGTCGGCGACATGAGATTCGACAAGTTCGGTGCCACGACGATCGTGTCCATTTTGGACCTCGCTACTGGTGCGGTCAGCCCGCCGGCGAACATCAACACCCAGCACCAGATGTTCTGCAGCGGGCTCGCCGTCCTGGCCGACGGCCGGGTGCTCATCAACGGCGGCAGCACCGACGGCGCGACCACCATCTACAACCCGGCGCTCAACTCGTGGGCGGAAGGGCCGCGGATGCAGATCCCGCGCGCCTACCAAAGCACCACGCTGCTCTCCGACGGGCGCGTGTTCACGCTCGGCGGTTCCTGGTACGACGCCGCCGGCAACAAGGACGGCGAGGTCTTCACGCTGAGCGGCAGCAGCGGCACGTGGGCGAAGCTGACCGGCGTCACGGCCACCCGGATCCTCACCGCCGACCCGGGCGGTGTCTACCGCTCCGACAACCACGCCTGGCTGTTCGCCATCTCCGGCGGCGCGGTCTTCCACGCCGGCCCGAGCAAGCAGATGAACTGGATCACGACGAGCGGGGCGGGCACCATCGTCGGCGCCGGCAACCGCGCCGACAGCGCCGACGCGATGAACGGCAACGCGGTCATGTACGACATCGGCAAGATCCTGACCTTCGGCGGGGCCACGGCGTACGAGGACGCCGGTACCGTCACCAACGTCCAGGCCACCCGGCGGGCGTACACCCTGGACATCACGGCCGGGAGCGGACAGCCGGTCGTCACCACGCGCGTCGCGGACATGGCGTACGCCCGGGCGTTCGGCAACGGCGTCGTCCTGCCGGACGGCACTGTGCTGGCGCTCGGCGGCCAGCAGCATCCGCAGGCCTTCACCGACACCGGAGCCGTGTCCAGCCCGGAACTGTGGGACCCGGCGACCGGCCAGTTCACCACGATGGCGCCGGAGGTGGAGCCGCGCACGTACCACAGCGTCGCGCTCCTGCTGCCCGACGGCCGGGTGTTCTCGGGCGGCGGCGGGCTCTGCGGCTCGTGCGCCACCAACCATCCGAACGGCCAGATCTTCACACCGCCGTATCTGCTGAACCCCGACGGGTCCGCGCGGGTCCGGCCGACGATCACCGCCGCGCCCGCGACGGCGCGGCCCGGAACGACGATCACGGTGACCACCGGCGCACCGGTCCCGCGCTTCGCGCTCGTGCGCACCTCGGCCGTCACGCACACCGTCAACACCGACCAGCGGCGGATCCCGCTCACGCCGACGAGCGTCAGCGGCACGACGTACACGCTGCCGATCCCGGCCGACACGGGCGTTACGCTGCCGGGCGACTACCTGCTCTTCGCGCTCGACACGCAGGACACGCCGAGCGTCGCCAGGTTCATCCGGATCAACTGAAGAGGGTAGGGCGAAGCCCCACACGCCTGCCGCCCCACGAGGTGTCCGTTACCCGTCTCAGTCGTCGTCGCACTGCGGCCAGGCGCTCGCGCCGCCCTCACACCGGATCCGGACCTATCCTCGGTGGGCCTTCATCGTTCCCAGGGCTGCTTCAAGCGATCCTCGCGGCCGAGTCCCGGGTCCGTACCGGCCACCGCCGACGCCAGGCAACGGCCGGGTCGTCGAGCCGGGCCGACCGGGGGCCGTACCGGCCTGAACCAGCTGCCCCGGGCGGGGAACCCAGCCCGGGGCGGACACGTCGTAGGGGCATGACAGGCAGCAGCGTCGGCGTGCCCCATCGAACGGCCGCCCCGGGCATCCCCCGAGTCATGACTCCAGCCCGGGTCATGGGACTGGCCCTGGTTGCCAGCCTGGCCCTGGTCACCGGCTGTACGGCGGAGCCGGTCCCCGCGCCACCACGTGACCGGGGACTGCCGGCTGGCGGGTTCCGGCTCGTCGCGTTCGACTCCTGCGCGGAGGCGCTGCAGCAGCTCAAGACGGCTGCCATGGCGTACGTCGGGCCCTGGGGGTTCGGGCCGAACGGGGACATCCGTACCTCCGAGATTGCGGAACAGGCCGGGGCGCCCGCCGGAGCGAAGCGGGCGGATGCGGCGCCCGGGGCCAACGCGGCAGCCCTGGGCGACACGGCGGCCGGGGCTGCCGCCGCCGGCTACTCGGGCACCAACACCCACGAGGCCGGGGTCGACGAACCGGACCTGGTCAAGACCGACGGCAAGCGGATCGTCACCGTCCGCCAAGGCAAGCTGTACGTGGTCGACCCGGCCACCCGCCAGCTGACCGGGGAACTGAAACTGGCACCCGGCGGGTTCGGTGGGGCCGAAGACAGCCTGCTGCTGCAGGGTGATCGGGCGCTGGTGCTGCTCCGCGAGGGGTGGGTTGGAACGGCGAAACCCGCCGTCCCCGAGGGAGGCGGGCGCCCCGCCCCGGCGGACGGCGGCTCTGCCCCGATGCCGGACGACATCGTCGGCCCCCGGCTGATCATGGTCGACCTTTCCGGCGCGCCGAAGGTCATCGGCGAATACCGGATCGACGGCAATCTGGTGGACGCCCGCCAGGTGGGCACGACGGTCCGCGTCGTTGTCCGCTCCGCGCCCCGGCTGAACTTCCCATACCGCGAACGGGCCACCGACGAGCAGCGCACCGGCGCCAACCGCGAGATCATCGACAACGCCAGCGCCGACGACTGGCTGCCCCGGTACGAGGTCACCTCCGGCGGGCGAACCAGCACCGGACGGGTCGGCTGCGACCGGGTGAGCCGGCCGGCCAGCTACTCCGGCACGTCGCTGGTGACCGTGCTCAGCTTCGACCTCGGTGTGGCCACGCTCGGCGGCGGCGACCCGGTCACCGTGATCGCCGACGGCGACACCGTCTACAGCAACGGACCCCGGCTGTACGTCGCCAATGACCAGCGCTGGCGGGTGCTGCCGATGCTGACCGCGCGGAAGGTCGCACCCGATCCCAAGGACGAGACCACCGAGATCTACCAGTTCGACACCTCGGGCGCGGGTGCCCCGCGGTACGTCGCCGCCGCGTCCGTACCGGGCTGGCTGATCAACCAGTACGCCATGTCGGAGTGGGACGGACACCTGCGAGTGGCCACCACCAGTGGCCGTACCTGGGGCGACAAGCCTGACTCGACGTCCAGCGTGTACGTCCTGCGCGCCGACGGTACGACGCTGACCAAGGTCGGCAAGGTCACCGGACTGGGCAAGCGGGAACGGATCCACGCCGTACGGTTCGTCGGCGGCACCGGGTACGTCGTCACCTTCCGGCAGACCGACCCGCTCTACACCGTCGACCTGCATGACCCGACGGCGCCAAAGGTGAGCGGCGAACTGAAGATCAACGGGTATTCGGCGTACCTGCACCCGGCCGGCGAAGGACGGCTGCTCGGCGTCGGGCAGGAGGCGTCCAACCAGGGCCGTGTCCAGGGCACCCAGCTCTCCCTTTTCGACGTCTCCGACCCGGCCAAGCCGACCCGGATCGCCCAGTATCACGTCAAGCAGGGGCACTCCGAGGCGGAGTTCGACCCGCATGCGTTCCTCTACTGGCCGGCCGAACGCCTGGTCGTGGTCCCACTGACCGTCTACCGCAAAGGCGCCGTGGGCAACCCTGGTGCGGTGAACGACCAGAGTGTCGTGGGCAAAGCGGGCCTGCCGAGCAACGTGGCGCTGGCTCTACGGGTCGGCGACGGCGGGTTCACCGAGGTCGGCACGGTCGACCACACGCTGGGCACGGGGCGTCCCGAGGACCTGGCGCCGATCCGCCGGTCACTGGTGGTCGACGGAGTGCTCTGGACCGTCTCCGGCGCTGGCCTCAAGGCGACCAGCCTCTCCACCATGAAGACCCTCGGCTGGCTGCGTACGGCGTGACCCGCATGATGGTCGCCTACCTGGCCAAGCGGATCGCTTAGCGGCCAGGGAACGCGCGGCGACCATGCATCTCGGCACGCGCTAACCGAGTGCCGACCGCCGCCGGCCAGCGGCCTGGCCCGGCGTCAGGTGGGCGAGGGGCGAGGCTCCGCCGTCGACAGGGAGAGCCAGAAGAAGCCATGACCGGCCAGGCCGATGTCGTATTCGCCGGACTCCTGCACCTTGGGGAACTCGGCGCCGCCCATGAGCTCCCGCGGCCGACGGCCGGCGTGCGAGGACAGGGTCAGGGTCGTCGTCTGTGGGTACCGGGAGAAATTGAACAAGCACAGCACCTCGTCGTCGCGCTCGCCGCGGAGGAATGCGAGCACGGTCGGGTTGGTCGACCGGACGATGCGGCAGCCAGGGCGGGAGAACGCCGTCCAGGCGTGGCGCGTCTCGATCAGCTTCTCGACCACGTGCAGCAGGGAGGACCGTGAGCGGAGTTGGTTCTCCACGTTGACCGCCATGTAGCCGTAGATCGACTCGTGGACCAGCGGCGCCGGCAGGTTCTCCGGCTGTGCCACGGAGAAGCCACCATTGCGGTCCGGTGCCCACTGCATCGGCGTGTTGACCGCCCGATTGCCGGGCAGCGACAGGTTCTCGCCCATGGCGATCTCGTCGCCGTTGTAGATGACCGGAACGCCGGGCATTGACAGCAACAACGCGAAGGCGAGTTCGAGCTGCCCCCGGTCGTCGTTGAGCAGGCTGGCCGTCCGCCTGCGGATTCCGGTCGACCCCCGCATGCGGGCCAGCGGCGCGTAGGTGTGCAGCAGTTCGTCGCGTTCCCGCTCATGCAGCAGGCCCAGCGACATCTCGTCCCCGTTGCGCAGGAACACCGCCCAGTGGCGGTCACCTGGCTGGTCACGCATCTGCGACAGCACCCGCGACACCGGCCGGTGCGCCTCACGCCGCATGGCGAGCAGCAGACTCGGCATGAGCGAGGCGTACATCACCAGGTGGCACTCGGGGTGCTCCTCGGTGCCGAAGTAGGAGCTGGCGCCTGCCGGCCAGTCCTCGCTCCACGCGATGAAGATCCGATTCGGGTATGTCGAATCCAGCCAGGACCGCAGTTCCCGCAGGTAGCTGTGCGTCTCGTCGAGTCCCTTGCTCGGCGTGCCGGTGCGCTCGAACAGGTAGGGAACCGTCAGCAGGCGCAGGCCGTCGACCCCCTCCCGGAGCCAGAAGTCCATCACGTCACGCATCGCGACCCGCACCTCGGGCGCGTCGTAGTTCAGGTCCGGCTCGTGGGGGCTGTAGCGGTGCCAGTAGTACTGTCGCCGTCTACCGTCGTACGTCCAACCCGCGCCACGGCTGCTGAGCGGTTCGTCCGCCTCGGCGTAGTCGCCGCCCGTGTCACTCCACACGTAGAAGTTCCCGTACGGGCCGTCCGGGTCGCTCCGAGAGGCCTTGAACCACGGATGCTCTTCGCTGGTGTGGTTGAGCACCAGGTCCAGCACCACCCGCAGACCCTGCCGACGGGCGAGGCTGAGCAGCTCCAGCAGGTGCGACGGCTGCCCGAGGCCCTCGTCGATGGCCTCGAAGTCGGACGCCGCCCAACCGTCACCCGGCGACGGCGACGCCATGATCGGGTTCAGCAGCAGACATTCCACCCCCAGCCGGCGCAGGTAGTCCAGCTTCTCGGTGATCCCGCGCAGGTCGCCGTGGCCGTCGCCGTCGGAGTCGTAGAAGAACCGTACGTTCACCTCATAGAACGTGCTGCCAGCCGCCCAGTTGGGGTCGCCCGGCGGCTCCGGGCCGGGGTCGTCCTCGACCTCGGCGCGGGTGACGCGGAGCCGACCCGACAGGGCCTGCCGGGCTCGCGCGGCCACGCGCTCAGCCGGGTCCCGCTCCAGGGTCTCGAGCGTCTCGAACGCGGCCACCAGCTGCTCGCGGGTCCGGTGCTTGCCGTGCGCCCAGTTGCTCAGCTCGTCCACGGCGAGCACCCGTGCCGACGCGAGTCCGCTGCGGGTGAGCGCGAGGAGGTCGCCCGGAATCAGCTCGGGCCGCCGGGGCGCGTTGCTGAGGATCAGGTCCCCGACGCCGGCGGCCCGCATCTGGGGGGTCTGCCGGTGCTCCCGGTCGACCATCCGGACAGCCGCGTACTCGAAGGCCTCCCGGACGCTGATGATCCCGTTGCCGTCGCGGTCGGCGGCGCCGGTCCGCAGCCCCTCGAGGAAAGGGCCGGAGAACGCGGACGGCAGCGCGTGCTGCTTGTAACCGTCACCCTCGTGTGCCAACTCGGTGACCCCGGCGGACACCACGACGATGCGGCTGCGGTCCCCGCGCTGCTTGAGGTCGCCGAAGGCGCCCGCGTGGCAGCAGTCCAGGATCAGGACCAGCTCGCTGGCCCGGCACTCGTCGATCCAGTGCCTCAGTTCGTCGGCCGGTACCGCGGTCGGCGGAAGGCGGTCCGGGTCGGTGTCGGCAGCGGTGAGGTAGAGCCGATGCCCGTCGTGCAGTCGCCCGTGGCCGGAGTAGTACACGAGCAGGAAGTCGTGGCGATCGGCGCTCTTCAGGAAGTCGTAGAGCGTGACCTGCGCGGCGTGGGCGTCGTCGTCGAGGGAGTCCCGGACCTCGTCGAAGGCGCCGAGCCCGGGGTCCCGGAGCAGCTGTGCCCAGTCCTTGAGGTCACTGGCGGGTGAGTCCAGGTCGGGCAGCGCTTCGCTGGCGTAGGTGCCCACACCGATGAGGAGCGCGCGCTTCACCGTGGGTGCCCACCGGGTCCGGACGCCCCTGCGTCACTCACCATCGACCTTCTGCGGCACGGCGGGCGTGCCCTGCCGGGGCACCGACACCGACTTGATGACCTCGGTCATGGTCTTCTCCGACACGTCCCGCACGTCGATCTCGGTGCCGTCCGGGAGGGTCATCCGCAGATGCTTGCCCTTGTTGCGTTCCTGGTAGCGCTTGATGACCTCGATCAGGTGCTTGATGTCCGCCGCGGCCCGCTTCGCAGTCGGATAAGAGAAGACGGCGAGGGTGAGTGTGCCGAAGACGATGCTGACCGGATCGCGCGTCCCCGGCGCGGCCTGCTCGACGAGCTCCGTCGCCTCGACACCCGGAAGCTGGTTCAGGTGGTCCTTGAGATGGCGCGCCTGCTCGGCCAGTTCCTCATCGGTGACCGGCCCGTCGGACACCACCCGCAAGATAAATCCATCGGTCATGATCTCATCGTGGTCCCTGTCGGTATGCCCGGCAAGGGTCCGACCGTGGGATCCCGCGCGGGCGCCGGTCGCTTGGCGGGCGGTACGCCCGTCACCACCCGATCCGCCCCGGAACGCGAGCGCTCGACGGCCCGCGCGTGACGTGCATCCGACAGATCCGTGACGATGTGCGCGACCTCGTCACTCTTCCGGTCGCGGCAGCGGCAGGAGGGGCCGCTCCTCACCTCAGCAGGTCGGTGACCGGTCGGGCGCGGATCGACGCGTCGAGCACCTGGGCGGTGTGGGCGAGGGCAACGGCGCCGCCGAGCCGCGCGACCGCGGCGCCGACCTGCATGAGGCAGCCAGGGTTGGCGGTGACGAGCAGGTCGGCGCCGGTTGCCAGAACGTCGCCGGCCTTGCGTTCCCCGAGCTGCGCCGCCGGCTCCGCGTTGAGCACGTTCCAGACGCCGGCCGATCCGCAGCAGATCTCCGGGTCGGCGATCTCCCGCAGCTCGAGCCCGGGTATCCCCCGCAGCAGCTCACGGGGCTGCGCCCGCACCCCTTGGGCGTGCGCCAGGTGACAGGCGTCGTGGTACGCGACAGTCACCGGCAGCGGGTGACGCCGGGCGACCGGCCCCAGCTCGACGAGCACTTCGGACAGGTCGCGGACCTTCCCGGCGAACGCCGCCGCCCGCCCCGCGTACGCCGGGTCGTCCCGGAGCAGCTCGCCGTACTCCTTCAGCGCCGACCCGCACCCCGCCGCGTTGACCACGAAGTAGTCGATGCCGGCGGCGTCGAAGACGTCGACCAGCGCCCGGGCGAACCGCCGCGCCTCCTCCCGCCGTCCGTTGTGGACGCTCAACGCGCCACAGCAGCCCTGCCGGTCCGGGACGATGACCACCTCGCATCCCTCCGCGGCGAGAACCCGGGCGGTGGCCGCGTTGACATCGGGGAAGAAGGCCCGCTGCACGCAGCCGGTGAGCATGCCGACGGTCGCCCGACGGTCGCCGTCCGCCGGGACCCGCGTCGGCACTCGGGCCGCCCGCCCCAGCGCGGGTGCCAGCGATTCGAGGGTGGCGAGCGTCGGCGCCAGGCGCTGCAGCAGTCCGGTACGGCGGACCAGTCGCCGCAGGCCGCTGGCCTGGTACGCCCGCAGCGGTCCGCGCAGCAAGCGCAGCCGCTCCGGGTACGGGAACACCCGGAAGATGGCGGCTCGGAGCAGCCGCTCCCGGCGGGACCGGGGATGCCGGCGTTCCACCTGCTGCCGGGTGTCCTCGATCAGCCGGTCGTAGCGGACCCCGGACGGGCACGCGGTCACGCAGGCCATGCAGCCCAGGCACCGGTCGAAGTGCCGCACCATCGACGCGCTCAGCGGCTCCCCGTCGAGCCCCTCCTTCATCAGGTAGATGCGCCCGCGCGGCGAATCCATCTCCTCGCCCCACAGCACGTACGTGGGGCAGGTGGGCAGGCAGAAGCCGCAGTGCACGCAGTCGTTGACCAGGTCCCGGCGGGGCGGGTGGTGGTCGTCGAAGGCGGGTTCGCCCGGCGACCCGGCGACCGGTCCCAGCACGTCCGGCGGGGCGCTGTCCGCCCGGCTGCCCTTCGGCCGGGCGACGCCGCGCTGGGCCGGGAGGTCGCTCGACATGTCAGATCCCTCCCACGAAGCGGCCGGGCGCGAAGCGCCCGTCCGGGTCGAACTGCGCCTTGACCCGGTGCATCAGCTCGAGTCCGTCGACCGGCCCCCACAGGTCGACCCGCTCCCGCACCGCGTCGCCGCCCCCGCCTCGTCGGTGGACGGGAAGGCGGCGAGCAGCGTACGGACCGACTCGGGCAGCCGGAGCAGCCGTACGGTCACCTCGGTGACGATGCCGAGCGCCCCCTGGGAGCCGACGAGGGCGCCGAGCAGGTCGTAGCCGGGCGCGTCTGGGGCCTGACCGCCGAGGCGCACCAGCTGCCCGTCCGGGGTGACCACCTCCAGCCCGGTGACGTGGTTGGAGGTGAAGCCGTACTTCAGGCAGTGCGCACCGCCGGAGTTCTCCGCCACGTTCCCGCCGATCGAGCAGGTCTGCTGGCTCGACGGGTCGGGGGCGTAGTATTGACGATCTCTCTGCCCTAAAGGGCGGAGATTCCCTGCACGCTGCGGGTGGATCGCGCGGCGTTCGGGCGGATTCCTGCTTCTCGGCGCGGTGCCGGCACGGGTGCCGGTCTTACCTGCGCTCCACAGGCGTTTAGGCTCTCCCAGCGTCCCTGGGCGAGCACGTTGATGGCCGCGTTGACGTCCCGGTCGTGGGCGGTCCCGCAGGGGCAGGTCCACGACCGGACGGACAGCGGTTTGGGTCC
>NZ_JBNCLC010000015.1:36760-139552 GCF_049844475.1 Micromonospora sp. DT47 | reverse complement strand
TGGATCAACAGCCCCGCCCGGCAAGAGCAACCCGCCCGCTAACGACAACCTGTCTCAGGTTGACTTGACAACTACCGGCCGACCCGCGCTTCACAGCGACCTACGACCGACACGGCACGGGCACAGCGGCTTTCATCTGTGACGCGATGAAGGTATATGCCGAGCGGAATCTCGGCGACTAACGGGCGTGCGAACTGACTGGTAGGGCGGGGCTGTAGCCCCGCCCTACCAGTCAACGGCCTCACACGTGACTTTCCCGAGCGCTGGTATCAATCGCCTGTACGGTTGAGGTTCCCCTAAAGGACAGTCAAGCGAAGCGGCCGCTCATCGGCACGACCGGATGCGCGACGCACGACCAGCGGCAGATGTGTGCATCTGCCGCCGCGCGCGCCGGCGCTCTGCGGCCGGCGCACGACGGCGGGCCGGCTACGGGGTGAGGATGCTGATGCCGATCATGCGAGCGCCGGTCTCGGTGCGCGGGCGGTGCGTGCTCCCCGGGGCGAACACCACGTAACTGCCCGGCCCGAGGCGCTGGCCCTGGTCGATGAACTCCCCCGACACCACGTAATAGCGTTCCTCGCACTCGTGCACGTCCACCTCGGGCCACTCCGTCCCCGGGGCGAAGTCGTACATCCACCCGCGCGCCCATTCCGTGGCCGGCAGGCGCCGCCGGATGATCCCGGGAACGACCTCCACCGGTTCGACCTCGTCGACGTGCAGGATCTGAACAGCACTGGACTCTTGCGTCATGGAGCCATCGTCGCGGCGCCAGCCGTACCCGCCCAGTGTCTGGAATGACATTCTCGGGTACTTTCCTGCCATGAGCTCTCATCGGGTGGTCGCCCTGGTCCTGCCGCCGCAATCCACATTTGAGCTGGCGTGCGCCGCCGAGGTGTTCGGCGTGCACCGCCCTGGTCTGCCCACTGGTTATGAGTTCGGCGTGTGCGCGGAGCGCCCGGGCGCCGTGCCGACCCTGGCGGGTTACGACATGGTGGTGACCCAGGGGCTGATTGCGCTCGAGGCCGCGGACACGGTCGTGATCCCCGGCTGGCAACGCCGCGAGCAGCCAGCCCCGCCCGCCGTGATCGATGCGGTACGGCAAGCCCACCGGCGCGGCGGTCGCATCGTCGCGATTTGCTCCGGCGCCTTCCTCCTTGCCCAGACCGGGCTGCTCGACCACCGCAGAGCAACCACCCACTGGCGGATGGCCGCCGAACTCGCCGCCCGCTTCCCCAACGTCCAGGTCGAGCCGGACACCCTCTACATCGATCTGGGCGACATCGCCACCAGCGCAGGCACCGCCGCCGGCGTCGACCTGTGCCTGCACCTGGCCCGCAACGACCACGGCGCCGCCCACGCCGCGCAGATCGCCCGGCACATGGTCATGCCACCGCATCGCGAGGGCGGGCAACTGCAGTACGTCGCTCCACCCCTCGCCGACCGTCCACCGGAGTCCCTGGCCCCCATCCTCGACTGGGCCGTTGAACGGCTACACGAGCCCCTCACCGTCAGCGACCTCGCCGCACAGGCCAACATCTCCCCGCGAACCCTTGCCCGGAGATTCGCCGACCAGCTCGGCCTCGGCCCCGGCCGATGGCTGCTTCAACGGCGCATCACGGCGGCCCGCGCCCTCCTGGAAGAAACCGAGCTCTCCGTCGAGACGATCGCGACCAGAGTCGGCCTGTCCACGGCCGCCAACCTCCGCAGACGCTTCCACGCCATGGTGAACACCACGCCCGCCGCCTACCGCCGCTCCTTCGGCCGCCACACCAGCGCGCGACGGAGTGGCTAAGTCACAGCACGGCACGTCACACCTCACAGGGCGACCTCGTCCTTAAAGCAAACAACCACCATGGAGCGTTCATGTTCGCCGCTTACGTCACGGTCACCATCCTCGCCTCGGTCTTCAACGGCATCGCCGCCGTCACCTACCTGATCGGCCACGACTATCCAAAGGCCCAGGCGGACATGAAGCGCGTGCCACGGTCGTGGGTACCGGTGTTGGGCATGTTGCTGGCGGCAGGCTCCTTGGGGCTGCTGGCCGGGTTCGCCGTTCCACTGTTGGGGATACTTGCCGCCGCCGGCCTCGTGCTGTACTTCCTCGGCGCGCTCATCGCGCACCTGCGAGTGGGTTCCCGCCAGCTCGTGGGATGGGCCGTATTCTTCTCCACTGCGGTGGCCGCACTAGCCGTAAACCTGAGCTACCACTGGTGACCTGTGGAGGCAGGCGGCAACATAAATCGATTCCGGCCAGCGGCGGAACGGGACCGGCAGACCCACCTTGCCTGGCCGCGTAACGCACTCTCATCGGCTACTTGTCGTTCAGCGACCGGTGAGCCGGTGCCCTGATCGCGGCAGAAGCGGATGCCTTCGCCGATTTCAGATCTTGCGTTCGGCTCCTGCGCTGCCACGCCGCCGACAGGCAGGCCTCGGCCTCGGAACCGAGGATCCGGTAGGCCGCCCCGAAGATCGCAGGTCGATGCGATTCCCAGTGGGTCTCCGCCAACGTGCCGGTCACCTCCACTCCCGAACTCCTGCACGCTCGGATCAGCGCCTTCCACGCTTTGGTATACACATGTGACGCTTCGTGGAAGGGAACCGCCGTGGGTTACGAGACCACGTTTGCCGGCCAGGTGACGATCACTCCTCCGCTGAACCACCACGAGATCGACTACCTGCTGGCGTTCGCCGAGACCAGGCACGAACCCCGGTCCACCGGCCCCTACGCCCTTGGCTACGGCGACGAGATCGAGGACGCCAGGGATCCAGACCCGAGCAAGCCCGGGTACTGGTGCAAGTGGGCGCCGACCGCCGACGGCACCGCGATCGCCTGGAACGAGCACGAGAAGTTCTACGATGCCGAATTCTGGATGGGGTACCTGGTGCACACGTTCCTGAAGCAGGACGCCACCGTCGTGCGCGAGCGGGTCGACCCGGTGCCCGGCCGGGTGTATCCGCCCGCGCTGGACAGGTTCACCTTCGACCACGTCGTCGACGGCGTCATCGAGGCCGAGGGCGAGTGGCCCGACGACCGCTGGCGTATCGAGGTGCGCGCCAACGCCGTCTACGTGGTCCGGCTGCTGACCGAACCGGACCACGCCGAGTACCCCCGCACCCACCGCGACGACTGGACCGACGAGCAGCGGGCCGACTTCGCCGCGCGGACCCGGCACAATTTCGTGTACCTGGTGCGGGACGGGCGGTTGCACGAGGTGGGCCCGGCGGACGGAACGTCGTTCGACCCGATCCCGGCCGACGTGGACTGAGCGCGGGCCCGGGGTGTCCGCGTGGGCAGGGCAGGGTTGCGTCGGCTGGTCAACGATGAACAGCTCGCCATGCTGCGGGTTCCGCAAGACCGCCGCCGGTCGCTCGGTGAGGAACCCACTCAGATGATTCCCAGCCGCGCCAGCTGCTGTTGAAGACCGAGCGTCACGGCGCATCGAGGCCCAGCGCGCACGGTCGGCGGCAGAACAGTGCACTGACCTTGACTGTGCCCCTAGCGGCTTGGTGCTCCGCCATCAGACCATCTTGACGACCTGGACGGCCCGGCGGAGGCTCAGTGGGGCCTGCCACCCCGATGCTGGCAGGATGACCAAGTGCGTCGAATCGAAGCGGAATGGGTACGTCGCCTCCCGGATTTACGGCTGGATCGTGTTCTTGCGCCACAGTCGATGGAGCCGGTGGTCAGATACCACTTATCTGACGGAACAGTAAGCGCGCTGGACGAGCAGTTGCAGCCCATCCAGCGGCTGTCCTTGGACGTGCCACCCACAGCAGAACTTCTTGCCGCAAGTCCGGACCTGGCGACCGTCGTCGTGACCGACACCCGTCGGGTCATCATCATGGCGGCAGGCCGACCAATCCCGGTCGAGATTGTGGCAGCCGATTCCGCGACGTTGCTACCGGGCGGCCGCCTGCTGGTCACCGCGCCGATACTCGAACGGCTGACGTACAAAGGCCGCGAGTACGACACCAAGGGCGAGCATCTGGTATTGCTGGTGGATCTAGGCTCGGGACATGTCCTGGACCAGGCCGTTCTAGATGCGGTGGACGCCAGTGTGACCACCGTGCCTCATCCGCACGACGGATCGGTAGTCCTGGATGCAGCCATGGGTCAGGATGGTGCTTTGATCTATGTCGCGCAGGTGCTGGACGACAGGCTCAAGGTGGCGCTTGTTGCCGAGAATGTGATCGCGGCGAGCTTCGCACCGTCCGGAGATCGCCTGCTGCTCACGCGTCACCCCAGCTTCGATAACCAGATATCCGTCCTGGAATGGCCGAGTCGGCGTCCCCTTGCTCGGCTCCACGCGGACGATATGGAAATCGAAGGTCTTGCATTTTTCCTGTACGGATGTTTCCTGAGCGACCGGCGGGTACTCCTCATGACCTACGAACACGGGCTGTTGCTGTGCACCGGCGAGCTCAATCCTGTGGGGTGGATCAGCCTGAATCCGCCCTTTCAGGCAAGGGACGTGGAGGTGTCGACAATGCGCGGTGTCGCAGAGGCCGTGTTCGGTGTTGCAGAGGACGTGTTCGCTGCCGACATCCGGGATGGGAAGTCCCTCTCTTGGACCCTTTGGCGAATCCCGCCTTCGAGAGTCGATGCAGACTGAGACGTATCGGAGGCATGTTGTCACGGAACCCGGATCGACTGCTGGCCGCGGTGTCCCCGGCCTCGCAGCCCACGCATGGCGCCTTACCCGGAGCCCTTCACGACGCACTCTATTCGGCAGATCCGGAGGGCCGCCCGGGGCCTCACCCGAACTTCGTCCATTGCCCTTCGGAGACCACCTCGACGGAGCCGTCGACGACCTTGATGGCCGTCTGTTCGTCGATGGCATAGGCCGGGACGCCGAGGTCAGCGGCCCACCGCTCCGCGTCAGCGAGGGTGTTCTCTGGGAAAGCGTCCAGGTGCGGGAAGATCGAGAAGTCGACGACTCCCAGGGTGCGGTCGTCCGGCGCGGACGGCCACTCGACGAAGTCCGTTCCGATCCGGGGCGTCATCACCATGCTTCCCGCACTCACGCCCACCCAGACCATGTCGGGCAGCGAAGGCAGCAGATCGGCCAGCCCGGACGCTCGCATCCAATGACACAGATACGTCGCGTCGCCGCCGTCGACCAGGAGCACGTCGGCCTCCCGGATCCAGGGGACCCATCGCTCCGCCCCGATGGTGGGCAACGCGGTGAGTTCCAGCACGCCCAACGACTTCCAGCCCAGGTCGCACATGGGTGACGGGCTCCGGCCGGCGATGAAACGCCAGGCCGAGGTGGGGGTGCACATGGGGTGCCCGTACTCCGCTGTGGGAATGCAGAGGGCATCGGCGTCGCCGATCGGCTTGCCGAGAAGCTGCACGAGCGCCGAGTGGATGCTGGGGTTCGAGACGCCACCTGATGTAAGCAAGAGCTTCAAGGTGCCTCCGAATTCGCGCGCGGAAGGGTGGATGTGCCTGAGACCAGGCGCCGAGCCGGGCTCATCGTAGTTCGGGTCTCCTCTTTCGGAGGTCCCTCAGATTGCCAGGCGCAATCGGCCCCGCACCCGGGTCCTACTCACACAGCACGTGCACCCGACTCAGGCACGCGGGATGCCCATGTCACGACGACCGCTCATCGAAATGTCCGGGCGCCGGGCGACCGCGAAGCACCCTACGGTGCGTGATGGCACCGCCCGCCTGCGGTCGCGCACGGTCGGCGGCAGATCCGGATAGCTCGGCGCAACGCCTGATCCCAGGTGACCGTTTCTCGAGTTCCGCGAAGCGGGGCTGACGGCCATTCGATGTGACGAGGTAGAACGCCGTGTCAGTGGTCGTGTCAGGGGTGTGTCAGGGGCGTGTCAGGCCGGATGCCGACAGTGGTCGCATGACAAGTTCGGCGATTGCAGTTTCAGGGCTGCGGAAGGCATATGGGGACAAAGTTGTGCTCGATGGCATCGATCTAGATGTTCGTGCGGGCACGGTCTTTTCCCTGCTCGGCCCGAATGGGGCGGGTAAGACGACGACGGTGAACGTGCTGACCACGTTGACGAAGGCCGACGGTGGAACGGTACAAGTTGCCGGACATGATGTCGCGACCGAGACCAAGGCGGTGCGTGCGGCAATCGGGGTCACCGGTCAGTTCGCGGCGGTGGATGAGCTGATGACGGGCCAGGAGAACCTGCAGTTGATGGCGGATCTGAAGCGTGTGGGCTCCGGCGAGGGCAGGCGGGTTGTCACGGAGTTGCTGGAGCGGTTCGATCTGGTGGAGTCGGCGCAGAAGCTGGTGTCGACCTATTCCGGGGGTATGCGCCGGAAGCTGGATCTGGCGATGACGCTGGTCGGCAAGCCACGAATCATTTTCCTGGACGAGCCGACGACGGGACTGGATCCGCGCAGCCGCCGCACGATGTGGGAAATCGTCCGCGAGTTGGTGGCCGATGGTGTAACCATTTTCCTTACCACCCAGTACCTCGAGGAAGCCGATCAGCTCGCCGACCGGATCGCGGTACTCGACCAGGGCCGCCTGGTTGCCCAGGGCACTCCCGACGACCTCAAACGCCAGGTCCCCGGCAGTCATGTCCGGCTTCGGTTCACCGACGTCGTCGAACTCGACGCGGCCGCGCGGGTCCTCACCGACTCCACGCGGGACGACGAGGCACTGGCCCTGCGGGTTCCCAGCGACGGTGGGACGAAATCGCTGCGGGCCCTGCTGGACAGGCTCGACGAGTACTCGATCAGTGCCGAAGAGTTCTCCGTCCACACACCGGACCTCGACGACGTTTTCCTCGCCCTGACGGGCCACACCACGGAGGTGGTCGCGAAATGAGCACCAAGTCCCATTCGATGGTCATGTTGCGTCGCAACTTCAAACACATCGCCCGGAATCCGACCTCGGTGTTCAACGCGGTCCTGATGCCGGTCGTGATCATGTTGATGTTCGTGTACATGTTCGGAGACGCTTTCAACGTCGGTGTCGACTACATCGACTACGCGACGCCGGGACTGATGCTGTTGGCCGTCTGTTACGGGCTGGGGGCGACCGCGACGTCGGTGAACTCCGACATGACGAAGGGCATCATCAACCGGTTCAAGGTCATGGACGTCTCCCGTGGTGCGGTGTTGGCCGGTCACGTCGTCGCCAGTCTGCTGACCAATCTGATCGCCATCGGGGCGCTCATCGGGGTGGCCTTCCTGCTGGGATTCAGCCCGTCGGCGAGTTCCCTCGATTGGCTCGGCGTGGTCGGCATCGTCGTGCTGCTCGGTTTCGCGGCCGGCTGGCTCACGGTCGCCTTGGGATTGGCGGCGAAGTCTCCGGAGACGGCGGGTCTGGCCGCCGTGCCGCTGGTCATGCTGCCGTTCTTCAGCAGCGCGATCGTACCGGCGGAGAAGATGGGGCCGGGCCTCCGGCAGTTCGCGGAGTACCAGCCCTTCACGCCGATCATCGAAACCTTGCGCGGGTTGCTCAACGGCGCACCGTCCTCCAGCGACGCGATCACCGCCATCGCCTGGTGCGTCGGCATCGCTCTCGTCGGGTACCTGTGGGCGCGTTCCACATTCAAGAGGCGCGCGTGACCTCCCGGGCGATGGCCTTCCGAGGACCGTGATCGGGCTGACCCCGAAGCCGCGAGCGACGAGCTGATACGGCGCGCGCTCGCTGGCGACGAGCGCGCGCCGCGGGCGTGCGGACCGATGCTTCACAGGCTGGGTTGGCTGAGCCGCCCACCAACAGATCAAGTATGAGACAAGCGGAGAGTTGTCATGCCTACATTCGCCACGCCAGGACCCATCGTCGCCACCGTTGTTGTCGCCGGTGCTCAGGTGCGGGTCACCGCGAGCGACCGGACCGATACCGTGGTGCTGGTCGAACCCATCAACAAGGCGAGCCGGTTGGACGTCAAGGTGGCCAACAAAACCAAGGTCGACTTCGCCGGCGGTCAGCTATCGGTCAAAACGACCGCCTCCGGGGACAAGAGCGGTTCGGTCGCCATCACGATCGACCTGCCCGCCGGCTCCAGCCTGGTTTCGTACCTGGCGCACTCGGATGTTCACGCTGACGGCTCACTTGGAGAGTGCGAGCTGCACATGGCATCGGGTCGGGTCCAGCTCGATCGCATCAACGCGCTGCAGGCGAACATCGCGGCCGGTGAGGTCACGATCGGCCACATCGCCGAGCGCGCCAACATCGACGGTGCGGCGTTCGCAATGCGGATCAGCGAGGTCAAGGACACCGTCAAGCTCTCGAGCTCGGGCGGGCAGATTTGGATCGACCACGCATCGGCCGATCTCGACCTCAGCAGTGGCAGCGGCGGTTTCGACATCGACCGCGCCGACGGCAGCGTCACCGCCAAGACCGCCAGCGGTGCCATTCGGATCGGACGAATGAGGAACGGTCATGCGAAGCTGATGAACGGCTCAGGGAACATCGAGGTCGGCATCAGCGAGGGCACCGCGGCCTCCATCGACGTCAACAGCGAGCGAGGGTCGGTGCGCAACTGGGTTCCGTCGCTGCCAAGCCCTGGCCCGTCAGACCCCAAGGTCTCGGTCCACGCCCGCACGCGGCACGGCGACATCATCATTCAACCCGCAGCAAACTGACCTGAACGCGACGGCGCCGCCATGGCGCGCCGTCGCGTTCAGGGTCAGCCGACGTCGCGATCGCCTGGTGCGTCGGGATCGCGCTCGTCGGGTACCGGTGGGCGCTTGCCACGTTCAGGAGGCGAGCGTGACGGTGACCACCTGAGACCAGCTCGTCTGCGTGCCCTCCCGAGCCGCCTCGGCGTACCGTGCTTCGCCGAGGCGGCTCCGCGCGGCCTGCTCGATCCGGGCCACATCCGGGTGGGAACGATCCGGCAGTCCGCGCACGCCGGCGCTTGCCGCGAGCAGCCGCGCGGCCTGCTCGTACTCTTCGCTGCGTAGTGCCAGGTCCGCGATCCCGACGAGTACCTGCGCGATCAGGGGTGCGTGCCCCGCCTCGGAGGCCGCCTGGCAGGCCGCCGCGTGGTGCGTACGGGCCTCGCTGAGATCGTCGGCAAGGTAGCCGAGCAGGTCGTGTGTTACCGCGCGGATGTTTGCCTGCTCCGCGTCGTTGCCCAGCATGGTTGTCGCGACGCCGAGTTGCTGGTATGCCTCCTCGGCGTTGCCGCGCCAGCGGGCGAGTTCCGCCTTCGCAAGGGCCAGCTCAGCCAGCGCATCCGGCCAGGTGACCCGTTCCGCGCACTGTTGCGCCTCGGCTATAGCAGCCGCGCTGGACTCCTCATCGCCTAGCAACCAGTACAGCTGCGCCTGTCGCGACCGCATCCGGATGACATCCTCGATAGCACCGACTTCGGTGACGACCGCGATCGCCTGTTCGTAGTGATCGCACGCACCGGCGAACTCGCCGCGCACGGCGATTCGGTCCGCCAGCTCGGTCAGGGCCATCGAGGTCCCATACCTTTCGCCGATTGCCCGGAACTCGGCGAGCGCCATCTCGAGATGCGCATCCGCATCCCGCCCGCCCTGGCCGAGCACGATCCGCATCTTGCCGAGGTGAAACCGGGCCAGTGCGCGTACCCAAGGGTCCTCGTCGTCCAGCAATGGTTCCCACGCGGGCAGGAACGCGTCCGGCGCCTGCAACATGCGTTCCAGCGGGACGACCAACCCCAGCAGCGGGTTGCGGGACTGACTACGCTGGCTGAACCGGTATGCCTTGTGGATCCACTCCGCCGCCTGGTGTTCGTCGCCCCGCCCGGAGCTCGCGAACAGCACGACGAGCGCATACACGATGGCCCGGATCTCATCGGCTACCTCGCCGGGCGTTTCGGTGGCCGCGGTGATCAGCTCGATGCCTTCGGCCTTGTGCCCGCTGAGCCACCAGTACCAGCCGGCGCCCGCCGCGAGCCGCATTGCCGCGTGCGCCTCGCCGGCCGCGAGCGCACCACGCATCGCCGAACCGATGTTGTCGTGCTCGACCTCGAGCGTGGCGAGCCATTCCAATTGCTCGGCGCGGCGAAGATGCGGCTCGGCGGTCTCGGTGAGTTCGGTGAAGTAGGCGAGATGCGCCTGGCGGGCCAGGTCCGATTCCCCCGCCTCCGCGAGCCGGTGCCCGGCGTACTCCTTGATCGTGCCGATCATCCGGTAGCGCGGTGCGCTGTCGCCCTCGGTGAGCAGCAGCGATTTCTCGGCCAGCGCGGTGAGCAACTCGAGCACCTGCTCCTGCTCGACCGCATCGCCGGCGCAGACCCGCTCGGCCGCTTCCAGGCTCGCCCCGCCCGAGAACACCGAGAGCCTGCGCAGGACCATCCGTTCGGCGTCGGTGAGCAACTCCCAGCTCCAGTCGATCACCGCGCGCAGCGTCTTGTGCCGCGGCAATGCGGTACGGCTACCGCTGGTCAGCAGGCGGAACCGGTCGTTGAGCCGGTGGGCGAGCTGATCGAGGGACATGGTGCGTAACCTGGCCGCGGCCAGTTCGATCGCCAGCGGCATCCCGTCCAGCGCCCGGCAGACGCGCACCATCGTCGACAACGTATGGGCGTCGACCCCGAGATCCTTGCGCACCGCGCCCGCCCGGTCCCGCAGCAGCTGGACGGCTGGAGAGGACTCGATCTCGCCGGGGCTGGCGTCCCCCTCCGGCACGGCCAGTGGCTCGACCAGCCACAGCGCCTCACCGGTGATGCCGAGCGGTTCCCTGCTCGTCGCCAGGATCCGCAGCCGCTGGCACTCCCCGAGCACTCGATGGGCGAAGATCGCCGCGGACTCGATCACGTGCTCGCAGTTGTCCAGAATCAGCAACGCCTCCCGCTCGCGGATCGCGGCGATGAGCCGGTCCGTCAGCTCCGCGTGCGGTGCCCCGCCGAGCAGCGCATCCCGCAGGCCGAGCCCGGCGAGCGTCGACTGCGCCACGTCACCGTCCGCGCCGATGGCTGCGAGCTCCACCAGCCAGGCCCCGTCCGGCAGGTCGCCGAGCAGCGTGCGCGCGGTTTCCGTGGCCAGCCTGGTCTTCCCCGAGCCGCCCGGCCCGATCAGGGTGGTGAGCCGATGTCCGGCGATGAGTTCGCGGACCGCGGCGACGTCAGCGTCCTTGCCGACGAAGCTGGTCAGCTCGGCACGCAGGTTGGTCTTACGCTTCTCCTCCCGCCGTCCCAACTCGCCTCGCAGCAGCGCGACGTGCAATGCGGACAGCTCCGGTGAGGGGTCGATGCCCAGCGCGTCGGCCAGTGCTTCTCTTGTGCGCTGGTACACGAGCAGCGCGTCGGTGTCGCGACCGGCCGCAACGAGGGCACGCATCAGCGCAGCGACAAGCCGTTCTCGCACCGGATGCGCGGCCACCAAGTCGGTCAGTTCCGTGACCAGCTCCACACCGTGGCCGAGGCTGACCTCCGCATCGAACCGATCCTCCAGAGCAGTCAGGCGTAGCCCCTCGATCCGGGTGACCGCCGCGTCAAACGCGGCACTATCCTGCAAACCGACGCCCTGCATGGCCGCACCGCGCCACAGTGCGAGGGCCTCGCGCAGCAGCCGTATCCGCCGTGGATCATCGTCATTCCGGACCTGGCCCGCGGTGATGAGGCGTTCGAACCGCACGGCGTCGACGGCGTCGGGTTCCACCGCCAACCGGTAGCCGTCCGTCTGCCCCTCGACCGACCCTTCCGGCAGCGCCTTCCGCAGCCGGGAAACCAAGCGTTGCAAGGCATTCGCCGCGTCGGAGGGCGGGCGCTCACCCCAAATCCAGTCGACGAGCGTCGCCTTCGGGACCACGTGACCTGGTTCGAGCGCGAGGGCGATCAACAGCCCGCGCAACCGGGCGCCCGGCACGTCGGCTAAGACGCCGTCGTCCGCGCGAACCTCGAATGGTCCAAGCATCCCGATCTGCACCTAGCAGATCTTGCCACGGGCGATTGGCAGGCCTCCAACTGCTGACGCGGCGCAGAAAGTTGCCGAGGTAATGGCCCTGGGTTGGTCACCAGCCAGGCCAACCTGCAACGCCTCGGCTTCACCATCGAACACACCCGCACGCTCTGGCCCGTTGGTCAGGCGGGAGCACGATGCGGCGTGGGTCGTTGCCTTCCTCCACGCCCGCCCGGTAGCGCTAGTCGACGCCGAGGGGCTGTAGGTCCTCGCGGTGGAACGCGTCCAGGGCGTCCTGGTCTTCGACCTCTTGCACGCACAACACGTCGGCGTTGAGGGCGGCGATGCGTCGGGCGATCCAGTTCCGCACCTTGGGGGCCTTGCCCTTGACCAGCTTGCCGCGGAAGGTGCGCAACCACATCGACTGCGGCGGGCTGACCGCTGGACGGGGCTTCCGCGGATCCGTCGGATCCGTCGGCGCTGATCTCGGCGACCAGCGGTTGAGCCACCGTGCGCGGTAGCTCGGCTTGAGGCCCCGTCCCAGCCCCGCTCCTCAGCCGAGACGGCCAACTCGACCAGGGTCCGAACATCGGCGAAGGGCCCGACGTTAGGCAGACCGACGGCGGATCGGGGCATCGCCACGACCCTAGCCAGAGTTCGCCCATCGTCCGGGGCGCGGCGGACCTGGGCCGGGCCAACTCAGCCTCGTCGGTCATCCACGGCTCACGGGACCGCCCGGGTCTCAACCCGGGTGGACAGAGCCACGACGAGCGGCCGTCACCGGTCGTGGCGGTCGTCAGCCGGCTGGAGGGGCGGCTCCGGTGGCTCGGGGGACTGGTCGGGCTGACCGAGCTGCGCGACATGGGTCGGGTCGAGGACCCGGGAGAGGAATGAGCGGGTCCGTTCGTGCCGCGGCGCGCCGAGCACCTCCTGCGGCGGCCCCTGCTCGACCACCACGCCACCGTCCATGAACACGACCCGGTCGGCGACGTCCCGGGCGAACGCCATCTCGTGGGTGACCACCATCATCGTCATGCCGTCCTCGGCCAGCTTGCGCATGACGGTGAGCACGTCGCCGACCAGTTCCGGATCGAGCGCGGAGGTCGGCTCGTCGAAGAGCATCAGCTTGGGGTCCATCGACAGCGATCGGGCGATCGCCGCCCGCTGCTGCTGCCCGCCGGAGAGCTGCGCCGGGAACGCGTCGGCCTTGTCGGTCAGGCCGACCCGCTCCAGGTTGTCCCGCGCGATCCGCTCGGCCTCCGCGCGCCCGCGCCGGAGCACCCGGCGCTGGGCGATGGTGAGGTTGTTCAGCACGGTCAAATGCGGGAAGAGGTTGAACGACTGGAAGACCATGCCGATGCCGCGGCGTACCGAGTCGATCTCGACATCCGGGTCGGTCAGCTCGATCCCGTTCACCCAGATCTTGCCGGCGGTCGGCTCCTCCAGCAGGTTGACGCACCGCAGCAGCGTCGACTTGCCGGACCCGGACGGCCCGATGACGCAGACCACCTCGCCGTGGCCGACCTCGAAGTCGATGCCCTTGAGCACCTCGAGCGGCCCGAAGGACTTGTGCAGGTCGCGGATCTCGACGGCGGGCCGGGGTTGGGTAGTCGTCATGTGGATCACCGGGCCTTGGCGTAGCGGAGTTCGAGGCGTCGTACCACCTGGGAGAGGGGCAGGGTGATGGCCAGGTAGGTGAGGCCGGCCACCAGCAGCGGGGTGGCGTTCACCCGGTCGTTCAGCGTGTCCCGACCGAACTTGGTGACCTCGATGGTCTGCGCTGTCACGCCGAGCACGTAGGCGAGCGACGAATCCTTGGTGAGCAGGATGAGTTCGTTCGTCAGCGGCGGGATCACGACCCGGAACGCCTGCGGGATGACGATGGTGCGCATCGCCGTGAAGTGCGACATGCCGAGGGTGCGCGCCGCCTCCATCTGTCCCTTCGGCACGGCCTGGATACCGGCCCGGATGGTCTCGGCCATGTACGCCGCGGCGGTCAATCCGAGACCGATCGCGATCGAACCGAACACGCCGCCCGGAATCTCCCGCTCCGGGAAGGCGATCGGAATGCCGTACCCGACGAGGAAGAGCACCAGCAGCGCGGGCAGACCCCGGAACAGTTCGATGTACGCCGTCGCCACCCAGCGGTACGGAGCCACCCGGGACAGCCGCATCAGCGCGAGGATGGTGCCTAGCACGAGGCCGAAGGCGAACGCACCCAGCGTGTAGAGGATCGTGTTGCGCAGCGCGACGGTGATGATCGTCGGGAACATCGACTCGATGATGTCGACGCGGAAGAACGCCGCTCTCAGCCTGCCCCAGTCCGCGCCATAGATCACCGCGGCAATGATGGCGATGAAGGCCAGGTACTGGAGCGAGAGGGACAGCCGCTCTCGCTGTCGGCGTCGCAGCTTCACGGTTCGACGCTCCTTGCTACGCGGAGGTTGCCTACGCGGAGGGCGCGCCAGGCGCGCGCCCTCCTGCCACGAGCTTCAATCACGAGTTCGGCTGCTTGCCGATCCACTTCTCGTAGATCTTGTCGTACGTGCCGTCCTGCTTGGCCTTGGCGAGCGCCTCGTTGATCTTCTTGAGCAGTTCCGGGTTGCTGTCCTTCTTCACCGAGAACCCGTACTGCTCGCCGGTGTCGAACTCGGCCGCCACCGCGAATCCGCCCGGGTGCTCCTTGATGTACTCGGTCCAGACCGGCAGGTCGTTGACGGCGGCCTCCACCTGGCCGTTGGCGAGGGCCTGCTGCAGGGCGGCGAGATCCTCGAACTCGACGAGTTGCAGGCCCTTCTCCTTCTCGAACTTCCGGGCGTAGTCACGGCCCGTGGTCGCCGCCTGGATACCGAGCTTCTTCCCCTTGAGGTCGTCGAGCGACTTGTACGGCTTGCCGGTCTTGACCAACATCGCCTGGGTTGCGTCGAAGTAGGGGTCGGAGAAGTTCATCACCTTCTGCCGCTCCTCGGTGATCGTCATGCCGGCGGCGGCCGCGTCGCACTTGCCCGTGTTCAGATCCTGGCCGGACTTGATCCCCTCGAACGGGGTGTCGACGATCGTCTGTTCGACGCCCAGTTCCTTGGCGACCAGGTCCATCACGTCGACGTCGAACCCGACGACCTTGCCGCTGGCATCCTTGGACTGGAACGGCGAGTACGGCAGGTGGGTGCAGACGGTCAGCTTGTCCTTCTCGATCAGCTTGACCCCGCTCGCCTGGACCTCGCCCTCATCCTTCTTGGCGCATCCCGCGCTCGCCGCGAGGGCGGCGATCGCCACGATGAGGCCAGCCTTGCGGACCGCGCTGTGGAACCTCACGGCTGTGTCCCTCCGATTCGGCCCCCGTATGACGGGCAGCCAGGGTTGGTGCAAATACGGTGTGACAGGGGACGGTACCCGATCCGACGAGCCGTACCTAGATCACGCCGAGTCGTTGAGTCGATGCTGCAACCGTCACGGTCAGTAAACCCGGCACTCGGCAAGCAACCGGACGCGCTTCTCTGAGAGCAGACCATGACCAGCGCCGTACCCGCCTCCGCGTCAACCAATCCGGCCGCGGACCTGCGCAAACGCCGCGCACTCACCGTTGCCCGGATGCCTGGGAGCCGTCGCCCTGGTGATCTGGTTCCGCGGCTGACCCGTCAGCGCGACGTCGGCGGGCGCAGGCCGTCGAGGGCGACGCCGAGCACCCGTTCGCGCTGTTCCGGTTCGGGGAACTGTGCCATGGTGAGGCCGCTGAGCAGCCGGACCACGTCGTCGAAGCTGATGTCGTCGCGGACCGCCCCGGCCGATTGGGCGCGCCGCATCATCGGCTCGCCCGCCTGGTAGATCTCCACCCGGCAGCTGCGGAAGACCTCGGAGTCGTGCAGCAACTCCTCGGCCAGTGCGCGCTTGGTGGCGACGTAGCCGACGAACCGGTGCAGCCAGGCGACGAGGGCGTCCCACGGGGGCAGGTCGGCCAGGTCGGCGGCGGACCGGCTGAGCGCCCGGACCTCCTCGACATAGATGGCCTCGAAGAGGTCCCGCCGGGTGGGGAAGTTCCGGTAGAGGGTGCCGATGCCCACGCCGGCGCGCCGAGCCACCTCCTCCAGTGAGGCGGAGGCCCCGTTCTCCGCGAACGCCTCGCGGGCCGCCGTGATCAGCGACTCGTAGTTGCGTCGGGCGTCGGCCCGCTTGAGCCGCCGTGCGAAGGCGTCGGGCACCTGCCCCGCGCTGGACATGACGTGCGTCACCTCACCTCGGTTGCAAACGGAGGCACCCCTCCGCTAGTTTTATGGAGGCACCCCTCCAGAAACTTCCGGAGCCATGCCTCCGGATAGCTTACGCCGCTGTCCCGCGCCGATGACGCCGAGCAGGCGACCGGCAGGACCCGGCACCCGACCGGGGAGCGCCAGCAGGCCCGAAGTCGCCCGGACGGGCGAGTGACCGTCGTCCGTGACGACCCTGTTCCCGTACGCGAAATTGGAGTTCCCGCCGTGACAGAGACCGTCCGACGCGGCTCGCGTCGGCTCACCTTTCTCGTCCTGGCGGCCGGAGCCGGGTTCTTCTCGATGCTCCAGTCGCTGATCACCCCGGTGCTGCCGACCATCCAGCACGACCTGCACACGTCCCAGAACACCGTCACCTGGGTGCTGACCGCCTACCTGCTCTCCGCGTCCGTCTTCACGCCGATTCTCGGCCGGGTCGGCGACATGGTCGGCAAGGAACGGATGCTGGTCGTCTCCCTCGCCGCGCTCGCCCTCGGCTGTCTGCTGGCCGCGGTCGCGCCGAGCATCGGCGTGCTCATCGCCGCCCGGGTCATCCAGGGCGTGGGTGGCGCCGTCTTCCCGCTCTCGTTCGGGATCATCCGCGACGAGTTCCCCGCCGCGCGGGTCTCCTCCGCGGTGGCCGCGATCTCGGCGATCGTCGCCGCCGGGGGTGGGTTGGGCGTGGTGCTCGCCGGTCCGATCGTCACCGCCCTCGACTACCGGTGGCTGTTCTGGATCCCGATGGTCGTCGTCGGGTTGACCGCCGTCGCCGCGCACCTCCTCGTGCCCGAGTCGCCGGTCCGGACCCCCGGCCGCATCGACTGGCGGGCCACCCTCCTGCTCTCCGGCTGGCTGGTCGCCCTGCTGCTGCCGATCAGCAAGGCCGCCGCCTGGGGCTGGACCTCGGGTCGCGTGGTCGGTCTGCTGGCGCTCGCCGCGGTGCTGCTGGCCGGCTGGCTGGTCGCCGAGGTCCGCTCCACCAACCCGCTGATCGACATGCGGATGATGCGCCTTCCCGGGGTCTGGACGACGAACCTGGTCGCCCTGCTCTACGGCGCGTCGATGTTCTCCGTCTACGCGTTCCTGCCGCAGTTCGTGCAGACCCCGACCGTGGCCGGTTACGGCTTTGGCGCCAGCATCACCCAGGCGGGACTGCTCATGCTGCCGATGCTGGTCGCCATGTTCGTCGCGGGCCTTCTCGCCAGCCGGTTGGAGTCGCGCTTCAGCGCGAAGGCGCAGCTCGCCACCGGGGCCGCCTTCAACGTGCTCGCCTCCGCGATGCTGACGGTCGCGCACGACACCCGCTGGGAGATCGGTATCGCCGGCGGTCTCGTCGGCCTCGGCATCGGGCTGGCGTTCGCGTCGATGGCGAACCTGATCGTGGGCAACGTGCCGCCCGGACAGACCGGCGTGGCGACCGGCATGAACGCCAACATCCGCACCATCGGCGGCGCGATCGGCGCGGCCGTGGTCAGTGGTGTGATCACCGCCCACCCGCAGGCAAACGGCCTGCCCCGGGAGGCCGGCTTCACCCTGGGCTTCCTGGTCCTCACCGGCCTCGCCCTGGCGGCCGTGCTCGCGGCCCTGGCCGTCCCCTCGCCGCGGCGCGCGGTGGCCGACCGCCGGCCGTCGCCCGCGCGGGAGCCGCTCGGGGAGCTCGCGGCCGTTCCCGCGGGCCGCTGACCGACCCGCCCCGGCGCTCCGCGCCACCGACGCAGCCGCGTGTTCCCTCCGCAGGGGCGCGCGGCTGCGGCGTCCGTTCACCGACGTGACGGCGGGACCGCCGGTGGCGGGGGCCACGCCGGCCCGGCTGCGCGTTCTTCCGGCGCCACCGGAGCGGGGCGGCACCGGCGTACGGGATGTCGACCACGCCCGAAGGTTCGTCAACGTGCGGTTGACGTTCCCCAAGCGTCAACCTATGGTTGACGCATGACGGAACCCATCCAGATGAGCAACCCGGTCCGCCTCGACGACCTGATCCAGGCGATCAAGAAGGCCCGTCCCGACGCCCTCGACCAGCTCACCGACGCGGTGATCGCCGCCGACCATCTCGGTGAGCTCGCCGACCACCTGATCGGCCATTTCGTCGACCAGGCGCGCCGCTCCGGCGCCTCCTGGACGGAGATCGGCAACAGCATGGGGGTGAGCAAGCAGGCCGCCCAGAAGCGCTCCGCCGCCAAGGCCGACGCGGCGGCAACCCTCGACCCGAGCGCCGGCTTCAGCCGCTTCACCGCCCGGGCCCGCAACGTGGTGATGGCCTCGCAGAACGAGGCTCGGGGCACCGGGCACGCGGAGATCCGCCCGGAGCACCTCGTGCTGGGCCTGCTCGCCGAGCCGGAGGCGCTCGCCGCGAAGGCGATCGTCGCCGAGGGCGTGTCCCTGAACGATCTGCGGCAGGCCGCGACGGCGGCCCTCCCGCCGCCGGCCGACCGGGTCCCGGACCTCATCCCGTACGACGCGCAGGGCAAGAAGGCCCTCGAACTCACCTTCCGGGAGGCGCTGCGGCTTGGGCACAACTACGTCGGCACCGAGCACATCCTGCTGGCCCTGCTGGAGTTGGAGGACGGCACGGGCGTGCTCTCCGGCCTTGGTCTGGACAAGGCCGGCGTCGAGGCCCGGCTGATCGCCGCGCTCGGTCAGGTCGCCTCGGGCCAGTGACCTTCCTCGGGAGGGGCGTCCCCAGCGCCGGGGAGGAACCCGGCGGATCCGCTCGGCAGAGTCCCAGGTGGATCCGCGACGAGGAGCAGGTCATGAGTAGGCAGCTGGGCTGGCCCGGCCTGTTCGGCGCCGTCACCATGGCCCACCGGTGCCGCCGCCGTGCCCTCGCGACACCCGGCCGCTGACGTCCCGTCGGTGGCCGGGGCGCGGCACGAGGGCGCGTCCCGGCCACCGACGGGTACGGATCAGGAGGCGGTGGGGAAGCCGTACCGGGCGGCGTGCTCCGGGTCGGCCGGGTCGACCTGCCGGATGCCGGCGTCGGCGAGTCGCTTGTTGACCTCGTCGAGCTGCTCGCGGACCAGCCGGGCCTCCTCCGCGGTGACCCGGCCGCGGTGCGGCCTGCCGGCGTGCTCGACGGTGCCGTAGTCCACCTTCTCCGCGCTCTTGCGCGCCTTCGGCGGGCGGACCCGCTCGGCCGTCCTCAGCAGCTGCGCCATCGGTACGTCGGTGGCCATCGCGTCGAACTCGCTGGCGGTCAGCACCACCCGGCGGGGCTCGCCGTTGCCGTGCCGGTCGTGGATCTCCACCACCGCCACGTCGAGCGCCGCGTCGTCGATGGCCTCCACCTCGACCGGGGTGGCGTCCAGCTGCACGGGCCCGGCCACCAGGTCAGGGTGCTCCAGCACGACGACCTTGACCACCTCGTCGTCGGGGCGCAGCGCCGTGCCGCTGAAGTCGGAGACGTGGATCGTCTTCTTGCCCATGCGCTGAGCTTCTCCTGTCGTGGGCCGGGTTTCGGACCAGGAGACGCTACTCGACAGGTGTGCGAAAGCCCCGGCTGGACGCCCCGGATGTGTCGCCGCTTTCCTCGGCGAGGTTCAGAGGCTGGAACTGGTGCGTCAGCGAGCGGTCAGGCCGCCCGGGGAGGAGGTGCCGGCCGGCAGGCTGTTGAGATCGCTCCAGGAGAGCGAAGCGTTTTCGCCCCGCCCGCTGCGGGCCTCCCGGTACGGCGGCTGGGCCGGGAACCGCCCGGCGGCCTCCGCGGCCCGCCAGGCCCGCTCGTTGTCCTGCTGGTACCGGTCATTCGGCTGATTCGGCATGACCATTACCGTCCCAAAGAAAGTTGTATATGTATGGAAATAGATATGACGCACGATCGATGTCTCAGGTTCCCGTGGCGGGTGGGTTTCTCGGCCGACCCATCGGCATCCATCGGTACGCCTACCCGTCGCGCCCGGGCCTCAATCCACCTGACCGCACCGTTGGCCGGTGTCGGGCACCGGTGAAGGGAGCTTGACGCCGTCCGGTCCGGCGTACGGTGATCACGACGTGTCGGTCGTGCCCCAGCGGGGCGGAGGAGGTGTCACCCGGTGCTCGACCGGCGGCTCTACCTGCACCTGGTCACCTGGCTGGGCCAGTGGCCGGCCGGGCCCGGGCTGCACGTCGTCGGTTCCCGCCGGCGAGGCCGGCCGGCCTGGGACGGGCGGCTGCGCCCCGCGATCGCGGTGGGGTCCGCCGGCCGCACGGTGCTCTCGGTGCCGCCGGAGCGGGTCGAGGCGATCCGGGCGCTGGCTCGCGGGCCGGAGCCCGAACTGCTCGCGGCGCTCCCCGCGGCGGTCGGCCAGCCGGACTGGGCGCTGAACTGGGACACCTTCCGGTGGTCTCTGACGCCGGCGCCGCTGCCCGACGTGGGGGAGTGGGCCGACCCGGACGCTCCCGGGTTCCCGCCCTGGCTGCGCCTGTTCGACCGGGAGGTGCTGGTGGTGCGGGACGACGATGGCGGCTACCTGGCCGGCGTGGGGATCAAGCGGCACGACGCCCACGGCCACGAGCTGGCGGTCGGGACGGTGCCGGGGGCGCGCGGCCGGGGGCTGGCCCGCCGGCTGGTCGCCCAGGCGGCCCGCCGGGTACTCGACGAGGGCGCCGTACCGACCTACCGGCACGACCCCGCCAACGTCGCGTCCGCCCGGGTCGCGGAGGCGGCCGGCTTCCCGGACCGTGGCTGGCGGTCGTACGGGGTCTACCCGCCGTGACCGCCGGCGGGGGTGCCGCGCGGCACCCCCGGGGCCGCGTCACGCGGCTCCGGGACGGCGGGGGCGCGGACCGTGGATCCCGGGCCGGATACCACGGTCCGCAGCCTTCCCCCCAGGCCCCTCCGTGAGCCGGCGCTCCGGCCGGCCAGTCCCACCGATGGTCACGCTACGTACGGACTGGCCGCCGGGCAAGAGTAGGCGGGCTGTTTCAGACTGTCCGGTAGTGGATTTGAGCTGCAAAGAAGCGGCTCGGGGTGGCCCGGCGGGTCAGTGACGCAGCGTGCGGATCAGGGTGAGCACCTGACCGGTGACCGGGCGCAGCACGCGCAGCCGGGACAGCCCCACCAACCGGTCCACCAGCGGTACCGCCCCGTCGATCAGCTGCCGCGTCCTCGCCTGACCCGGCGACCGGTCGTGCACCCAGTAGAGGACCACGCCCATGTACCCCAGCCAGAGCAGCTCCGGCAGCTCCGGCCGCAGCTCCGGGTCGACCCGGGCGGTCGAGCCCTCGACGACCTCGCGGAACAGCGCGATCGACGCCTGCCGCGGCGACGAGGACTCGGCGGAGAACGGGCTCAGCGGCGAGGTCGGCTCGGCCGCGGTCTTGAAGAAGGTCCCGGCGAACTCGTGGTACGGGGTGAGCACGTCGACCCCGGCGTGCAGCACCCCGGCCAGCCGCGCGGCGAACCCGCGCTCCCGGGCGAGCACGGGCGCCGCCGCGGACCGGTGCTCGACCTGGGTCTCCGCGTAGAACTCCTGGATCAGGTGGTCCTTGGAGCCGAAGTAGTAGTAGGCGTTGCCCACCGCCACCCCCGCCTCCTGGGCGATGGCGCGCATCGTGGTCCGGGCGTACCCGCGCTCCCGGAACAGCCGCATCGCGGTGTCCAGGATCAGCTGGCGGGTCTGCTCACCACGCAGGGTCGCCGGCTCGCCCGCCGTCGGGTCGCCCGCAGCGGTCGTCGGCGCAGTCGGCTCGGTCATCGTCGTCACCGTATCCCGGGTCGGGCCAAGGCTCGCGTACCAGCTCGCGGACCGACGAGGCGGCCGACACCACCCGCCGGGCCAGCGGCAGCAGGTGCGGCCGGGCCAGCCGCTCGGCCCGCACCCGGTGGTCGGCCAGCGCCCACAGGCAGGCCAGCCAGGCCGCGTCCCCGGCGTACACCTCGCCGGTGTCGGCCACGACGGTGAGGTCCCGCAGCGTCGCGTCGTGGTCCAGCCCGGGAAAGCGCCGCCGGGCCTCGGCGGAACCGGCCGGCACGAACTCCAGGGGTACGAGCTGAGTCCGGGTGGCGAGCCAGCGCCGGGCGGCCCGGCAGAGCGGGCAGTGCGCGTCGTAGAGGACGGTGAACCCGCGGATCCCGCCGGCCCCGTGCCCGGTGGGATCCGCGGGGCCGCGCCCGCGCCGGCCGGCGGGACGCTCATCGCATCTGCGGTGGTGGGGTCGTACCGGCCGGTCCGCCCGGGTGCGGGGCTGGTACGGCGCCGGCCGGCACCGGCTGCGGCCCGGGCAGCCGGCCGGTGGGGGCCAGTGGCGGGTGGGTGGCGACCTGTCGGAGCCGGCCGCGGCGGTACCGGTTGAGGGCGAACACGTTGAAGAAGTGCAGTGCGCCGAGCACCAGCAGCACCAGGCCGATCTTCAGGGACAGCTCCTCCATCGCCTGGCTGGTGGAGAGCACCGGGTCGTCGTGCTTCATCGCCACCGTGACGTAGCCGAGGTTGAGCAGGTAGAAGCCGACCACCAGGAGGCTGTTCACCGCGTTCGCCAGTCGCTTGTCGGAGAAGACGTCCTCCAGGAAGACCAGCCCGTTGCGGGACAGCGCCCGGGCGACCCAGACCGTCAGCCCGATGCTGACCGCCAGGTACGCCAGGTACATCCAGACCTTCACGTCCATCTCGGCACCCTTCTTGAACGCGTTCAAATTGAGGTCGGGATCAGCGTAGGGGAAGAGTTGAACGCGTTCAAGAGCGGGTGCCCGGTCGTCACCGGGCGGGGCCGACGCGCCCCCGGTATCGTCGGGCCCCGGCGAGGGACGCCGGGGAACTCTCAGCGGTGGGAATGGGGATGCAGTGCGGACGCCGGACGCCGAGCGCGGCCGGGTGGTGCTCGGGCCCGTGGGCGAGCTCGACATGTCCAGCGCCGACGAGTTGGAGAGCGCCCTGGACGACGTCCTCGACCGGCCCGGCCTGATCGAGATCGTTGTCGACCTCGCCGGGGTCACCTTCATCGACTCGACCGGCGTGGCCACGCTGCTGAGCGGTGCGGCCGAGGCGGTCGGCCGGGGCGCCACCCTCCGGATCGTCGACCCCCAGCCGGTGGTGGCCCGGGTGCTGCGGATCACCGCGGTCGGCCCCCTGCTCGGGCTCCCCGACGGCGGCGTGGACGGCACCGCGGGCGGACCCGGCCCGGTCCGCTGACCCCCCGCTCCGGCCGCGTCGGTCAGCGGGCCAGGCCGAGCGCCTCCGCCGCGGCCCGCCCGTTGGCGTGGCTCGCGCCGTACGTGGTCACGAAGGCCCGCACGCCCGCCGGCCGCCACCGCCCCGGCCAGCCCATCTCCACCACGGTCACCGGGTACGCCGCGGCCAGCGCGTCGACCAGCGCGACGCCGCCGGGCAACCGGTGCAGGTGCCGCCCGACCAGCACGATCGGCCGCCCGTCGGCGAGCCGTCCCAGTGCGGCCGGATCGGTCTCGGCGGCGACGACGCGGATCTCCTCGGCGTCGGCGAGGTGCGGGCCCAGCCCCCACGGCACCCGGCCCTCGGCGATCGTGGAGGCGGCGTGCAGCTGCACCACCAGCGGCCGGTCCAGCCCGGCGACGTCCCCCTCCACCCGGACCGCCCGGCGGGCGGCGTCGTACCCGAGGTCGGCGGCGGCGCGGGCGGGCGGGCCGGCGGCCCGGGTCCAGGCGGCGAGCGCGGCGGCCCGGCCGGCCGCCTCCTCCACCCGGGCGCGGTCCAGCCGGCCGTCCGAGATCGCCCCGACGATCTCGGCGGCCACCTGCTCGACCAGCGCGGCGTCCACCTTCGCGCCGACGCAGAGCAGGTCCGCCCCGGCGGCCAGGGCGCGGACGGCGGCCGGCCCGACCCCGCCGGCGGCGAGCGCCGCGCCCTTCATCTCCAGCGCGTCGGTGATGACCGTGCCGGTGAAGCCGTACTCGCCGCGGAGCAGGTCGACCAGGACGGCCCGGCTGAAGGTGGCCGGCCCGTCCCCGGTGAGCGCCGGCACCCGGATGTGCGCGGTCATGATCGCCCGGGCGCCCGCACCGATCACCGCGGCGAAGGGCGGCAGGTCGCGCTCGCGCAACAGGGCCGGCGGCACGTCGACGGTGGGCAGCACGTGGTGCGAGTCGGCGACCGTCGCGCCGTGCCCGGGGAAGTGCTTGGCGCAGGCGGCGATCCCGACCGCCTGGAGGCCCTCGACGGCGGCGGCCGAGTGCGCGGCCACCCGGATCGGGTCCGCGCCGAACGAACGGGTGCCGATCACCGGGTTCTCGTCGGCGGTGTTCACGTCGACCGTCGGGGCCAGGTCGACGGTGATGCCGAGGGCGGCCAGTTCGGCGCCGATGGCCGCGTAGACCGTGCGGGTGAGCGCGGTGTCGTCGACCGCGCCGAGCGCCGCGTTGCCCGGGTACGGGCTGCCGGTCGCGTGCGCCAGCCGGGTGACGTCGCCGCCCTCCTCGTCGATGGCGATCAGCACGTCCGACCGGCCGGCCCGCAGCGCGGCCGTGCTCGCCGCCACCTGGTCCGGGTTGTGGACGTTGGTGCCGAAGAGGGTGTGCCCGGCCAGCCCCTCGGCCACCAGGTCGACGGCCCAGTCGGGCGGCACCGGCCCGGGGTACGCGGCGAGCAGCGTGCCCAGCGCGAGTCGGCGCAGTCCTGGATCCAGCCCCACGTGATTCCCCCTTCGGTGCCGGACGGCACGAGTGTCGCACCGCGGCGGCCGGGTCGTCCGATCACCGCGCTGCGGGGTGGCCGATACGCTACGGGCACCCGTCATCAGGTCGATTCGGTTAGCAGAGTTCACGGAAACTAGAGGACGTGGCATGAGTGCGACCCGACTGCCCGGCACCCCCCGCCTGTTGCGGGCGCTCAACGACCGCGCCGCCCTGGAGCTGCTGCTCGAACGCGGCCCGCTGACCCGGTCCCGGCTGGGCGAGCTGACCGGCCTGTCCAAGGTCACCGCGTCCCAGCTGGTCGAGCGGCTGGAGGAGCGCGGGCTGGTCACCCGGGTCGGCGAGCAGGCCGGCGGGCGGGGACCGAACGCCCAGCTCTACGCGGTACGTCCGGGCAGCGCGCACGTGGTCGGCGTGGACGTCGGCGCGGGGCGGGTGGTGGCCGCGTGCGCCGACATCACCGGGGCGGTCATCGGCCGGGTCGAGCAGTCCACCCGGGACACCGACGACCCGGTCGGCGTGGTGCACAACGCGGTGGTCCAGGCGGCGAGCAGCGCCGGCGCGCAGCTGTCCAGCGTACGGCGGGTGGTGCTGGGCACCCCGGGCCTGGTGGACCCGGCCACCGGGGACATCACCTTCGCCTTCAACCTGCCCCGCTGGCACCGCGGCCTGCTCGCCGCGCTCCGCGAGGACCTGCACACCCCGGTCGTCTTCGAGAACGACGTCAACCTGGCCGCGGTTGCCGAGGCGCAGTCCGGTGCGGCGCAGGGGGTGGCCGACTTCGTGCTGGTCTGGGTGGGCGCGGGCGTCGGTCTGGCGATCGTCCTCGGCGGCCGGCTGCACCACGGCAGCAGCGGCGCGGCCGGGGAGATCGGCTACCTGCCGGTGCCCGGGGTGCCGATCCCGCGGGACGTGTCCCGCCGCGCCAAGCCGGCATTCCAGCAGCTGGCCGGGGCCGACGCGGTCCGGGCGGTGGCCCGCGAGCACGGCTTCGACCACGAGCGGGCCGCCGACGCGGTACGGGCCGCGATCGCCGCCGGCACCGCCGGCGGCCCGGTGCTCGACGAGCTGGCCCGGCGGCTGGCCCTCGGCGTGGCCAGCACCTGCGTGGTGCTGGACCCGCCGCTGGTGGTGCTCGCCGGTGACGTGGGGCAGGCCGGCGGCGCGGCCCTCGCGGAGCGGGTGCAGCACGAGGTCGCCGCGATCACCCTGGTCCGGCCCCGGGTGGTGCCCACCGGGCTGACCGAGGAGCCGATCCTGCGGGGCGCGCTGCGCACGGCGCTGGACGCCGTCCGGGACGAGGTCTTCGGGTCGACCGTCGGTTGACCGGACGGCACGGTCCCGGATCGCGCCGCCGCCCGCCATGTGAAGGAATTCTTCACGACTGGTCCGGCCGCGGCAAGATCTCGCCGCGCCCGGTCCGCTGGTCGGCGTGCCCGCCCCGACGGGTCGGAGCGGGCACGAAGGCGGATCAGAGCAGGTCGCGGCGGCGGAACACGGCGAACGCCGCCGCGGTGACCGCGCCGGTGAGCAGCAGCAGCACCAGCAGCGCCGGACCCCAGGTGATCGCGTAGCTGCCGCCGCCGCAGAAGGGGCTGTCGGCCGAGCAGCCCAGCGAGTTGTCCCAGAACTCGACCCGGCCCCTCAGCCAGGCGATCAGGTAGCTGGAGAGCATCAGCTGGTCCGGGCGGGCCACCTTGAGGATCTGCAGCACCAGCCGGGCGCCCAGCTCCCAGACCACCGCGTACGCGGCGACCGTGCCGAGCGCCGCCGAGGTGTGCCGGCCCAGCGTGGCGATCGCGAAGCCCCCCACGGCGGCGAGCAGCACCACGACCATCCCGCGGCCGTAGACCGCGCCGAGCGCCTGCCAGTACTCCGCGTCCAGGTAACCGGGCAGACCGGCGGTCTGCGCGATGGTCCAGAACGTGCCGAGGTAGACCACCGTCGCCGCCAGCGACAGCAGGGCCACCACCCCGAGCAGCGTGCCCAGCTTGGCCCCGAGGACGGTGAGCCGGCGCGGCCGCCAGAGCAGCAGGTTGACCACTCCGCCGGAGTTCAGGTCCGCGCCGATGTAGGAGGCGCCGACCAGGAAGCCGAACAGGGCCAGGAAGGCGATCAGGAAGTAGACCAGCCCCCGGGCCTGCTGAGAGAAGACGAAGACCCCGATGAGGTAGTCGGCGGCCACCGGCAGCCGCTCCATCAACGCCGGGTCCAGCTCGCTGCAGTCCTTCGGCAGGTAGCCGGTGTCCTCGGTGACCGACAACTCGCCCGACTTGATCCTCAGGCAGCGGTTGTGCTCGGCCTCCATGCCGGAGATCGTCTGGGACACCTGCGCCTGGGCGGCGGCCAGCTCGCTCGCCGACGGCCGGTGGGACCCGGCCAGGGTCGTCGCCGCCGTGATCGCGAAGGCCAGCGCCAGCAGTACCACCATCAGCTGGGCGAAGCGGCGGGCGGCCAGCCGCTCCAGCTCGGCGCGGATCAGGTTCACGCGTCCGCCCCCCGGTGGGCCCTCACGTCGAGATCGATCATCGGCTGGTCGGATCCCTCCTCGGGCGGGACGGACCCGCCCAGCTGCCTCGGCAGTGTCGGATGCGGTGCGGTGCCGGTCAGCTCCAGGAAGACGCTCTCCAGGTCCGGCCGGATCGGGGTCAGCTCGCGTACCCAGATCCCCTGCTCGCCAAGGCTGCGGCTGATCAGCTCGGGCTCGTCCGCGCCGCCGACCACCAGCAGCCCGTCGTGCGCGATGACCGTCAGGCCGGCCGCCTGCAGCAGCTCGGCGGCCCGGGTCGGCTCGGCCACCCGTACCTGCCACTCGTGCTGGTCGTAGCCGGCCAGCACCTCATCCACCCGGCCCGCCGCCACCCGGCGCCCCTCGGAGATGATCGTCACGTGGTCGCAGATCAGCTGGATCTCGGCCAGGATGTGGCTGGAGACCAGCACGGTCACCCCCGCCTCGGCCAGCGACCGGATCAGGTCCCGCATCTCCCGGATGCCGGCCGGGTCCAGGCCGTTCGCCGGTTCGTCCAGGATCAGCAGCTCCGGCCCCTTGAGCAGGGCCGAGGCGACGGCGAGTCGCTGCTTCATGCCCAGCGAGTAGCCCTTGACCCGGTCGTGGCCGCGGTCGTACAGCCCGACCTGCTCCAGCACCTCGTCGACCCGGGCGGTGGGCACGCCGCCGGCCACCGCGAGCAGCCGAAGCGTCCGGTGACCGGTGAAGTTGCCGAAGAACTGCGGGCTCTCCACGATCGCGCCGACCCGGCCGGCCACCCGGGGGAGCTGCTCCGGGGCGGACGCGCCGAGCACGCTCATCCGGCCGCCGTCCGCGCCGACCAGCCCGAGCAGGGCGCGCAGCGTGGTGGTCTTGCCGGAGCCGTTCGGGCCGAGGAACCCGTGCACCTGCCCCGCCTCGACCACCATGTCGAAGCCGTCCACCGCCACCCGGCGCCCCTGCCGGAGGGTGTGGAACGTCTTACGCAGACCCTCGATCTCGATGACCGCGCTCATCCGCGGTGCTCCTGACGACACTCGGGCATCCGTCCTCCGGCTGTGGTGACCAACGACACGGCGCCTCACCCTATGGCCGCGCCGCCGCCCGTGGGGGGCACCTCGCGGGCCGCGTGATTGGATGGGGCCGTGACTGGTGACCTGATCCCCGGCGCCCCGGGCGCCACCGCCCCCTCGCCCGTGGACGCGGATCTGGTGGTCAGCCTGGACGGCGTCGACGTACGACGTTCGGGCAACGCGCTGCTGCGCGACCTCGACTGGCGGGTCGAGCTGGACGAGCGCTGGGTCGTCCTCGGGCCCAACGGGGCGGGCAAGACGACCCTGCTCAACCTCGCCGCCGGGCGGCTGCACCCCACCACCGGCACCGCGCACGTGCTCGGTGAGCGGATCGGCCGGACCGACGTCAACGAGCTCCGGACGCGGATCGGGCTCTCCACCGCCGCCCTGGCCGAGCGGCTCCCCGCCGAGGAGCGGGTCAGCGACGTGGTGGTCACCGCCGCCTGGTCGGTGGTCGGGCGCTGGCGGGAGAGCTACGACCGCAGCGACGAGGCGCGCGCGCACGCCCTGCTCGGGCAACTCGGCATGGGACACCTGGCCGAGCGGACGTACGGCACCCTCTCGGAGGGCGAGCGCAAGCGGGTCCAGATCGCCCGCGCCCTGATGACCGACCCGGAGCTGCTGCTGCTCGACGAGCCGGCCGCCGGGCTCGACCTGGGCGGCCGCGAGGACCTGGTGGCCCGGCTGGCCGAGCTGGCGTACGACCCGGACGCCCCGGCGCTGGTTCTGGTCACCCACCACGTGGAGGAGATCCCGCCCGGCTTCACCCACGCGCTGCTGCTGCGCGAGGGTGGGGTCGTCGCGCAGGGGCTGCTCACCGAGACGCTCACCGGCGACAACCTCTCCAAGACCTTCGGCCTGCCGCTGGTGGTCGAGCGGCACGGCGAGCGCTACACCGCCCGCGCCGCCTGAGGCGGGGCGCTGACCAGGGCGAGGCCCTAGACTCGCCGCAGCGTGCAGGTCGGGCAGGAGGTCGTGGTGCGGCAGACCCGGGTCGTCGTGGTGGGCAGCGCGAACATGGACCTGGTCGGGACCGGTCCCACGCTGCCCCGGCCGGGTGAGACCGTGCTCGGCAGCGAGTTCGTCATGGTCCCCGGCGGCAAGGGCGCCAACCAGGCGGTCGCCGCGGTCCGGGCCGGCGCCTCCTGCGCCTTCCTCGGTGCGCTCGGCTCCGACTCCTTCGGCGTCACCCTCCGGGCCCGGATCACCGCCGCCGGGGTGGACACCAGCCAGCTCCGGGTGGTCTACGGCGACTCCGGGGTGGCGCTGGTCATGGTCAACGCCGTCGGCGAGAACACCATCCTGGTCACCCCCGGCGCGAACGCCGCCTTCACCGGCCTCACCGAGGGCGAGCTGCACGCCGTACGCGAGGCGGACGTGCTGGTCGCGCAGCTGGAGATCCCCGTCGAGACGGTGACCGCGGCGGCGGTGGCCGCCCGCGCCGCCGGCACCCGGGTGATCCTCAACGCGGCGCCGGCCCGGCAGGTGCCGGCCGAGCTGCTGGCCACGGTGGACCTGCTGGTGGTCAACGAACCCGAGGCGCAGGCGCTCACCGGCCGGGGCCGGGAGGAGCCGCGGGCCCTGCTGGAACAGGTCTCCCGGGCGGTGCTCACCCTGGGTGGCGAGGGTGCCTGGTACGTCGACCGGGACGGCGCGTCGGTGCACGTCCCGGCCGTCCCGGTCACGGTGGTCGACACCACCGCCGCCGGCGACGCCTTCACCGCCGCGCTGGCCGTGGCCTGGGGCGAGGGCCGGGAGGTGCTCGACGCGGTGCGTTGGGCGGCGGCGGCCGGCGCCGCGGGCGTCCGCCGGCTCGGCGCCTCGGTGGCGCTGCCCCGCCGGGCCGAGATCGACGAGCTCTACACCCCGCCGGCCGGCTGACCCCGGGTCAGCTCACTCCGCGGGCTCGTCGCTGAGCCGCTCACCCCGCCGCCGCAGCATGCCGAGCCCGGGGATGCCGGCGACGGCGAGCTTGAGGTCCCGGGTGACGTCGAGCAGGTCGTGCAGGTCCGGTCCGACCCGGTCCAGGGTGGCCAGGATCGGCAGGATGTCGGCGGTCAGGTGCTGCTTGAGCTTCGGCAGCTCGTCGATCAGCCGGATCGCCGCGGTGACCTCCTCCTGGCTGAGCTCCGCCACGAACCGGTCCGCCATCGGCGCGCCCCGGCGCAGCGCCGGCTCGTACGCCTCCAGCAGCTCGCCCGCGGTGGCGGCCGCGCCCTCCGCGACGACCACCGTGCCGGCGGCCCGGCCGGCCACCGCGTCCGCCTCGGCGACCACCACGCCGGCGGCCCGGGCCACCTTCTCGGCCTCGCCCACCACCACGGCCGCCGCGCCGGAGACCTGCTCGGCCTCGGCGACCACCACGGCGGCCGCCGCGGCGACCTCGGTGGCGGTCTCGATCGCGGTGGTCGCCGCCGCGCTGATCACCGCGACCTCGCGGACGGCCCCCTCGGCGTCGGTGAGCACCCGGTCGGTGCGGTCCAGGGTGGCCTCGATCCGGTCCACCACGCCGTTGATCCGGCCCAGCAGGGCCTCCACCCCGTCGAGCACCGCGAAGGCGCGGGCCGGCACGGCGGCGAACGAGGCGGCCGAGCCGAACGCCTGGTCGAGGGCGGAGCGGGTGAGGCCGACGACGGCGGTCGGGCGGGGGAGCGGAATAGCCATGTGACCAGTGTGCGTCGGACCCGCCAGCACCGCCGGACGGCGGGCGGGCGGTCCGCCGGCGGGGTCGGTGGCTCGCGGGGCGGTGGGCCGGGGAGCCCGGCGGTACTGTGCCCGGCATGTCGGTCCGCCCCTCCGGCGCCACCCCGGCCGCCCGCCGGAACCTCCTGCTCACCGGGCTCGCGGCGCTCGCCCTGGCCCTCGGCGGGCTCGGCCTGATCCGCGCGGACGCCGGGCTGACCACCCGCTCGGTCACCGTCGGGGGCGTCCCGCTGAGCGAGGTACGGGCCGGGCCGGCGGACGGTCGACGGCCGGGGGTGGTGATCGCGCACGGCTTCGCCGGCTCGGCCCGGCTGATGCGCCCGCTCGCCGACAGCGCGGTCCGGCACGGCGCGGTCGCGCTGCTGCTCGACTTCGCCGGGCACGGCGCCAACCCGGCCCGGCTGCCCGGCGCGGGGCGGGACGACGGCGCCGCCCGCGCCACCCTGACCCACGACCTGGATGTCGCCGTCGCACACCTGCGGGGCCTGCCGGACGTGGACCCGGCTCGGATCGTCCTGGTCGGACACTCGATGGGCGCGGGCGCGGTCACCCGGTACGCCGCCGACCACCCGGAGATCCTCGACACCGTCGCGATCTCGCTCCCCGACGCCAGCGACCTGCCGTACGGGCGACCCCGGTCGCTGCTGCTGGTGGTCGGTGCCGCCGAGTTCCCGGGCTTCCACCGGGCGGCCGAGGAGGCGCTGCGCCGGGCGCCGCCGTGGGAACGGGCGATGACGGTCGTCCCCGCCACCGAGCACATCTCGGTGCTCTTCGCCGGCCGTACCCACGAAGTGGTCGCCGGGGCGCTGCCCGGCCGGGCGGACGGGCCGCCTCCGGACCCCACCGCCCGGCTGGTCGCCGCCGGGTTGCTGCTGCTCGGCTTCGGCCTGGGCTTCGTACCGCTGGTCCGGGTGCTCTGCGGCCCACGCCGGGACGGTCCGGCGGTGGTCGCGACCGCCGCGTGGTGTCCGCTGCTGGTGGCGGTCGCCGCGGCGGGGGTGGCTGCGGTGGCCGCGGCGGCGCTGCCGACCACCCGACTGCCGCTCGCGGTCGGCGGGTACGTCACCGGTTTCCTGCTGCTCACCGGCCTGCTGCTGGCCGCGGCCGGACGCTGGTGGCCGGCCCTCGCGCCGGCCGGGACCGGCACGCCGGCCGGGGGTCGCCCGCCGGTCCGCGTCGCGCTCGCGGCCGTCGTGCTGACCGGGTACGCGCTGGTCGCCGTCGCCGTGCCGATCCACCTCGGGCTGACCTCCGCGTTCCCGGTGGGCGCCCGGTGGTGGCTGCTGCCCGTGGTGGCGGTCGGCTGCCTGGTGCTCCTGATCGGCGCGGAGCGGGTCACCGCCGGGCGGAGCTGGCGGTACGCGGCCGTCGGCGGCATCGCCGTGCTGGCCCTCACCGCCTCGGCGGTGGCCGGGCTGGCGCCCGGCTTCGTGCTGCTGGTGGTGCCGCTCTTCGCGGTGCTGGTCGGCTGGCAGGCGGCCTGGGCGGCGGTGCTGCGCCGGTCCGGCGCGCCCGGCTGGGTGCCGGCCCTGGTCGGCGCGGTGCTGCTGGCCTGGCCGGTCGCCACCACCCTGCCGCTGGACTGAGCCCGGCGCACCGGTCGGGCGGCCGGCCGCCCCGACCGGGTGGATCAGCGCACGCTCTCGAAACTGACCTGCGGGCGGGTTATCACCGGGTACGGGCCACCCGCAGCGCCCACCAGACCAGCGGCGCCTGCAACGGCAGTCGGCCGTAGGCCACCGCCCGCCGGGCCGGGCTCTTGTGCCGCCAGTCCGCCGCCATCTGCACGTTGCCCGGCAGCACCGCGACGAAGAGCGCGGCAGCGGCCAGCCCGCCGCGCCGCCGGGTGCCCGGGTGGGCGACCGCCGCCGCCACCGCCAGTTCGGCGACCCCGCTGGCGTACGTCCAGAAGCGCGCCGGACCGGGCAGCGCGCGCGGCACGATCCGGTCGTAGAAGGCGGGCCTCGCCAGGTGGGTGACGCCGGCGGTGGCGAGCAGGCCGGCCAGGGCGACCGCCTCGCCGCGACGGGTGGTCATCGGTGCTCTCCCTGCTGTTCGACGGCGCGCTGCACGGCCCGGTAGATCTGCCCGAACCGCAGCGCGTCGGGGGTGCGCACCAGCATCACCTCCCGGCCGTGGTGCTGCACCCAGAGCTCGTGCACCCGGTTGCCGCGCTCGTAGGAGCGGTCCAACCAGCCGAGCGGCAGCTCCAGGAACGGGGTCAGCGCCAGCGCCCCGACCGCGCAGGCGGCCAGGATGATCAGCGCCAGCTTCCAGTTGCCCCGGTCCTGCGCCGACCAGGCCAGCGAGACCACGCAGACCAGCGCTACCAGCGGCGGCAGGGAGAGCAGCAGGACCAGCACGCCCCGACCCAGGACCCGGCCCCGGACGGCCAGGGTGGTGGTCCCTCTCGCATGCCAGACGTACGTCACCTCGGCGAGCCGGATCGTGTGCCCGCCGGCCCGGATCGACTCGGAGGTCACCTCGACCGCGTCGTCCCGATAATAGATGGCCATCACTAACCCTAACCACCCCCCGGACACCCCCCCCCGCGTCGAACAGCCACTCTTTCCGTGAACGAGGCGGCCATTGGGGGCGTCGGTGGGGCGGCGTGGGGAGCGGGCGGCGGCGTAGCGTCCGGGCGCATGGACGACAGCGAGCGGGAGCGCAACGTCGCGACGGTCCGCCGGTACCTGCGGACCTTCGTCACCAAGGACCTGGCCGAGCTGCGCGCGGTGGTCGCCGACGACGTGGAGATCTACGGCTCCGGTACGGCGGTGCGGGGCCGGCACTTCGTCGAGGCGGCGGTCTCCTCCCCGGGGCTGACCGTGCTCGACCAGGAGATCGTCGAGCTGTACCCGGCCGGCGACCGGGTGGTCGTCTCCTTCGCCCAGACCTACCGGCGGGACGCGACCGGGGCGACCGCCGTGCAGAGCACCTGCAAGATGTACCGGCTGGCCGGCGGCCGGATCGTCCAGTTCTGGGGCGAGCAGGACGTCTACGGTCTGCTGCGCGGCCTGGAGATGCTGCCCGACCGGCCGATCGAGTTCTGAGCCCGGGACGCCGGCCGGCCGCTCTCCACCGCCCGCTGCACCGCCCGGTAGATCTGCCCGAAGCGCAGCGCGTCGCCAGTGCGCAGCAGCAGCACCGGCTGGCCGCGCCAGCGGGCCCACATCTCCAGCTGCCGGCTGCCCCGCACGTACGACCGGTCGAGGTGCTCGAAGAGGAAGTCGGCCAGCGGGCCGACGGCCAGTCCCACCAGCACCGAGACGCCGACGATGGCGACGGTGACGGTGACGGAGCGGTGCAGCCAGACGGCCAGGGCCACGCCGAGCACCGCGGCGACCAGCGGCCCGGCCAGCGCCACGCCGATCGCGCCGCGCCCGGCGAGCACCCGCCAGGAGCGGCTGCCCCGCCGATGCCAGATCATGCCGATCTCGGCGAGCGGGTAGGCCCGCCCGTCGACCCGGATGGCGGCTGAGGTGACCTGCACGGACCTGTCGTCGTAGTACGTGATCATCGCTGGACTCCCGGCGGCGGGGCTGACACCAGCCTACGTACCCCAACGACCGGGCCGTAAGGTTGGCACGCGACTTCGACGAGGAAGTGAGGGCAGCGTGAGCGAGTTCGTGCGGCTGGAAACAAAGGACGGCATCGGCACCATCCGACTGGAGCGGCCGCCGATGAACGCGCTCAACACCCAGGTGCAGGAGGAATTGCGCGCCGCCGCGGCCGCCGCCACCGCCGACCCGGAGGTCCGCGCGGTCATCGTGTACGGCGGGGAGAAGGTCTTCGCCGCCGGCGCGGACATCAAGGAGATGGCCGACATGTCCTACGTGGACATGGCCGAGCGGGCGGCGGACCTCTCCAGCGCGCTGGGCGCGATCGCCCGGATCCCCAAGCCGGTGGTCGCCGCGATCACCGGGTACGCCCTGGGTGGCGGCTGCGAGCTGGCCCTGGCCTGCGACTGGCGGGTGGTGGCCGAGGACGCCAAGCTGGGTCAGCCGGAGATCAAGCTGGGCATCATCCCCGGCGCCGGCGGCACCCAGCGGCTGGCCCGGCTGGTCGGCCCGGCCCGCGCCAAGGACCTGATCATGTCCGGTCGGATGGTCGACGCCCAGGAGGCGCTCCGGATCGGCCTGGCGGACCGGGTCGCCCCGGCCGACCGGGTCTACGACACCGCGGTCGAGCTGGTGACGCCGTTCCTGGCCGGCCCGGCGCAGGCCCTGCGGGCGGCCAAGGCCGCCGTCGACGGCGGCCTGGACATGGACCTGAACTCCGGCCTGGCCTGGGAGAGCCAGCTCTTCGCGGCGCTCTTCGCCACCGACGACCGGCGCGAGGGCATGGCCGCCTTCGTCGAGAAGCGCAAGCCGGGCTTCACCGGGCGCTGAGCCGGACCGGGTCGGCGGCGACCGGAGGGCGCCGCCGACCCGAGAACGGTTCACATCGCGCGTACCGGCCAGTAGCGTGTGACTCCGCATCTGCGACGAGGGGAGCGGCGATGACGGAACGGGCCGAGGGTCACGGCGGGGAGTTGGCGCTGGCCGCCCTGCGCGCGCACGGCGTACGGGAGATGTTCACCCTCTCCGGCGGGCACGTATTCCCGCTCTACGACGCCGCGCACAAGGCCGACTTCCCGATCTACGACGTCCGGCACGAGCAGTCCGCGGTCTTCGCCGCCGAGGCGGTCGCCAAGCTCCAGCGCCGCCCCGGCCTGGCCGTGCTCACCGCCGGCCCCGGCGTCACCAACGGCATTTCCGGGCTGACCAGCGCGTACTTCAACGCCTCCCCGGTGCTGGTGCTGGGTGGGCGGGCCCCGCAGTTCCGCTGGGGCTCGGGCAGCCTCCAGGAGATGGACCACCTGCCGCTGGTCGCCCCGGTCACCAAGCACGCCGAGACGGTCTTCAGCGCCGACGACATCCCGCGCGCGGTCGCCGCCGCCCTGGCCACCGCGCTCACCCCGCACCGCGGCCCGGTCTTCCTCGACTTCCCCCTCGAGGCGGTCTTCTCCGTCGGCGACGCCGACCTTCCCGCGCCGGCCGCCGTCGACCCGGTCGAGCCGGACCCGGACGAGGTGGCGCGGGCGGCCCGGCTGATCGCCGCCGCCGAGCGGCCGGTGATCATCGCCGGCTCCGACGTGTACGCCGGTGACGCCGTCGCCGCGCTCCGCGAGGCCGCCGAGGCCCTCGGCGTGCCGGTCTTCGCCAACGGCATGGGCCGCGGCGCGCTGCCGCCGGAGCACCCGCTCGCCTTCGCCAAGGCCCGCCGGGCCGCCCTCTCCGGCGCCGACGTGGTCGTGGTGATCGGCACCCCGCTGGACTTCCGGCTCAGCTTCGGCGACTTCGGCGAGGCGACCGTGGTGCACATCGTCGACGCCCCGAGCCAGCGGGCCGGGCACGTGCAGCCGGCCGCCAGTCCCGCCGGCGACCTGCGACTGATCCTCTCCGCGCTGGCCGACCACCCCGGTGACCGGGTCGACCACACCGACTGGATCGCGCAGCTGCGTACCGCCGAGGACGCCGCGCGGGCCCGCGACGCCGAGGAGATGGCCGCCGGAACCGACCCGATCCGCCCGGCCCGGGTCTACGGCGAGCTGCGCAAGGTGCTCGCCGCCGACGCGATCACCATCGGCGACGGTGGCGACTTCGTCTCGTACGCCGGCCGCTACCTGGAGCCCGCGCAGCCCGGCACCTGGCTCGACCCCGGCCCGTACGGCTGCCTCGGCACCGGCATGGGCTACGCGATGGGGGCCCGGGTCAGCCACCCGGACCGGCAGATCTGTGTGCTGATGGGCGACGGCGCCGCCGGCTTCTCGCTGATGGACGTCGAGTCGCTGGTCCGGCAGAAGCTGCCGGTGGTCATCGTGGTCGGCAACAACGGCATCTGGGGCCTGGAGAAGCACCCGATGCGGGCCATGTACGGCTACGACGTCGCCGCCGACCTCCAGCCCGAGCTGCGCTACGACAAGGTCGTCGAGGCGCTCGGCGGCGCGGGTGAGACGGTGGCGAAGGCGGCCGACCTGGGCCCCGCCCTGGCCCGGGCGTTCGACGCCGGGGTGCCGTACCTGGTGAACGTGCTGACCGACCCGACCGACGCGTACCCGCGCTCCTCGAACCTGGCCTGAGCCGGCCCGTCGCCGCCGTCGCCGGGTGCCGGCGGCGGCGGTCGTGATTCGGCCAACAGCAAAATCAGCGGTTTGTCAGCGCCCGTCACCGTACCGTCAGACCCGTCGCTCATCGTGAGGTGACCAGCGATAACGACGGGAGTTCGCATGACGTACGCGATCCGCGCCGAGGGGCTGGTGCGCCGCTTCGGCGCCACCACCGCCCTCGCCGGAGTCGACCTGGAGGTCCCCACCGGGGCGGTCTTCGGGTTGCTCGGGCCCAACGGGGCCGGCAAGACCACGGCGGTACGGGTGCTCGCCACCCTGCTCGCCGCCGATGAGGGGCACGCCACCGTCGGCGGCTACGACGTCCGGCGCGACGGGCACCGGGTGCGCCAGCTGATCGGCCTCACCGGCCAGTACGCCTCGGTCGACGAGACCCTCACCGGCACCGAGAACCTGCTGCTCATCGGCCGGCTGCTCGGGCTGGGCCGGTCCGCCGCCCGGGCCCGGGCGGCGGAGCTGCTCGCCGACTTCCAGCTCACCGACGCCGCCGGCCGGGCCGCCAAGACCTACTCCGGCGGCATGCGCCGCCGCCTCGACCTGGCCGCCAGCCTGGTCGGCCGGCCGCAGGTGCTCTTCCTCGACGAGCCGACCACCGGCCTGGACCCGCGCAGCCGCAACGAGCTGTGGGACATCGTGCGCCGGCTCGTCGCCGACGGGGTGACCGTGCTGCTGACCACGCAGTACCTCGAGGAGGCCGACCAGCTCGCGGGCCAGATCGCGGTCGTCGACCACGGGCGGGTGATCGCCCAGGGCACGCCCGAGGAGCTGAAGGCGAAGACCGGCGGGCAGGTGCTCACCGTCCGGCCGGTCGACCAGTCGGACCTGCCGACCGTGCTCGCCATCGCCGGCGAGGTGGCCCGGGCGACCCCGGAGGTCGCCCAGAACACGGTGACCGTGCCGGTGAACGACCCGGGCGTGCTGCCCGCCGTGGTCCGCCGCCTCGACGCCGCCGAGGTGCACGTCGCCGAACTGGCGTTGCGCGGCTCGAGCCTGGACGAGGTCTTCCTCTCCCTCACCGGCCACCGGGCCGAGCAGGACGCGTCCGCCGACGTACTCGAAGGGACCCTGGCATGACCGCCGTCACCGCGACCGCGACCCCGCTCGCCCCGGCCCGCCGGCTCGGCGTCGGCGCCGGCCTGCGGCACACCCTCACCCTGGCCTGGCGCAGCCTGGTGCAAATCAAGCACAACCCGATGGAACTGCTGGACCTGAGCATCCAGCCGGTGATGTTCGTGCTGCTCTTCACGTATGTCTTCGGCACCGCGATCGCCGGTTCCTCCGGCGAGTACCTGACCTTCATGCTGCCCGGCATCATGGTGCAGAACGCGCTCTTCGCCACCATGACCACCGGGTTCGGGCTGAACAACGACCTGACCAAGGGCGTCTTCGACCGACTCCGGGCGCTGCCCATCGCCCGCTGGGCGCCGCTGGCCGGCCGGATCCTCGCCGACACGGTGAAGCAGGCCTGGTCGATCGCGCTGCTGCTCGGGGTCGGGATGGTCCTCGGCTTCCGGGTCGGCAACGGCGTACTCGGCGTGCTGGCGGCGTTCGCCCTGCTGCTGGCGTTCACCCTGGCCGCGTCGTGGATCTCGGTGCTGGTCGGAGTGCTGGTCAGCGAGCCGGAGAAGGTGCAGATCTTCGGCTTCATGGTGATCTTCCCGCTCACCTTCACCAGCAACATCTTCGTGCCGACCGACCGGATGCCCGGCTGGTTGCAGAACTGGGTGGAGGTCAACCCGGTCACCGTCGTCGCCGACGCCCTGCGCGGGCTGCTGGTCAGCGGTCCGGTCGCTGGCCCGGTGCTGCAGACCCTGCTCTGGGGCGCCGGCATCGCCGTGCTCTTCGCCCCGCTGGCGGTGCGGGCCCTCAAGCGTCGAGTGTGACCGAGGTCACCTAGACCTCGGGGCGGTCCTCCTCGCGCGGCGGGTCGCCCTCGCGGTTCCGCAGGTCGTCCTCCCTGCGGCGCAGGTCGTCCTCCCAGCGGCGGAACAGCTCCTCGTCGTCGCGGCGGGACCGCTCGGCGATGGATCCGAGGAATTCCGGGTCGTCGTCCGGGGCGACGGGTCGGCGCCGGTCCCGTCCGGTGGGGGCGGGTTCCGCCGTCCCGGGGCGGGCCGGCGTGGCCGGGCGGCCGGCGAGGAACCAGGCGATCGAACCGACCAGCGGGAAGAACAGGATGATCAGCACCCACGCGATGCGGGGCAGCGCGCGGATGGTCCCCTCCTCGGCGGAGAGGCAGCTGATCAGCGCGCAGACGGCGAGGACGATCTGAACCGCGAAGAGCAGGAGGGACAACCGGGCCATGCCCCCCATGATGGCGCACCGCCGCCCGTCACCACACCCCGCGTAGGACGAGCGGCACGGCGAGCAGCGCCAGCCCGGCGGTGGCCAGCGCGACCAGCGGCAGGGCGCGGGACCCGACCCGCAGCGGGCCGCGCCCGGCGGCCCGTTCCCAACAGATCGCGAGCGCCCCCAACCAGACGGCCAGCACGGCCGCGGCGAGCAGCGCGCCGGCCGGGTCGCCGGTCAGGGCGAGCCGGACCGCCAGCACGGTCACCACGGTCAGCGCCAGCGCGGTACGCCGCCAGGCCAGCCGGGTGCGCTCGGGTTGCAGCCCGGGGTCGCGGGTCACCGGTCGCCGACCGCCCGGACCAGCACCGCGGCCACCAGCAGCAGTGACCCCACCGCCACCAGCAGGGCGAGGACGGCGGGGAAGCGGGAGGCGGGCAGCTCCTCGCCGAGCCGGATGGCCCGCTCGGTGCGGGCCCAGTGGTCGACCGCCCGGACCGCGACCGTGCCGCCGAGCAGGAGCAGCGCGACGGCGATCGCCTCACGCAGGTGCCGCACCGGCAACGGCGGCAGGAACTGGGCGGCGGCGAGACCGCCGGCGATCAGCGCCAGCCCGGTCCGCAGCCAGGCCAGGAAGGTCCGCTCGTTGGCCAGGGAGAAGCGGTAGTCGGGGGTGGCCCCGACCGACCGCAGCTCCGACGGGTCGAACCACCGCCTGATCGCCTGCCACACGGCTGCGATTATCCGCTTTGTTCCCGTCATAGCCTGGACCGATGACCGATCTTGACCCGCGCGTGCTGCGCGACGCATATGACAGCCAGCTCCGTCCGGAGATCCCCGACCCGGTGCCGGCCGGGGTGACCGTCGAGCGGGACGGGCCGCTGGTCCGGATCCTCGGCCTCGACCTGGGCGGTTTCCTCACGTACCGGACGCTGGACGGGCTGGCCGGCCCGGAGCTGGACGCCCTGATCGCCCGCCAGGTCGAGTACTTCCGGCAGCGGGGGCAGTCGACGGAGTGGAAGCTCAACGCGCACGACGAGCCGGCCGACCTCGCCGACCGGCTGCGCGCGGCGGGGTTCGTGCCGGAGGACCGGGAGACCGTCCTGGTCGGGCCGGTCGCGCCGCTGGCCGGCGCCGTCCCGGTGCTGCCCGAGGGGGTACGCCTGCGCGAGGTCACCGCCCGGGAGGATCTGGAGCGGATCGCCGCGATGGAGGAAGAGGTCTGGCGGTCCGACCGGAGCCACCTGGTGACCGGCCTGGCGAAGGAGATCTCCGCCGACCCGCAGTCGATCACGGTGGTGGTGGCGGAGGCCGACGACACGGTGGTCAGCGCCGGCTGGGTCCGGTACGTGGCGAACACCGGGTTCGCCGGACTGTGGGGCGGCTCGACGCTGGAGCGGTGGCGGCACCAGGGCATCTACCGGGCGCTGGTGACGTACCGGGCGCGCCTGGCCGACCAGCGTGGAAAGACGCTGCTCCAGGTGGACGCCTCGGAGGACAGCCGACCGATCCTGGAGCGACTCGGCTTCGTCCCGGTCACCACGACGACCCCTTACGTCTACACTCCGTGATGATGCAGCAGTTGACGGACGACGAGCGGCTGACCCTCAAGACCGGCGCCTTCGGCGCCGTGTTCCTGGTCTCCAACGCCGACCCCGGGATGTTCGCCATGATCCGGGAGAGCATCGCCGCGTCCGACGCGATGGCCGACGCCAGCGGGCTGGTGAAGGAGGCGCTCACCACCGGCCCGCTGCCCCGGTTGCCCCGGGAATCGGCCCTGGAGGTGGAGTCGGTGGTGCTTCCGGCGCTGGGTCGGGCCGTCGACATCCTGCGCGAGAAGTCGCCCGGGGACCTGGCCGTGTACCGGGACGTGGTGCTGGCCGCGGCGGAGCGGGTGGCCCGGGCCAGCCGGGGGGTCGTGCCGGCCGAGGCGGCGGTGATCGAGCGGATCAGGGGAGCGCTGGCCGAGCCGGCGTGATCCGGGCGTCAGGCCCCGCCGACGCGGGGCCACCGGTCGGGTCGCGGTCCGGGCTGCTCCAGAGGATGTGCACCGCGTCCCGGACGCATTCGTCCCGCACCCGCCCGCAGGCGCACCGGTACGTCTCCGGCGGCTCCACCCGGCCGCACCGGCCCGGGAGGGCGTCGCGCGGCACCGACCCGTCACCGTCTTGTCCTGACATAGTACGACACCTCCCTTTTTGGGAGTTTACCCAGACCGGCGGTGCGCGGTGAGTTGTGTCACTCTGAGTGCCCGGAGAGCCGAAGCTACTGGCAGGTAACATTGCGCCGTGGGCAAGTGCACAGCAGCCCGCGGTTGACCGGGCGTCAACGGACGCGCGAGGCTGCGCCCGTGACCGGGCGAGCAATCGCAACACCAAACAGGAGGGTCGTCGAAGCGCGATGAACATCGTCGTACTCGTCAAGCAGGTGCCCGATTCGGGCGCGGACCGCAACCTGCGTTCTGACGACAACACCGTCGACCGCGGTTCGGCGAACAACGTCATCAATGAGATGGACGAGTACGCCATCGAAGAGGCGTTGAAGATCAAGGAGGCGCACGGCGGCGAGGTCACCATCCTGACCATGGGTCCGGACCGGGCGACCGAGTCGATCCGCAAGGCGCTCTCCATGGGCCCGGACAAGGCCGTGCACGTCGTGGACGACGCCCTGCACGGGTCCTGCGCCGTGGCCACCTCGAAGGTGCTCGCCGCCGCGCTCGGTCAGCTGGGCGCGGACCTGGTGATCTGCGGCGCCGAGTCGACCGACGGTCGGGTCCAGGTCCTGCCGCACATGATCGCCGAGCGGCTGGGCGTCGCGGCGCTGACCGGCGCCCGCAAGCTCACCGTCGACGGCGGCACGCTGACCGTCGAGCGGCAGACCGAGGAGGGCTACGAGGTGGTCACCGCCTCGACCCCGGCCGTGGTCTCCGTCTGGGACACCATCAACGAGCCGCGCTACCCGTCGTTCAAGGGCATCATGGCCGCCAAGAAGAAGCCGGTGCAGACGCTCTCCCTGGGTGACCTCGGTGTCGCCCCGGCCGAGGTGGGCTTCGACGGCGCGACCAGCGCCGTGCTGGAGCACACCAAGCGTCCGCCGCGTTCCGGCGGCGCGAAGATCACCGACGAGGGCGAGGGCGGCGTCAAGCTGGTCGAGTTCCTCGCCACCGAGAAGTTCGTGTGAGAGGTCTGGACATGTCTGAGGTTCTCGTCGTCGTCGAAGCCACCCGGGAATTCGGCGTCAAGAAGGTCACCCTGGAGATGCTCACCCTCGCCCGCGAGCTGGGCACCCCCAGCGCGGTGGTGCTCGGCGGCGCCGGCGCCGCAGAAACGCTGAGCGCCAAGCTGGGCGAGTACGGCGCGGAGAAGATCTACGCCGCCGAGGGCGAGGAGATCGACGGCTACCTGGTGGCGCCCAAGGCCACCGTGCTGGCCGAGCTGGTCACGCGGGTGCAGCCCGCCGCCGTGCTGCTCGCCTCGGCCCAGGAGGGCAAGGAGATCGCCGCCCGGCTGGCCGTCAAGCTGGACAACGGCATCCTGACCGACGTGGTCGGCCTGGCCGCCGACGGCACCGCGACCCAGGTCGCCTTCGCCGGCTCCACCATCGTCAAGTCCAAGGTCACCAAGGGCCTGCCGCTGGTCACCGTCCGGCCGAACTCGGTCAACCCGACCCCGGCGCCGGCCACCCCGGCCGTCGAGCAGCTCACCGTGTCGGTCACCGACGCCGACAAGCTGGCCAAGGTCGTCGACCGGGTCGCTGAGCAGAAGGGCTCCCGCCCCGAGCTCACCGAGGCCGGCGTGGTCGTCTCCGGCGGTCGTGGCGTCGGCAACGCGGACAACTTCAAGCTGGTCGAGGAGCTGGCCGACCTGCTCGGCGGCGCCGTCGGCGCGTCCCGCGCGGCGGTCGACTCCGGCTTCTACCCGCACCAGTTCCAGGTCGGTCAGACCGGTAAGACCGTGTCCCCGCAGCTCTACGTCGCGCTGGGCATCTCCGGCGCGATCCAGCACCGGGCCGGCATGCAGACCTCGAAGACCATCGTCGCCGTGAACAAGGACGGCGAGGCCCCGATCTTCGAGCTGGCCGACTTCGGTGTGGTGGGCGACCTGTTCAAGGTCGTCCCGCAGGCCGCCGAGGAGATCCGCAAGCGGAAGTGACCCCTGCCCGGGGCGGCGCATCGCGCCGCCCCGACGCGGGCGTTCCTACTCGCGCGCATACGGAGAAAGAGTGGTCATCCTTCACGGGATGGCCACTCTTTCTCCGTATGTGTTCCCGTTCCCGTTGCGGGGGAAGGGAGCTGATCGGCGGGCCGGGGAGCTGAGCCGGCCCGCCGATCAGCCCGTCAGGGTGCCCCTCAGCAAACTGTCGCCGGAGTGGGCGGGCTTGTTGTCGTACTGCTCGGTGGAGACGTCGACCACAGAGTATGCCTGAAGATCGACGTTCGGTGGCAACGGCAGCAGCGGATCTCCCGACCCCGTCGCGCAGCACACCGATCGAGAACATCTCCATGTTCTTCGGATTGATCAGCCAGACCTCGTAATACCCCGGAACGTCCGGGAGATTCGCGACGTGCAGGTGCAGTCGGCCGTCGGTGAAGATCCGGGCGTCGCCGTTCGCGTCCTTCGGCGTCGTCCCGTACCCGGCCAGCGGCGCGCTGGCCAGCACGATCTGCTGCGGCGCGGGCTGGTCGCGGTCGGTCTGGCGGAGCACGGCGAGCGTGCCGGCCACCCCGATCGCGGCGGCGGCCGTGGCGGTGACGACGGTGGTGGCCGGCCCGGGTCCCGCGTCCGGCGGTCCGGCGTCCGGCGGGTCGCCCCTCGGCCGTTAGGCTGAACGGTGATGGCATACCTGGATCACGCGGCGACCACTCCGATGCTCGACGAGGCGTTGGCGGCGTACGTCGCCACCGCCCGCGAGGTCGGCAACGCGTCGTCGCTGCACGCGGCGGGCCGCCGTGCCCGGCGGCGGGTGGAGGAGTCCCGCGAGCGGGTGGCCGCGGCGCTGGGCGCCCGCCCCTCCGAAGTGATCTTCACCGGCGGCGGCACCGAGAGCGACAACCTCGCGGTCAAGGGCATCTTCTGGGCCCGGCGCGGGAAGGCCGGCCACCGGGTGCGGGTGGTCTCCAGCGCGGTCGAGCACCACGCGGTGCTCGACGCGGTGGACTGGCTCGCCGACCACGAGGGCGCCGAGGTGGGGTGGCTGCCGGTCGACGCGGCCGGCCGGCTGGACCCGGAGCGGCTGCGGGCCGAGCTGACCGCGCACGCCGACCGGGTCGCCGTGGTCACCGCGATGTGGGCCAACAACGAGGTCGGCAGCGTCCAGCCGGTGGCCGAACTGGCCGCCGTCGCCGCCGAGCACGGGGTGCCGTTCCACACCGACGCGATCCAGGCGGTCGGCCAGATCCCGGTCGACTTCGCGGCCAGCGGCGTCTCGGCGCTCACCGTCACCGGGCACAAGCTCGGCGGCCCGACCGGGGTCGGTGCGCTGCTGCTGGCCCGGGACGTCGCCGCCACCCCGCTGCTGCACGGCGGCGGCCAGGAACGCGACGTCCGCTCCGGCACCCTCGACACCGCCGGCGTCGTGGCCTTCGCGGTGGCCGTCGAGGCCGCGGTGAAGGGCCAGCAGGAGTACGCCGCCCGGGTCGCCGCGCTCCGCGACGACCTGGTCCGGCGGGTCCGCGAGGCGGTGCCCGAGGTGGTCTTCAACGGCGACCCGACCGACCGGCTGCCCGGCAACGCGCACTTCTCCTTCCCCGGCTGCGAGGGGGACGCGCTGCTGCTCCTGCTCGACGCCCAGGGCATCGCCTGTTCCACCGGCTCGGCCTGCTCGGCCGGGGTGGCGCAGCCCTCCCACGTGCTGATCGCGATGGGCGCTGACGACGACCGCGCCCGCTCCTCGCTGCGCTTCACCCTCGGCCACACCAGCACCCCCGCCGACGTCGACGCCCTGATCGCCGCCCTCCCGGCGGCCGTCGACCGCGCCCGCCGCGCCCGCCGCGCCGCCGCCCTCCGCCCTCCCCGCTGACCCCCACCCCCCACCCCGCTCCGCGTCGATCCCCGAGCTGTGGTGATTCCCGGAGCGTGATTTGTCGGCGTTTGTCGCCCGCCACCATTTCGTGATCGACGGTGCAGGGCGTGGTGAGCGCCGCAGGGGTGTGCGGCGGGCGGGGGATGGGGCGGCGGGGTGGATAGGCTCGGGGGGTGAAGGAGGCGTGGCGGTGAGGATTCTGGCGGCGATGTCGGGCGGGGTGGACTCCGCTGTGGCGGCGGCACGCGCGGTGGAGGCCGGGCACGACGTGACCGGGGTGCACCTGGCGCTGGCCCGCAATCCGCAGACCTACCGCACCGGGGCCCGCGGCTGCTGCACCCTGGAGGACTCCCGGGACGCCCGACGGGCCGCCGACGTGATCGGCATCCCGTTCTACGTCTGGGACATGGCCGAGCGGTTCCACGAGGACGTGGTGGACGACTTCGTCGCCGAGTACGCGGCCGGTCGTACCCCGAATCCCTGCCTGCGCTGCAACGAGAAGATCAAGTTCGCCGCGGTGCTGGACCGGGCGGTGGCCCTGGGCTTCGACGCGGTGGTCACCGGCCACCACGCCCGGCTCGGCCCGGACGGCCTGCTGCGCCGCAGCGTCGACCTCGCCAAGGACCAGTCGTACGTCCTCGCGGTGCTCACCCGCGCGCAGTTGGACCGGTCGATCTTCCCGCTCGGCGACTCCACCAAGGCCCACGTGCGCGAGGAGGCCGCCCGGCGCGGGCTGGCGGTGGCCGACAAGCCCGACTCGCACGACATCTGCTTCATCGCCGACGGCGACACCCGCGGCTTCCTGGCCGAGCGGCTCGGCGAGGCGCCCGGCGACGTGGTCGACGCGCTCACCGGCACGGTGGTGGGCAGCCACTCCGGCGCGTACGCGTACACGGTCGGGCAGCGGCGCGGGCTGCACCTGGACCGGCCGGCCCCGGACGGTCGACCCCGCTACGTGCTCTCCATCACCCCGAAGACCAACACGGTCACCGTCGGCCCGGCCGAGGCGCTGGAGGTCTCGCAGGTGCGGGCCACCCGCCCGGTCTGGACCGGCGGCGAGCGGCTGACCGGGCCGGTCGAGTGCGAGGTGCAGCTGCGGGCGCACGGCGACGTCGTCCCCGCCACCGTCGCGCTCGACGGCGACACGCTCTCCGCCGAGCTGCGCCGACCGGTCCGCGGGGTGGCCGCCGGGCAGGCGATCGTGGCGTACCGGCCGGATCCGGCCGGGGACGTGGTGCTCGGCTCCGCCACCATCACCGGCTGACCACCCGGGGGCGGGTAGCCTTCGGCCGTGACTGATCAGCCCTGGCCCTGGCCCGCCGGCGCGGCGACCGGCATCGGTTCCCTGCCCGGCACCGACATCGCCGAGGCGCAGCGGGTCGTCCTCGGCGAGCTGCCCGCCCTGCCCCACCTGCCCGAGCTGCCGGCGCGCGGCCCCGGGGCCGACCTGATCGGGCGTACCGGCGGCCTGCTGGTGGAGCTGCCCGTCGAGCTGTACGCGGCCCGCTGGCGGATCGCGCTGCGGCCGGGGCGGGACCTGCGCCGGGCCCGGGACCTGATGGAACGCGATCTGGACCAGCTGGCCGAGCAGGCGGAGGCGTACGCCGGGCCGGTGAAGATCCAGGCCGGCGGCCCGCTGACCCTGGCCGCGGTGCTGGAGCTGCCGATCGGCGGGCGGATGATCCGCGACCCGGGCGCGGTGCGCGACCTCACCGGCTCCCTCGCCGAGGGGCTGCGGCGGCACGTCGAGGCGGTGGCCCGCCGGCTGCCGCGGGCGTCCGTGCTGCTCCAGCTCGACGAGCCGTCGCTGCCGGCGGTGCTCGCCGGCCGGATCTCCACCGAGAGCGGCTTCGGCACCTACCGGGCCATCGAGGCGGGCGTCGCCGGCGCGCTGCTGCGCGACGTCGTCGAGGCGGCCGGGGTGCCGACCGTGGTGCACTGCTGCGCGCCCGACGTGCCGCTGGAGCTGATCCGCTCGACCGGCGCGGTCGGCGTCGCGCTGGACCTCGGCCTGCTCACCGAGCTGGACCCGCTCGGCGAGGCCCTCGACGCCGGGCTGGGCCTGCTGGCCGGCGCCGCGCCCGCGCTGCCGCCGCCGGCCGGTGGCGCACCGACGTCGGCCCAGGTCGCCGACCGGGTACGCAAGCTCTGGGACCGCCTCGGCTTCCCCCGCCGTCAACTCGCCGAGCAGGTGGTGGTCACCCCGGCCTGCGGCCTCGCCGGGGCCACCCCGCAGTACGCCCGGGCCGTCCTCGCCGCCTGCCGGGACGCCGGACGGCGGTTGCACGAGGACTGAGGGTTTCCCGTCGTACCCGCGGGGCAGGATGACCGACATGATTGGACAGCTGCGTTCAGTGGTGATCGACTGCCCCGATCCGCGGGCCCTGGCCGGCTTCTACTCGGAGCTGCTCGGCCTGCCGGTGATCGAGGACAACTCCGACGACGACTGGGTGGTGCTCGGTGGCCGGCCCGGCCACCGGCCCCGGATCGCCTTCCAGCAGGCGCCCGACCTGCGCCCGCCGGCCTGGCCGGATCCGGAGCGGCCGCAACAGTTCCACCTCGACCTCACTGTCGACGACATCGAGACCGCGGAGAAGGCGGCGCTCGCGCTCGGCGCGCGGCGGCTGCCCGGCGGGGGGGAGGGCTTCCGGGTCTACGCCGACCCGGCCGGTCATCCGTTCTGCCTCTGCTGGGACTGACCGGGGCGGTGCCCGCCGAGGCGGGGGTTGCGGGCGGCGGGCATGATCGCCAGCGTGATCGACTCCTCCCTCCGGCGGGCCTCCGGCTCGCTCTTCGGTCTCGCCTACGGTGACGCCCTGGGCAAGCCGACCGAGTTCCTGACCGTCGCCGAGATCACCCGCCGGTACGGCCCCGCCGGCCCGCGCGAGCTGGTCGGCGATCCCGTACTGGTCACCGACGACACCCAGATGGCCCTCGCGGTGGGCTGGGCGCTGCATGAGGCGCCGGCGTACACCCCGGAGGCGGTCGAGCCGCTGCTGCGGCGACGCTTCCTCGACTGGGCGGTCAGCCCGGAGAACAACCGGGCGCCGGGGATGACCTGCCTGCGTGCCTGCGCCGAGCTGGGCCGGGGGCTGCGCTGGCAGGAGGCGACGGTGGCCGGTTCCAAGGGCTGCGGCGCCAACATGCGGGTCACCCCGGTCGGGCTGCTCGACGTCGACCTGGACACCTTCGCCGGCCTGGCCCAGCTCCAGGCCGGCCTGACCCACGGGCACCCGACCGGGCTGGCGGCGAGCGAGCTGACCGCGTACGCGGTGCGCCTGCTGCGCGCCGGTGCCGCGCTGCCGGAGCTGCCCGGGCTGCTCACCGACCGGGCCCGGGAGCAGCGGCGGGTCTACCGCGCCGACTGGCTCGGCGACCTGTGGCAGCGCCCCGGCGTGGAGACGCCGGAGGAGTTCATCGCCCGGGGCTGGGACGAGTGCCTCCGCGCGCTGGCCCGGCTCGACGTCGCGCTCGCCGGACCGGACGACGGCGGTGACCCGTGCGGGCACACCGGTGAGGGCTGGATCGCCGAGGAGGCCCTGGTCACCGCGCTGCTCTGCGCCCTGCGCCACGCCGACGAACCGGTCGCCGCGCTGGCCCGCGGTGCGACCACGGCCGGTGACTCCGACTCCATCGCCGCGCTGGCCGGCGCCTTCCTCGGCGCCGCCCACGGGATGCCGGCCTGGCCGGCGGAGTGGGCCGCCCGGATCGAGTACGCCGGCCAGCTCGCCATCCTCGGCGCGGGCTGGGACTGAGCGGGCCGACCCGTCAGTACAGCCGGGCGGGCACCAGCGCGCCGGCGGCGAGGCACGCCAGCACGCCGCCGGGCAGCAGCCACCAACTGCCGGGCCGGCGCAGCCGGACGAACGCGAGCACGAGGCAGAGGGTTCCACCGGCCACCGCCCGCCGGCACCAGGTGGTGGCAGGCGGGGTGGGCGCGGCGGCGTCGGTCACCCCACCACCCTGACCTGACCGGACCGATCCCGGCAGGTCCGCCCGGTCAGGCCCCGCTCGGCCTGCCGTGCAGTTGTCGGACCTGACGCCAGAGGTCCGGGTCGCAGCTGCCGGCCTGGTTGGCGAAGGCGCTCAGCGATATCCGGACCGGCTCGGCGAGGTCGAGCCAGCTGTCCTGCTCGGCGTCGGCGTCCCAGTCGCGGGTGGGGATCCGCACGTGGTCGTCCCGGTCGCTCTTGTCCTGGCTGGTGATCTTGAGCACCTCGGCGCCCCGGTTGTCGGCGCGCAGCACCAGGCACGGTCGCACCTTGGATCCGGTGCCGTCGTGGTACGGGACGTCGGCCCACCAGATCTCGCCCGCCCGGGGCGTACCGGTGGGGGTGCGCGGCCGGGGCGGTGCGGTCGGGCGGGACCGGTCGCGCGGTGGCCTGCCCCGCTCGGGGCGGGTCCGTCCGTCGCCGCTCGACGGGCGGCCGGCGCGCCGCCGCCACTCGTTCCAGGCCCAGCCGGCGACCACGGCCAGCACCACCAGCACTGCCCAGAGCACCCACTCAGGCATCCCTACCCCTGCCTCTCCCCGCCGCCGGCAGGGCGCCGGCGTGCGGCGATCGTCGCACGGTCGGCAACCGGGCGCCCGTCGGGCGCGTCGGGGGAGGCGGTGGATTGTCCCACCGGGCCGATACGGTGCTCCGGTAGCGTGATCACGGGGAAACCCGACTGGTGTCCGGAGGCGGCAGGGTGTCCGAAGAAGCGATCCCCCAGCAGGTCAGCCCCGCGCAGGAGGCGGCGGCCGGCGGGGAGCCCACCCCCGAGGCGCGGGAGCGGCACGCCACGCTGAGCCAGGAGCTCACCGACCATCAATACCGCTACTACGTCCTCGACGCGCCGACCATCTCCGACGCAGAGTTCGACAAGCAGCTGCGCGAGGTGGAGGCGCTGGAGGCCGAGTTCCCGGCGCTGCGCACCCCGGACTCGCCCACCCAGCGGGTCGGCGGCACCTTCTCCACCGATTTCACCCCGGTCACCCACGCCGAGCGGATGCTCTCGCTGGACAACGCCTTCGCCGACGAGGAGCTGGCCGCCTGGGCCGAGCGGGTCGAGCGGGACGCCGGCGGCCCGGTGCCCTACCTCTGCGAGCTCAAGGTCGACGGCCTGGCCATCAACCTCACCTACGAGCGGGGGCGGCTGGTCCGGGCGGCCACCCGGGGCGACGGGCGTACCGGTGAGGACGTCACTCCGAACGTCCGCAGCATCCGGGACGTGCCGAACCAGCTCACCCCGTCGGCCGAGTTCGGCGAGCTGCCCGAGCTGCTCGAGGTGCGCGGCGAGATCTACTTCCCGGTGGCCGCCTTCGCCGACCTCAACGCGGGCCTGGTCGAGCAGGGCAAGGCGCCGTTCGCCAACCCGCGCAACGCGGCCGCCGGCAGCCTGCGGCAGAAGGACCCGCGGATCACCGCGTCCCGGCCGCTGCGCCTGGTGGTGCACGGCATCGGCGCCCGCAAGGGCTTCTCGCCCACCGCGCAGTCGGAGTCGTACGCGGCGCTGAAGGCGTGGGGGCTGCCGACCAGCGACCGCTGGCGGGTGGTGCCCGACCTGCCCGGCGTCGCGGGCTACATCGCCCACTACGCCCAGCACCGGCACGACGTCGAGCACGAGATCGACGGCGTGGTGGTCAAGGTCGACCCGGTCTCCATCCAGGGCCGGCTCGGCTCGACCAGCCGCGCGCCGCGCTGGGCGATCGCCTTCAAGTACCCGCCGGAGGAGGTGACCACGAAGCTGCTCGACATCGACGTCAACGTCGGCCGCACCGGCCGGGTCACCCCGTTCGCCGTCCTCGAACCGGTGCGGGTGGCCGGCTCGACGGTCGCGCTGGCCACCCTGCACAACGCCCGCGAGGTGGAGCGCAAGGGCGTGCTGATCGGCGACACGGTGGTGCTGCGCAAGGCCGGCGACGTGATCCCCGAGGTGCTCGGGCCGGTGGTCGACCTGCGCCCGGCCGACGCCCGCCCGTTCGTGATGCCGACCACCTGCCCGGCCTGCGGCACCCCGCTGGCGCCGGCCAAGGAGGGCGACGTCGACATCCGCTGCCCCAACAGCCGCAGCTGCCCGGCCCAGCTGCGCGAGCGGGTGTTCCATCTCGCCGGTCGGGGCGCCTTCGACATCGAGGTGCTCGGCTACAAGGGCGCCGCCGCCCTGCTCGACGCCGAGGTCATCGCCGACGAGGGCGACCTGTTCGAGCTCGACGCCGACCAGCTCGCCCGCTCCCCGTTCTTCGTCAACAAGGACGGCAGCCTGGGCAGCAACGCCACCAAGCTGCTGGACAACCTCGCCGTGGCGAAGGAGCGCGACCTGTGGCGGGTGCTCGTCGCGCTGAGCATCCGGCACGTCGGGCCCACCGCCGCCCAGGCCCTCGCCCGGCACTTCCGCTCGGTGGAGGCGATCGACGCGTCCACCGAGGAGGAGCTGTCCTCGGTGGACGGCGTCGGCCCGACCATCGCCGCCAGCATCAAGGAGTGGTTCGCCGTCGACTGGCACCGCGAGGTGGTCCGCAAGTGGGCCGAGGCGGGCGTACGGATGGCCGAGGAGGCCGTCGACGAGGGGCCGCGCCCGCTGGAGGACATCACCGTGGTGGTGACCGGCACACTCGTCGGGTTCAGCCGCGACCAGGCGTCCGAGGCGATCCAGAGCCGGGGCGGCAAGGTCACCGGCTCGGTCTCCAAGAAGACCAGCTTCGTGGTGGTGGGCGACAACCCGGGATCCAAGGCCGACAAGGCGGCCAGCCTCAAGCTGCCCGTGCTGGACGAGGACGGCTTCCGGGTGCTGCTCGACTCCGGACCGGACGCCGCCCGTGGGGTGGCCCGCACCGAGGGCTGAGCGGTCTGACGGCAACAGGTGAATCTTGGGGCCGTATACCAACTTAATTACGAGTACGACCGATTCGTGACTGTCGTGCAGGGGTGAAGGCATGGAGGGCGTTTCATGGGGGCACGGCGTGCGAGCGGCGCGCGCCCGACGTGGCGCCGGGAGGTGCGATGGAGACCGCGGACCCCCGCAACTCGGTGCCGCCCGGTCGGGAGACGCCCTTCGCCGGCTTCGTGGTCGCGGTCGTCGCGCTGGCCCTGCTGGTCTCCGCGGTCCCGCTGATCGGGCTCCCCGACCGGCTGCCCGGGCTACCGGTGGCGTTCTGGACGATGGCGGCGCTCGCCGTCGCCTGCGACGCCCGGCCCTTCGTCCCGCCGGGCCGACGCCAGACCTCGGCGGTCTTCCCGTCGACCTGCTTCACCTTCGCCATCCTGCTCGGCTGGGGGCTCGGCCCGGCGGTGGCGGTGCAGGCCGTCGCGGTCGCCGTCTCCGGCTGGCGGATGCGGCACTCCGTCTGGCGGACCACCTTCAACGCCGCCCAGTACGCCTGCGCGCTGGGCGCCGCGTACCTGATGCTCCGGCTCGGGCCGGGTGCCCTCTTCGCCGGCGGCCGGCTGCGCTGGACCGACGTGGCCGCGGTCGCCGCCGCCACCGTCACCTGGTTCGCGGTCAACTACGGCCTGGTCAGCACCGCGCTGCGGCTGCGCTTCGGCGGCCGGTGGTGGCCCAGCGCGCGGCAGGGGCTGCCGTTCGAGCTGCTCTCCACCGGCTCGCTGCTGCTGCTCGCCCCGGTCCTGGTCACCGCCGCGCGGGCCAGCGCCGCCCTGGTCCCGCTGGTGCTGGTGCCGCTCTTCGCGGTCTACCGGATGGCCCGGCTCTCCACCGAACAGGAGCAGCTCGCCGCGCTCGACCCGCTGACCGGGCTGCCCAACCGCAAGGCGCTGCTCGCCGAGGTCGCCGAGCAGGTGCACCTGCACGCCGAGCGGGTCGCCCGCAACGACCCGGGCGCCCGCCTGGCGCTGCTCCTGATCGACCTGGACCGGTTCAAGAACGTCAACGACGCGCTCGGCCACGCGGTGGGGGACCGGCTGCTGGTCGAGGTGAGCGCCCGGCTGGTCGACGCGCTCGACGGGCGGGACATGCTGGCCCGGCTCGGCGGGGACGAGTTCGCCATCGTCGCTGGCGGCCTGTCCGGCATCGACGAGGCGCGGGAACTGGCCGACCAGGTGGTCGCCGCGCTCGCCGAGCCGGTGTCCCTGGACGGGCTGCCGCTGGACGTCGGCGGCTCGATCGGCATCGCGCTCTTCCCCGAGCACGGCGAGGACTACGCCACCCTGATGCGCCACGCCGACGTGGCGATGTACGACGCCAAGCACCGCAACGACACCGTGGCCGTGTACGCCGCCGAGTCCGACCACAACTCCGCCGAGCGGCTCGGCCTCCTGGCCGACCTGCGCCGCGTACTCGAGGCGGGGCCGCCGGGCGGACGGCCGGTGCGGGGTGGGGACGGCGCGGCGTTGCCGTCCCGGCTCGGCGCGGAGCCGGAACCGGCCGGCGGGACGGGCCGGTGGCGGCTGCGCCGCCGCCGGCCGCGGGTGCGGCTGGACGACTCCGACGAGCTGCTGAACCGGATCCTCACCGGCGCAGATCCGGTCCGCCGCCGGACCGGAGCCCCCGACGCCGGAGCCCCCGACGCCGGAGCCCCCGACGCCGGTACGCCCGACGCCGGTACGCCCGACGCCGGTACGCCCGACGAGCCGCGATCCGAGGCCCCGGTGAGCCCCGTCCCGGCGGACCGGCCGGACGCCGACGCCGAGGTGGACGTCGGCGAGATCACCATGTACTACCAACCGCAGATCGCCATCGCCACCGGCGAGGTGGTCGGGGTCGAGGCGCTGCTGCGCTGGCGGCACCCCCGTCGCGGCATGGTCGACCCGGAGGAGCTGATCCGGGTGGCCGAGCAGAGCGCGGTGATGCGGCTGCTCACCCACCGGGTGGTCGACGACGTGGTGGAGCAGCTGGCCAAGTGGGCGGCGGCCGGGATCACCCAGCGGGCCTCGCTCAACGTCAGCGTCCGCGACCTGCACACCGGGGAGATCGCCGACCGGATCTCCGAGCGGCTGACCCGCTACGGGGTACGCCCCGAGCGGCTGCAACTGGAGATCACCGAGGGCGCGCTGATGGCCGACCCCCGGCGGGTGCTCGCGACGATCACCCAGCTGCACCGGCTCGGGGTGGCCATCTCGCTGGACGACTTCGGCACCGGCTACTCCTCGCTGCAGCACCTGCGCCGGCTGCCGCTGGCCGAGGTGAAGGTGGACCGGTCCTTCGTCCTCGGGATGGCCGACGACGCCGACGACGCGGCGATCGTCCGGTCGACGATCGAGCTGGCCGGCGCGCTCGGGCTGCGGGTGGTCGCCGAGGGCGTCGAGGACGAGCGCACCTGGCGGCTGCTGCACGCGGCCGGCTGCGACGCCGCGCAGGGCTGGTTCTACGCCCGCCCGATGCCGGCCGAGGAGCTGGCCGCCTGGCTGGCCCGCTACCGCCCGGTCCGCCCGGCCCCGCACGCGGACGCGGAGATTCCCCGCCGGCACGCCCGCTGAGCTTGCTGCCGGCCGGCGGTCCGCCGCCCCGTCCCGGCGGGCGGAGGGGGGAGTCGGAGGCGTCGCCGCGAGCGCAGGACAATAGACTCGCTCCGGTCACCGCGCGTCATCGCACCATCGGACCGCGCGGCCGGCACCAGACGCAGCAGGACAGCCACGAAGGGGGCACCGATGGCCGCCATCTCCCGCGAGGAGGTCGCGCACCTGGCGCGACTGTCGCGGCTCGCCGTCACGGAGGAGGAGCTGGACACCTTCGCCGGCCAGCTGGACGTGATCCTCCAGTCCGTCGCCCAGGTCGGCGAGGTCGCCGCGGCGGACATCCCGCCGACCTCCCACTCGGTGCCGCTGACCAACGTGCTCCGCGACGACGTCGTGGTGCCCGGGCTGACCCCGGAGGAGGCGCTGTCCGGCGCGCCCGACGCCGACCAGCAGCGGTTCCGCGTCCCGCGGATCCTGGATGAGGATGTGGCCTCATGAGCGACCTGACCAAGCTGACCGCCGTCGAGATCGCGGGTCTCGTCGCCAGCGGTGAGACCTCCGCCGTCGAGGTGACGCAGGCCCACCTGGACCGGATCGCCGCGGTGGACGACCGGGTGCACGCCTTCCTGCACGTCGACGGCGAGGGCGCGCTGGCCGCCGCCCGCCGGGTGGACGAGCGTCGGACCGCCGGCGAGGAGCTGGGCCCGCTGGCCGGCGTGCCGGTCGCGGTCAAGGACGTGCTCACCACCAAGGGCGTGCCCACCACCGTCGGTTCGAAGATCCTGGAGGGTTGGCGCCCGCCGTACGACTCGACCATCGTGCAGCGGCTGCGCGACGCCGGCACGGTGATGCTCGGCAAGACCAACATGGACGAGTTCGCGATGGGCTCCTCCACCGAATACTCGGCGTACGGCCCGACGCACAACCCGTGGGACCTGGACCGGATCCCGGGCGGCTCGGGTGGCGGCAGCGCCGCCGCGCTGGCCGCGTACGAGGCGCCGCTGGCGATCGGCTCGGACACCGGCGGCTCGATCCGCCAGCCCGGCGCGGTCACCGGCACCGTCGGCGCGAAGCCCACCTACGGCGGCACCTCCCGGTACGGCCTGGTGGCGTTCTCCTCGTCGCTGGACACCCCCGGCCCGTGCGCCCGTACGGTGCTCGACGCCGCGCTGCTGCACCAGGTCATCGGCGGCCACGACCCGCGCGACTCGACCTCCATCCCGCAGCCGGTGCCGGACGTGGTGACCGCCGCGAAGCTCGGCGCCACCGGCGACCTGACCGGCGTGAAGCTCGGCATCGTCAAGGAGCTCACCGGCGAGGGCGCCGAGCCGGGCGTGATGGCCGCGTTCCGCGAGTCGGTCGACACCCTGGCGAAGCTGGGCGCCGAGATCGTCGAGGTCTCCTGCCCGCACTTCCGGTACGCGCTGCCGGCGTACTACCTGATCGCGCCGAGCGAGTGCTCCTCCAACCTGGCCCGCTTCGACGGCGTCCGGTTCGGCCTGCGGGTCGGCGACGACGGCAACCGGTCGCTGGAGGAGGTCATGTCGCTGACCCGGGAGGCCGGCTTCGGCCCCGAGGTCAAGCGGCGGATCATGCTCGGCACGTACGCGCTCTCCTCGGGCTACTACGACGCCTACTACGGTCAGGCGCAGAAGGTCCGGACGCTGATCACCCGCGACTTCACCGCGGCGTTCGAGCAGGTGGACGCGCTGATCTCGCCCACCACCCCGTTCGTGGCCTTCCCGATCGGGGCACGCACCTCCGACCCGTACCAGATGTACCTGGCGGACCTGTTCACCATTCCGACCAACCTGTACGGCGGCCCTGGCATCTCGGTGCCCTGCGGCCTCTCCGACGGCCTGCCGGTCGGCCTGCAGGTGATGGCCCCGACGATGGCGGACGACCGGATGTACCGGGTCGCCGCCGCGCTGGAGTCCGTGGTCGGCACGTTCACCCCACCGGCACTGTGAGGCAGGAGCTCAGATGACGACGACACTGCCCGCGTACGACGAGGTCGTCGCGCGCTACGAACCGGTGATCGGCCTGGAGACCCACGTCGAGCTGGGCACGAACACCAAGATGTTCTGCGGCTGCCCGACCGACTTCGGCGGCGAGCCGAACACCCGGGTCTGCCCGGTCTGCCTGGGCCTGCCCGGCTCGCTGCCGGTGGCCAACAAGGCGGCCATCGAGGCGACGATCCGGATCGGCCTGGCGCTGAACTGCTCGATCGCCGAGTGGTGCCGGTTCGCCCGGAAGAACTACTTCTACCCGGACATGCCGAAGGACTTCCAGATCAGCCAGTACGACGAGCCGCTCTGCTTCGACGGGTACCTGGACGTCGAGGTCAACGGCGAGCTGGTGCGGATCGACATCGAGCGGGTGCACCTGGAGGAGGACACCGGCAAGACGCTGCACGTCGGTGGCGCCACCGGTCGCATCCACGGCGCGACCGAGTCCCTGGTCGACTACAACCGGGCCGGCATCCCGCTGGTCGAGATCGTCACCAAGCCGGTCCCCGGCACCGGCGCGCTGGCGCCGGAGGTGGCCCGGGCGTACGTCACCGAGCTGCGCGACGTGCTCCGCTCGCTGGGTGTCTCCGACGTCCGGATGGAGGAGGGTTCGCTGCGCTGCGACGTCAACACCTCGCTCAATCTGCCGGGCGAGGAGTGGGGCACCCGCACCGAGACCAAGAACGTCAACTCGCTGCGCTCGGTGGAGCGGGCGGTCCGCTCGGAGATCCTGCGGCAGGCCTCGGTGCTCGACGCCGGCGGCCGGATCACCCAGGAGACCCGGCACTTCCAGGAGGACACCGGCGACACCCGGCCCGGCCGATCCAAGGAGACCGCCACCGACTACCGGTACTTCCCGGAGCCCGACCTGGTCCCGCTCGCCCCGGACACCGCCTGGGTGGCCGAGCTGAAGGCCGCCCTGCCCGAGCTGCCCCGGCTGCACCGCCGCCGGCTCCAGGAGCGGTGGGGCCTGTCCGAGGCGGACATGCAGTCGGTGCTCAACGCCGGCGCGGTCGAGCTGATCGAGCAGACCGTTGCCGCCGGCGCCACCCCGGCCGCGGCCCGCAAATGGTGGCTGGGTGAGCTGTCCCGGCGGGCCAACGAGACCGGCGTGGAACTGGCCGACATCGGCGCCACTCCGGCTCAGGTCGCCGAGCTGCAGGGCCTGGTCGACGCCGGCAAGCTCAACGACAAGCTGGCCCGTACCGTGCTGGAGGGCGTGGTGGCCGGCGAGGGCTCGCCGACCGGGATCATGACCAGCCGCAACCTGGAGGTCGTCTCCGACACCGGCGCGCTCACCGCCGCCGTCGACGAGGCGATCGCCGCCAACCCGGCCGTCGCGGACAAGATCCGCAGCGGCAAGGTCGCCGCGGCCGGCGCGCTGGTCGGCGCGGTCATGAAGACCACCCGTGGCCAGGCCGACGCCAAGACCCTCCGTGAGCTGATCCTGGAGCGCCTCGGCGTCCAGGGCTGAGTCCACTCCGAAAGGCCGCCGTCGGACCCGGCGGCGGCCTTTCCCCCTTTTCGAGTACGCGGCCACCCCGCACCCCCCTCGGAGGGCGTCAACGACGACGCCCGGATGGAGCCACCCGTGAACCACCGTGAGCACGACCTCGACGTCCTCGACGAGATCCAGCGGCGGGTGCTCTGGCTCGCCACCCGCATCGTCGACGCGGCCAACCACGACCGGGACACCGGCGACGGGGTGAAGGTCGGCGGGCACCAGGCGTCCAGCGCATCGCTGGTCACCGCGATGACCGCGCTCTGGTTCGCCCACCTGGACGCCGAGGACCGGGTGGCGGTCAAGCCGCACGCCTCGCCGGTGTTCCACGCCATCCAGTACCTGCTCGGCAACCTGGACCGGTCCTACCTGCCGAAGCTTCGGGCGCGCGGCGGGCTCCAGTCGTACCCGTCGCGGACCAAGGACCCGGACGAGGTCGACTTCTCCACCGGTTCCGTCGGGCTGGGCGCGGCGGCGCCGCTCTTCGCCGCGGTCACCCGCCGCTACGTCGACGCGCACTTCGGCGCCCGCCCGCACTCCCGGTTCGTCGCGCTGATCGGCGACGCCGAGCTGGACGAGGGGAACATCTGGGAGGCGGTCGCCGACCCGGCCACCACCGGGCTGGGCAACGTGATGTGGCTGGTCGACTTCAACCGCCAGTCGCTGGACCGGGTCGTCCCCGGCATCCGGATCAACCAGTGGCGCGGCCAGTTCGAGGCCGCCGGCTGGCACGTGGTCGAGGTCAAGTACGGCCGCAAGCTCGCCGAGGCGTACGCCCGGCCCGGTGGCGAGGCGCTGCGCGACTGGATCGACCGGATGCCCAACGAGCAGTACCAGTCGCTGTTCGGGCTGGCCGGGCCGGCGCTGCGCAAGCAGTTCCTGGACGGCGCGGCCGCCGGCGTCGAGGAGTTCATCGCCGACATCCCCGACGACGAGCTGGGCCCGCTGGTCACCGACCTCGGCGGCCACGACCTGGCGGCCATGCTCGACGCGTACGCCCAGTGCGACGCGGTCACCGACCGGCCCAGCGTGGTCTTCGCGTACACCGTCAAGGGCTGGGGCCTGCCGATCGCCGGCAACCCGCGCAACCACTCCGCGCTGCTCAGCACCGAGCAGGTCGACGTCCTGCGCGCCGCGCACGGGCTGAGCGCCGAGACCGAGTGGGACCGCCTCGACCCGGCGACCCCGGCCGGCATCCGGGCCGGCGCGCGTCGGGAGGCGCTGTCCCGCGCGCCGCGCAAGCGCGCGCTCGGGGTCACCGTCCCGGAAGCCACGAAGGTACGCGCGAACAAGCCGGTCTCCACCCAGGAGGTCTTCGGCCGGGTGCTGGTGGACCTGGCCCGCGATCCCGCCGTGGCGCCCTACCTGGTGACCACCGCGCCGGACGTGGCCACCTCCACCAACCTCGCCGGGTTCATCAACAAGACCGGCGTCTTCGCCCCCACCGAGCAGCGCTCCTGGACCGAGGACCGGATGCTGCGCTGGACGGAGAGCCCGTCGGGCCAGCACATCGAGCTGGGCATCTCGGAGATGAACCTGTTCCTGCTGCTGGGCCAGCTCGGCCTGTCCTGGGACCTGTCGGGGCAGCCGCTGCTGCCGGTCGGCACGGTCTACGACCCGTTCGTGCTGCGTGGCCTGGACGCGTTCCTCTACGGCACCTACTCCGGTTCCCGGTTCGTGGTGGCGGGCACCCCGTCCGGCATCACCCTGGCCCCGGAGGGCGGCGCCCACCAGTCCACCATCACCGCCTCGGTGGGCCTGGAGCTGCCCGGGGTGACCTTCCTCGAACCCGCGTACGCGGGCAGCCTGGACTGGCTGCTCTGCGACGCGCTCGGTCAGATCGCCGGGGGAGCGGCGCCGGCCGCCACCGCCGCGCCGGCCGAGGACGGGGCGTACTACTTCCGGCTCAGCACCCGCCCGATCGACCAGGCGCCCTTCGAGGCGGCCCGGGCCCGGATCGGCGACGCGGTGCTGCGCCGGCAGGTGGTCGCCGGGGCGTACCGGCTGGTGGACGCCCACCAGGCGTACCCGCACCTGGCGGACGCCCCGGTGGTCACCCTGGCCGGCTCGGGCGCGGTGCTGCCGGAGGTCCTCGCGGCGGCCGCGGAGCTGGCCGAGGAGGGCATCGCCGCGCACGTGGTGGACGTGACCTCGCTGGACCGGCTCTACCGGGCTTGGCAGCGCACCCTGCGCCAGGGTGTGCGGACCGCGACCGTGCCGAGCGTGCCCGGCGCGCTGCGCGCCGCGTTCGGCGACCGGGCCCCGGTGGTGACCGTGCACGACGCCGCCTCGCACGCGATGGCCTGGCTCGGCTCGGCGCTCGGGGTGCCGGCGGTGCCGCTGGGCGTGGACGAGTTCGGCCAGTCCGGCACCGTCCGCGAGCTGTACGAGTTGCACGACCTGCTCCCCGGCAGCATCGTCAACGCCGCCCTGGCCGCCCTCTCGCTGCGCTGACCGCCTGACCGCCCCGCGGTCAGCGGGTCGGGGTGGGGGTGACCGGGACCGGGGCGCCCCGCGCGGGGTCCTTCACCACGTGCCGTTCCAGGTTGACCTGCGCCTGCCCGGTGCCGCCCACGGTGATGTCGTCGTACGCCTGGAGCAGCTTCTGCTGGTCGAAGTAGAGCACCGTCATCGACAGCGGGGTGGGCTTCTCGCCCTCCAGGCCGCGCAGCCCCGCCCCGCCGGTGGAGCCCTCCACCATCAGCTGGGTGGGCGGCTTGCCGGGCACCTGCGGCAGCTTGGACACCTGCCGGGCGTGGGTGTGCCCGGCGAGCACCAGCGGGCAGGTGCCGGAGAGCGGGCCGGCCGAGGCCGGGTCGTGCACCAGGGCGATGTCGACCTTCCGCGGCGAGCTGCGCACCGTCGTGGCGAGCTGGTCCCCGGCCCCGATGACCTGGTCGGCGACCTGCTTGGTCAGGCCGCTGCCGGCCGGTGAGGTGTTCTTGTCCGGGGTGAACCGGGGGTCGCCGATCCCGGCGACGGTCAGCCCGGCCACTGTGGTGGTCGAGTTGTTCAGCACGATCGCGTTGGGCTGGCGACCCACCGCCGCCGCGGTCCGCGGCGAGTCGTGGTTGCCCCGGATGTAGACGTACGGCTTCTTGAGCAGGGCGATCGAGCCGACGAAGGAGGCCTCCGGCTCGCTGCCCCAGTCGGTGATGTCCCCGGTGTCGATCACCGCGTCGATGTCGAACTGCGCCACCACCGTGCGGATCAGCTGCCAGCCGGTCGGGTTGAGGTGCATGTCGGACACGTGCAGCACCCGGGTGGTGCCGGGCGCCGGCTCGTAGACCGGCAGCGCTGACACGGTGGTGTAGAGCTGGCTGACGTTGCCGACCAGGCGTTGCAGCTGTTCGGCGTACTTCGAGTAGTCGTTGGCGATCCGCCGCGCGTCACCGACGATCGCCGGCGCGTTGACCAGCAGCCCTTCGTACCGTGGCTCCTCGATCGCCTGCGGGCGGACGGTGCCGGCGGCGAGCCCGAGGCTGCCGGCGGTCACCGCCAGCGCGATCCCGCCGGCCCAGGCGGTACGGCGGGTGTCCCGGAAGACCAGGGCGGCCAGCAGCAGGGCGACCAGCACGGCCGAGCCGAGGGTACGCAGGCCGAGCCGCATCGCGCCGTTGCGGACGTCCTCGACGGCGGACTGGCTGGCCCGGCTGATGCTGGCCGGATCGTCGATCAACGCCTCGGTGCGGCGCTGGTCGAGCGCGCCGAGCCGGACGGTCAGGTGGGTCGGCCCGTCGTGGCTGTTGAGCTGGAGCGCGCCCAGCGGTGGGATGTCGACGGTGGTGCTGCCCTGGACCGCCGGGGTGAGGGTCAGGTTGGCGCGGAACGGACCGATGTCGGTGTTCACCCGGCCGCCGGCCAGCACCCCGATCACCGCCCCGGCCAGGGCGACGACGAGCACCGCCAGCACGACGCCGGCCCGTCGGGCCCGCCCGGATCCGTCGGGCCGCCCGGCCCGTCGCCGCCAGGGTCGCCAGCGCCGCTCGCGCCGGGCCGGGGCGTCGACGTCCCCGGGCCCGCGCTGCTCGTTCTCCTGACCGTCCATGCTGAGATTCTGACCTGCCCAACGGAAGATCTTGGCAAACCCGAGGGACGGGTGCCCGTCTGTGCCGGAACGCCCAGGGGTGTGTCGCCCGTGCCGGCCCGGCGTACCGGTCAGCTGCGGCCGGCGCCGCCGTCGGCGAAGACCAGCCGCAGCAGCCGGTCGTCCTCCGGCACCGGCTGGCCGCGCCCGTCGTGGTTGGAGGTGGAGACCCAGACCGAGCCGTCGGGCGCGGCGGTGACGGCTCGCAGCCGGCCGTACCTGCCGGTCAGCAACTCGCGCGGCTGCCCGAGGACGGTGCCGGTGTCGGTCAGCTCGACCAGCCAGAGCCGTTCGCTGCGCAGGCAGGCGGTGACCAGCAGCCGGCCCGCGGCGGCCAGCCCGGAGCAGGAGGCCTCGGTGGTCCGCCACTGCACGATCGGGTCGACGTACCGCTTGTCCCCGGCCTGCCCCTCGACGGTGGGCCAGCCGTAGTTGCCGCCCTTGTTGATCCGGTTGATCTCGTCCCAGGTGTTCTGGCCAAACTCGACGGCGTACATCCGCTTGCCCGCGTCCCAGGCGAAGCCCTGCACGTTGCGGTGGCCGAGCGACCAGACCGGCGAGCCGGGGAACGGGTTGCCGGCTGCCGGCCTGCCGTCCGGGCTGATCCGCAGGATCTTGCCGCCGAGGCTCTTCGGGTCCTGGGCGGTGGCGAGCTTGCCGGCGTCGCCGGTGCTGACGTAGAGCTGCCCGTCCGGGCCGAAGCCGAGGCCGCCGCCGTCGTGGTTGCGCGCCTTCGGGATGCCGGTGAGGATCGGCGTCGGCGTCCCGCCCAGGGTCAGCTTGGCGACCCGGTTGTCCCGCTCGGTGGTGTAGTAGACGAAGACCGTCCGGTCCGTGGCGTACGAGGGGGAGACGGCGATGCCGAGCAATCCCGCCTCGCCGGCGGCGGCCACGTCCGGCACGGTCTGCACCGGGGTGACCCTGAGCCCCTCCGGGCCGGACTCCGGGCCCACCTTGAGGATCCGCCCGCTGTCCCGCTCGGTGACCAGGGCGGCTCCGTCGGGCAGGAAGGCGATGTCCCACGGCACCCGCAGCCCCTTGGCCAGGACCGTGGCGACCACCTGCTGACCCGCGCCGGAGGTGGCCGACGCCGACGGGGTCGGCAGGTTGGGCGGCTCACCCGCCGGGTCCGGCTCGGGCGGGCCGAGGCTGCACCCGGTGGCGGTCAGCAGCAGCGCCGCGCAGGACGCCGCCAGCGTCGCGCGGGCGCGACCGGTGCGGGGGTGCGGGGGAGGGATGCTCACCCGCCCCAGCGTAGCCCGCCGAACCGGACTCGCCGGGCCACCGGCGACAGCCGGGCATGGCGACGGGCTCAGCGGGCCCGGACGGCGAGCAGGGCGATGTCGTCCTCCCGGCTGTCCGCGGCGGTCAGCAGCAGGTCGCAGAGCCCGGCGGAGGAGAGCGCGGCGGTACCGGCGATCCGGTCGAGCAGTTCGGCCGTCCCCTCATCGACCGGCCGGTCCCGGCGCTCGATCAGACCGTCGGTGTAGAGCAGCAGGGTGTCCCCGGAGGCCAGCAGCGCCTCCTGGCTGGTCCGCGGGACCGGGCGGGTGAAGCCGAGCAGCGGCTCGCGCCGGCCGTCCAGGACCCGCACCGTGCCGTCGGCGCTGACCAGCAGGGGCGGCGGGTGCCCGGCGTTGCACCAGCTGACCGAGAGGCCGCCGGCCGGGGCGGGGCGCAGCCGGGCCAGGATCGCGGTGGCGGCGGCCCGGATGCGCAGCCCGGAGATCGCGTCGTCCAGCCGGCTCATCAGCTCGTCCATCGGATCGGTCCGGCCGTACGCGTTGCCCCGGACCAGGTTGCGCAGCTGGCCCATGGCCGCTGCGGCCTCGATGTCGTGCCCGGCGACGTCCCCGATCGCCACGATCAGGTCCCCGTCCGGCTGGGCGAAGGCGTCGTACCAGTCGCCGCCCACCTCGACCCGGTCGGCGGCCGGCTGGTAGCGGGCGGTCAGCTCGACCCGCGGGCTCTCCGGCAACTGCGGCAGCATGCTGTGCTGGAGCACCTCGGCGACGTGCCGCTGCTCGCTGTACATCCAGCTGTTGCCCACCGCCTGCCCGGCGCGGCGGCCGATCTCCAGGGCGGTGTGCAGGTCGCCGTCGTCGAAGGCCCGCCGGTCGGGGCCGTTGACCAGGGTGATCGAGCCCATCAGGGCGTTCCGCCCGGGGGCCGGGACGGGCACGGTCAGGTGGGAGCCGAAGCCGAGCCGGCCGACGAGCGCCCCCATCTCGGGATCGTCGCTGGCCCGCCGGATGTCCTCCAGGGTGGCCGCGCTGCTCAGCACCGGCTGGCCCGTCCGCAGCACGGTGTGGGTGACCGACTCGGGGCCGAGCCGGGTCGGCATCAGCTCGGCGAAGCGCGCGACGTCGGTGGCGCACGCCGGGTCCCGGTGCACCGCGGTGACGCTGCGCGGCTCGCCGTCCCGGCCGACCAGGGTCACCAGGGCCCAGTCCGCCAGCAGCGGCACCACCGCGCCGGTCAGCCGCGCCGCGGCGGCCCCGACGTCCAGCGTGCCGGCCAGCGTCTCGCTCAGCCCGGCCAGCAGCTCGAGCCGCTCGTGCGCCTCCTCGGCCCGCCGCCGGGCCTTCTCCGCGCTGTCCAGGGCGATCCGCAGCCGCAGTTCCGACGAGCAGGCGGCGGCCAGGTCGGACAGCGTCCGCAGCTGGCCGGGGGTCCACGCCCGGGGCTTGCTGTCGATCGCGCAGAGTGAACCGAGCACCCGGCCGTCCAGGTCGGTCAGCGGCATCCCGGCGTACGCGATGACCCCCAGCTCGGGACGGCGAGGTTGTCCCGGACCCGGGGATAGAGCCGGGCGTCCGGCAGCACCATCGGGATCTCGATGTCGACCACATGCTGGCAGAAGGAGTGGCTCAGCGGGGTCTGCCGGCGGGCCGCCCACGGCTCGGGCAGGCCGACCATGCCGGGGAAGAACTGCCGCTCGTCGCTGACCAGGGAGACCAGCGCGACCGGCACGTCGAGCAGGTCGCTGACCAGCCGGGCGAACCGGTCGAACGCCTCGTCCGGGTCCGCGTCCAGGCCGGTGTCGGCGAGCGCGCGCAGGCGGGCGGGGTCGGTCAGCGCCGGCAGGTCGTCGGCGGGCGGTCGCTCGGGGCGGCCCGGGGAGGGCGCGGTCATCTGCCACCTGTCTCCGGAGGGACGGCACGCCGAGCGGCGTTCCGACCCTTCGTTATACCCGCCCGGATGCCCGGACGCCCACGAACGGGCGCGGCGCTGGCGGCGTGGCCGCCGGTCACCAACCCGCCCTGCCAGGCCGGGCGGGGCCGTTATCGTCGGCGATTGTGAAGGTATGGATTCCGCACGAGACCGGCGTCGACCTGCTCGGCGAGGTGCCTGCCGGCGTCACGGTGCAGCCGTGGACCGATCCGGCGAACCCGCCGTCCGACCCGGCGGGCGTCCGGTTCTGGGTGCCGCCGTTCCTCGCCGCCGGGGACACCACCGCGATGCTGGACCGGCTGCCCGACCTGGCGGTGGTGCAGCTGCTCTCCGCCGGGGCGGACGCCTGGGTCGGTCGGGTCCCGGACGGGGTGACCCTCTGCGACGCGCGGGGCGTGCACGACGCCGGCACCGCCGAGTGGGTGGTCGCCGCGATCCTGTCCCAGCTGCGGAACTTCCCCGCGATGGCCCGCGCCCAGGCCCGCCGCGACTGGGCGTACGACCTGGTCACCCCGACCGACGAGCTGACCGGCAAGCGGGTGCTGATCGTCGGCGCCGGTTCGATCGGCGTGGCGGTTCGCGCCCGGCTGGCCCCGTTCGAGGTCACCTTCACCCTGGTGGCCCGCTCCGCCCGCCCGGCCGAGGGGGTGCACGGGGTGGACGAGCTGCCCCGGCTGCTGCCCGAGGCCGACGTGGTGGTGCTGCTGGTGCCGCTGACCGCGCAGACCCGGGGCATGGTCGACGCGGCGTTCCTCGCCGCGATGGCGGACGGCGCGCTGCTGGTCAACGCCGCCCGGGGTCCGGTGGCGAAGACGGAGGCGCTGGTCGCCGAGCTGACCTCCGGCCGGCTACGGGCCGCGCTGGACGTGACCGATCCGGAGCCGCTGCCCGCCGACCACCCCCTCTGGGAGTTGCCGAACGTGCTGATCACCCCGCACGTCGCCGGCTCGGTGCGCGGCCTGCTGCCGCGGGCGTACCGGCTGGTGGGCGGGCAACTACGCCGGTTCGCCGCGGGGGAGTCACTGGTCAACGTGGTGGTGGACGGCTACTGAGGGGGTGCCGCGGGCGTCAGCGGGTGCCCGGCATGGTCTGACCGGTGGCGGAGACCAGCCGGGGCAGGTCCGTGCCGCGGACCGCGGGCAGCAGGACCTCCTGCCCGTCGTCGAGCCGGGCGACCGCCCGGCCGCGCGCGTCGGTGGTCAGCTCGACGACCCGGTCCCAGGGGATCCGCCGGCCGCCGACCAGCGCCCGGAGCCGCAGCTCGCGGGGGTCGGCGTCGGTGCCGGCCCGCCAGGCCCAGACCCCGACGGCCAGCGGGACGAGCAGCACCGGCAGCAGGTACCACTCGGCGGTGGCCAGCGGCAGCGCGCCGATGAAGGCGACGATCGCGGCGACCAGGATGGCCTGGTTGAACCGGAAGCGGATGGTGTCGGCGCGACTCACTCCCGAATGATCCCACTCCGGACCGGTCCGGCTCCGGCCGGGCGGGTTCCCCGTGACCGGCGCCATCGTGGTGACGCGGATCACTACGCAGTGGCGTATCCGGGGAGCCGGGTCGTCGTTGGGCAGGGTTGGTGCGTCGGATATCCGTCCGAAGCGCCGCACCACCCGCACCGCCGCACCGCCCCGTGCCCCCCTCACGAAGGCGACCGTCGTGCCCCTCGCGTACCTCGTCCGTCGCCCGCCGCCCGAGGCGGCCGCCGTGCTCGCGCTGGCCGCGCTGCTGGTCGGCGCCGCCCTGGCCGGCGCGCTGCCGCCGCTGGCCGCCACCACGCTGGCCGGCGCGGTCTGCTGCGCCCTGGCCGGAGTCCGGCTCTCCCGGCTCGCCGCCGGCGGGAGCGGCCGGCGGGCGCGGCACCGGCGCCGGGCCGCCGCGCTGCTCGACACGACCGTGGCGGTGGTCGGCATGACCGTGATGGTGCTGCCGCTGGCCGGGCCCGCCCAGCGCGCGGACGTCGCGACGGCCGGGCTGGCCGCCGCGGCCCTCGGCTACGGCGGCGGCCTGCTCCTGCTCCCCGGCCGCTCGCGGCCGGCGCCCCCGGTCCGGGTGCGGCGGGCCGTCGACGTGCTCAGCCTCGGCACCGCCCTGCTCTTCGCCGGCTGGGTGCTGGTCCCGCCGGGGCCGGTGCCGCCGGTGGTCCGGGTGGTCACCGTGGTCGGCGCGGGCGGGTTGGCGGGCCTGCTGGTGAGCGCGCTCGCCGGGTGGCGACGCCGGCCGGGCGCGGCGCTCTGCCGGGCCGGTGCGGTGGCGGCCCTGGCCGGCCTGGTCGATTTGGTGGTGCTGCTGGCCTACCGCGCGCCGGAGCCGGCGGTGCTGACCGCGGTGCCGCCGCTGGTCGTCGGCACCCTGCTCACCGCCGCCGGGCTGGCACGGGTGTCGGCCGGCGACCCGCCGCGCGGCGCCGGACCGCCACCGGCCTGGCCGAGGATCACCGCGCCGGCCGCGGTGGCCATGCTCGCCGCGCTGCTCCACCTCTGGGTGATCGGCCCGTTCACGCCGGGCGCCGTCCTGCTCGGCCTGGCGGTCGTTCCGCCGCTGGTCGGGCGGGAGCTGATCGCCGCCGCGGACGACCGACGTCGGGCCCGGCGGCTGGCCGCCCGGGAGGCGCACTTCCGGGCCCTGGTCGCCGGCGGCCGGGACCTGCTGCTGCTGCTCGACGACGAGCTGCGGGTGGGCTGGCTCTCAGCGGCCGGGGCGCGGTGGTTCGGGCTCCGCGACGACGAGGTGCGGGGCCGCCCGCTGGCCGGCCTGCTGCACCCGGACGACGCCCCGGCGGCGCTGGCCCTGATCGCCGCGATCCGGCCCGGCGACGAACCGCCCCTGCTGGTGGCCCGGATGGCCACCGGTGACGGCGGTTGGCGGGCGACCGAGTCCACGGTGAGTGACCAGCGCGGGGTGCCTGAGGTCGACGCGGTGGTGCTGTACGTGCGCGACGTCGGGGAGCGCCGTCGCCTGGAGCGGGAGCTGCGCCGGCTGGCCGCCACCGACCGGCTCACCGGTCTGCCCGACCGGGGCGAACTGCTGCGGGTGCTCGGCGCCCGGCGCGGCGAGCCGGGCGGGCTGCTCCTGGTCGACCTGCACGGCTTCGGCGCGGTCGACGACGCCGCCGGCCGTGCGGTGGTGGATTCGATGCTGGTCACCGCCGCCCGTCGGCTGCGGGACGTGGTCGGCCCGCGGGATCTGGTGGCCCGGGTGTCGGGGGAGGAGTTCGCGGTGGTCACCGGTGCCGGGCCGGTGCCGGCGTACGCGTTGGGCGCCCGGCTGCTGGCCGCGTTGACCGAGCCCTGCCCGGTTCCCGGGTCGATGGTCCGGCTGCGGGTCAGCGTCGGCCTGGCCGAGCTGGCCGGCGACGGGCCGGAGGACGTGCTGCGTCAGGCGGAGCTGGCCCGGCGGCGGGCGGTCCAGCTCGGCCGCAACCGGGTCGAGTGGTACGACGCCTATCTGGAGGAGCAGCTGGTCCGCCGGCTGGACCTGGAGCGGGAGCTGCCCGGGGCGGTGGCCCGGGGCGAGCTGGACCTGGTCTACCAGCCGGTGCTCGGGCTGGCCGACCGGTCGCCGGTCGGCATCGAGGCGCTGCTGCGCTGGCGCAGCCCGGTGCTCGGCACCGTCCTCCCGGCCGAGCTGCTGCCGGTCGCCGAGGAGCTCGACCTGGTCGGCGAGCTGGGCGGCTGGGTGCTGAATCGGGCCTGCCGGCAGCTCGCCGACTGGTCGTCGGGGAGCCGGCAGCTCTGGATGGCGGTCAACGTGACGCCGCGGGAGCTGCTCGCGCCGGACTTCCTGGCCCGGGTGAGCGCCACGCTGGCCGGGCACGGCGTACCGGCGGAACGGCTGGTGGTGGAGGTGGCCGAGCCGCGGATCCGCGCCGAGCTGCCCACCGTGGTGGCCCGGCTGGCGGGCCTGCGGTCGCTGGGCGTGCGCACCGCGCTGGACGACTTCCGGGCCGAGCACGCCTCGCTGGCCCAGCTGCGCCGACTCCCGATCGACCTGCTCAAGGTGCGGCCGCGGCCGGTGGACCCGACGGACGAGCCGGCCAGCCCGCTGCTCGACGTGGTGGTCGCCCTGGGCGACCGGCTCGGCCTGTCGGTGGTGGTGGAGGAGCTGGAGTCCGACGCCGACGTGGAGCGGGCGCGCCGGGCCGGCTGCCGGTACGGCCAGGGCTTCGCGCTGGCCCGGCCGGCCACCGCCGAGCGGGTGGAGGCGTACTTCGAGGAGTTCCCCTCGGCCTTCCGCTGATCGGAGCGGTCGTTCAGCGATCGCTTAACCGATCCACCGTTGGCGGGCAGGGTGCTGATCTGGGTCAGCCCCGGCACGCACGACCTGGACAACCTGCGCGCCGAGTGAGCCGGTCGGCGGGAGGCCGACGGGCCTCCCGCCGGCCGCCCGCCGGCTGCGACGGGTGGGCGCCCGGGTGCAGTCACCGACGGTAGCCGGCGCCGGAGCCGACATCGCCGCGAGCGATATGCCTGGGAGTCATATAAATATGCCTCTCCGTCATATCGCTCGTGGACACATGTCCGCCCCGCCCCGACACGCCAACCCTCGACCCGTCCGCGCCGGTGCGGAGGGTCGCCATCAGCAACACGTCACGCTTCGGTTCGTTCCTCTGCCTGCTCGGCGGCCTCTTCGGCACCCTTGTCGCACTCTGGTTCGGCTTCGCGGCGGCCTTCCTGGTCCTCACCTCGATGACCTTCCTGCTCGGCCTGACCGTGCTGCACGCCGGTCTGCGGCAGGATCACGAGGAGGCTCGCCGCGAATCCGCGTGAGGGGAGAGACGTTCAGCCGGGCAGGGCGCCGAGGCCGGCGAGCAGCTCGAGTCGCTCGCCGTCCGTCAGCACCGCGTACGCGGGCGCGTCGCGGCGGTTGGTCTCGTCCTCGATCGCCTGCCGTTCGGGGCCGTCCGGCAGCGCCTGGATCTGCTCGACGGTCAGCCCGGCGGCCCGCCACGCCGCCCGGTGCGCGTCGGCTCGGTGGTGGCGCAGCGCGCCGAGCCGGGTGACCAGCCGCAGGGCGGGGGAGGCGTCGGCCGGCTCGTACACCGGGGTCATCGCCCGGAACGCCGGCCCGCCGGTGGCGAGACCGTGGTCGAGGACCCGGCCGACCAGGTCGGCCAGTCGGGGCACCGAGGCCAGGCCGGGCAGCAGGGTCGGCCCGGAAGCCCACTGCTCCTCGGCCGCCCCGGCAATTGCCCGCTGCGTGAAGAGCGCCAGCTCCCGACCCCGGTCGGTCAGCCGCCACGCGCCGTCGTCGTCGACCACGACCACGCCCTGAGCGAGCTCGGCGGTCATGTCGCCCGGGCCGTAGACCAGGGCGTCGGCCAGCGCTTCGGCCGGCATCGGCCGGGCCAGCACCCCAAAGAAGAAGCTGCTCTCGAAGCCGAAGCTCAGCCCGCGCTCGGCGTAGAACGCCTCCATCCGGGCCCGCGCCGCCCAGCGCGCGCTCACGTACACCCGGTCGATGACCGGTCGGATCAGACCCGCGTAGCTCGTTTCCGTTTCCACGACGCGGGACGATACCGGCCCGGGCGGATCGGGAAGGCTCCGTGCGCTCGCCCGGCCGCCGGCGCGGACGGCACGCCGTGCGGCGGCCGGTGACGCCGCCCGTTACTCGGGGACCCGCCGGTAGGCGCCGTCGCTGGCCGAGGTGGCCATCGAGGCGTACGCGCGCAGCGCCGCCGACACCGGGCGCTGCCGGTCGGTCGGGGTGTACGGCCGGTCCCGCTTTTCCTCGGCGACCCGGCGGGCCTGGAGCACGTCCTCGCCGACGTTCAGTTCGATGGACCGGCCGGGGATGTCGATGACGATCTCGTCGCCCTCCCGGACCAGCGCGATCAGGCCGCCCGAGGCCGCCTCGGGGGAGGCGTGCCCGATGGAGAGCCCGGAGGTGCCGCCGGAGAAGCGTCCGTCGGTCAGCAGCGCGCAGGCACGGCCCAGCCCCCGGCCCTTGAGGAAGGAGGTGGGGTAGAGCATCTCCTGCATGCCCGGGCCGCCCTTGGGGCCCTCGTAGCGGATCACCACGACGTCCCCGGCGACGACCTGCTTGGCCAGGATCGCCGACACCGCGTCGTCCTGCGACTCGTACACCTTCGCCGGGCCGCGGAAGGTCAGGCATTCCTCGGGCACCCCGGCGGTCTTCACCACGCAGCCGTCCGGCGCCAGGTTGCCGTGCAGGATGGCCAGGCCGCCGTCCGCGCTGTAGGCGTGCTCCCGGTCGCGGATGCAGCCACCGGCCGCGTCGGTGTCCAGCGACGACCAGCGGTTGGCGGTGGAGAACGGCTCGGTGGTGCGCACCCCGCCCGGGGCGGCGTGGAACAGCTCCACCGCCTCCGGCGTCGGCGAGCCGCCCCGGACGTCCCAGTCGGCGAGCCAGCGGTCCAGGGTGGCGGAGTGCACCGCGTGCACCTCCCGGTTGAGCAGCCCCGCGCGGTCCAGCTCGCCGAGGATGGCCGGGATGCCGCCGGCCCGGTGCACGTCCTCCATGTGGTACTGCGGCGAGTTCGGCGCGACCTTGGCCAGGCAGGGCACCAGGCGGGAGATTGCGTCGATGTCGGCCACGTCGAAGTCGAGCTCGGCCTCCCGGGCGGCGGCGAGCAGGTGCAGGATCGTGTTGGTCGACCCACCCATCGCCACGTCCAGGGCGACCGCGTTCTCGAAGGCGGCCCGGTTGGCGACCGCGCGGGGCAGCACCGAGGCGTCGTCCTCGTCGTACCAGCGCTTGGCGATCTCCACGACGGTGCGGCCGGCCTCGATGAAGAGCGACCGGCGCGCGGCGTGGGTGGCCAGCGTCGAGCCGTTGCCCGGCAGGGCCAGGCCGATCGCCTCGGTCAGGCAGTTCATCGAGTTCGCGGTGAACATGCCGGAGCAGGAGCCGCAGGTCGGGCAGGCCGAGCGCTCGATCTCGCCGAGCTGGTCGTCGGTGACCGCCTCGTTGGAGGAGGCGATCATCGCGTCGATCAGGTCGATCTTGGAGTGCACGATCCCCTCGATCGCCACCGTCTTGCCGGCCTCCATCGGCCCGCCGGAGACGAAGACGGTCGGGATGTTCAGCCGCAGCGCGGCCAGCAGCATCCCCGGGGTGATCTTGTCGCAGTTGGAGATGCAGACCAGGGCGTCCGCGCAGTGCGCGTTGACCATGTACTCCACCGCGTCGGCGATCAGCTCCCGGCTGGGCAGGGAGTAGAGCATCCCGCCGTGGCCCATGGCGATGCCGTCGTCGACCGCGATGGTGTTGAACTCCCGACCCACCCCGCCGGCCTCGGCCACCGCGTCGGCGACCAGGCCGCCGAGGTCCTTGAGGTGGACGTGACCGGGTACGAACTGGGTGAAGCTGTTGGCGATGGCGACGATCGGCTTGCCGAAGTCGTCGTCGGTCATCCCGGTGGCCCGCCACAGGGCCCGGGCGCCGGCCATCGTCCGACCGTGGGTGGAGGTCCTCGACCGCAGCTCAGGCATGCCTACCAGTCTTACACCGCCGGCCGGCGGGCCCCCGACGGTCGCGCCGTGTCCCAACAGATGCACACCCGGTGCCCCGCTGGCGGCGCCCATCCGGCACAGTTGAGGACGTGCGTTTCCCCCCGGGCATGGTCGCCGTCGCGGTGCTGAGCGCCCTCGTCGCCGTGGCCGCCACCGCACTGCTGGCCGGCTCGGCGCGGCACCGCACCGGCCCGCACCGCCGGGCGTACGTCCTGCTCGCCGCCGCTGCGGCGACCGCCCTGGTCGGCATGCTGGTCGGGCTGGTCGAGGTGTTCGGAGACCCGCGCCACGCGCCCCACCCGGCGCAGCTGACCGGCTGGCCGGTCCTGATCTCCGTCACCACCGCGCTGAGCGGGCTGGCCGCCTGCACCGGGCTGCTCCGGCTGCCGGGCACGGTGGTCAGCCGGGCGGCCACCGCCCGGCTGCTCATGGACGGCCTGATCATGGCCGCCGCGCTCTGGTTCGTCGGCTGGGTGGTCTTCTCCGCGCCGACCCGGCTGCTCGGCGCGGCCACCCCGGTGACCTGCCCGGCGATCCTGCTCGCCTCGGTGACCGCCGCGGCGACCGCCGGCCTGATGCTGATCGTGGTACTCCGCGCCGATTCGCCGCGGTCCCGGTTCGCGCTGCTCGGCGCCGGCATCACCGCGACCACCACCGGCGGCCTCGGCGTCGCCGCCGGGGTCTGCCAGGCCGGCCCGGGGGTGACCCTCGCGGGCGCCGCGCTGCTCGCCCTGGGCCTGCTGGCCGCCGCGCTGGCGGTGCACCGGGTGGAGCCACCCGGCCAGGTCGACGTCGACCTGATTCGCCGCGACGGCGAGTACGCCTTCGTCCCGATGGTCGCGATGGCCGCCTCGGCGATGTACCACCTGGCGCAGGGTGGCCGGTTCGACGCGCTCGGCATCGTCGCCGGCAGCATCGAGGGGTTCGCCCTGGTCGCCCGGCAGTACCTCACCCTCAACGACATGCGCGGGTACGCCGGCCGGCTGGCCGAGCGGGAGGCGCACTTCCGCGAGCTGGCGCACACCGACCCGCTGACCGGGCTGGCCAACCGGCGCGGGCTGCTGCGGGAGATGCAGCGCTGCGCCGCCGAGGGCGTCGGGTGCGTGCTGCTCGGGCTCGACCTGGACGGCTTCAAGAACGTCAACGACATGCGCGGTCACGACGTGGGCGACATGGTGCTGGCCGAGGTGGGGCGGCGGCTCAAGGGCAACCTGCGCCCCGGCGACCTGGCCGCCCGGCTCGGCGGTGACGAGTTCGCGGTGCTGATGCGCGGCCGCGACGCCGACGCCGACGCGGTCGCCGAGCGGCTGCTCGGGGTGCTCGGCCGGGCTTTCGACCAGCCGGACGGGCCGGTGTTCCTCTCGGTCAGCATCGGGGTGGCCGGCCAGAGCGGCGAGCCCGACGTGGTGGGACTGCTCCGCCACGCCGACCTGGCGCTGCGCTACGCCAAGCAGCGCGGCAAGAACCGGATCGAGCGCTACGACGGCACGTATGACCGAATGCTGCTGCGGCGGACCCGGCTGGAGCACGAGATGCGCGGCGCGATCGAACGCGACGAGCTGCGGCTGGCGTTCCAGCCGGTCGCCTCGCTGCCCTCGGTCCGCCCGGTCGGCGCCGAGGCGCTGCTGCGCTGGCACCACCCGGAGCTGGGCAACGTCCGGCCTGACGAGTTCATCCCGCTCGCCGAGGAGTGCGGGATGATCGCCAAGCTGGGCGCCTGGGTGCTGCACCAGGCCTGCTGGCAGCTCTCCCGCTGGCTGGCCGACGGGCACGACGTCTGGGTCTCGGTCAACGTCTCCCCGCGCGAGCTGCACGCCCCGGAGTACGTCGTGCAGGTCGCCGAGGCGCTCCGGGCCCACCACGTGCCGCCGCAGCGGCTGGTGCTGGAGGTCACCGAGCACGCGGTCGCCACCGACCTGGACGAGCTGATCCGCCGGCTGACCGCGCTGCGGCTGACCGGGGTACGCATCGCGCTGGACGACTTCGGCGCCGGGTACTCGTCGCTGGGGCAGCTGCGCCGGCTCCCGATCGACATCCTCAAGATCGACCACAGCCTGGTCGCCGAGCACGAACCGGTCCGCCCGGTGGACCGGGACGGACCGGCCTTCGCGCCGATGGTCGACATCGTCATGCGGCTCGGCCACCAGCTCGGCCTGGAGGTGATCGCCGAGGGGGTCACCACGCCGACCGAGCTGGCCGCGGTGGTCGCCGCCGGCTGCCGCTTCGGCCAGGGGGCGCTCTTCGGCTGGGGGGTGCCGGCGGAGCACCTGGAGGCGATGCTGGAGGCGGCCACCTCGCCCGGCGCGCGCCCGGCGTCGCTGCCGCCGGCCCCGCCGTCCGCGCCGCTGCGTCCCGGCCCGTCGCCGCTCCTGCCGCGGCTGCGGTCCAATCCGCCAGCGTCGGCACCGGTGCCCGCGCCGCGCGCCTCCCACGAGGGATCCGCGCAGGCCGGGACGGTTGCCGGCCCCACGACGGGAGACAGGGTCCCCCGTTCGTGAACCAACATGTGGGATCAGTTGACTCATCGCGTGAGATGCGTCAGGCTGGTCCACATGTCGTCGATCCGGTCGCTGCGAGTACTTGACTGAGCGCACTCTCCTCCGCCGAGAGTGCGCTGGCCCCGTGCATCTGCACGAGGGCCGTTTTTATTGCCGTCGGACCCCGTCGGGGCGGGCCCCGCCCGCGTTGCTCGTGTCGAAGTAGCTCCACCCACTCCAGCCGAAGGCCTGAACCGCCATGACGAGACCCACGCCAGAGACACTCGCCCACTCCGCCCGGCGGGCGCGGACGGCCACCGAGCCGGCCAGCGACGCCGATCACACCCCCGCGCCGCGTACCGGCGCCGTCCCGGCCGCCCCGGCCGTACGGCAGCCCGCGCCGGCCCAGGTCTCCGGCGCCGGCTCGCTGGTGCGGTCCCTCGAGGCGCTCGACGTCGAGGTCGTCTTCGGCATCCCTGGCGGCGCGATCCTGCCCGCGTACGACCCGCTCTACGACTCCACCGTCCGGCACATCCTGGTCCGCCACGAGCAGGGCGCCGGGCACGCCGCCACCGGCTACGCCCAGGCGACCGGCCGGGTCGGCGTCTGCATCGCCACCTCCGGGCCGGGCGCGACCAACCTGGTGACCCCGATCGCCGACGCGTACATGGACTCGGTGCCGATGGTCGCGATCACCGGCCAGGTGGCGCGCCCGTCGATCGGCACGGACGCCTTCCAGGAGGCGGACATCCAGGGCATCACCCTGCCGATCACCAAGCACAACTTCCTGGTGCAGACCGCCGAGGAGATCCCCCAGGTGCTGGCCGAGGCGTTCCACCTCGCCTCCACCGGCCGGCCCGGGCCGGTGCTGGTCGACATCCCCAAGGACGTCCTCCAGGCGCCGACCACCTTCTCCTGGCCGCCCACCCTCGACCTGCCCGGCTACCGGCCGACCCTGCACCCGCACGGCAAGCAGATCCGGGAGGCGGCCCGGCTGATGAGCACCGCCCGCCGGCCGGTGCTCTACGTCGGCGGCGGGGTGCTCAAGGCCGGCGCGACCGAGGGGTTGCGCAAGCTCGCCGAGCTGACCGGCATCCCGGTGGTCACCACGCTGATGGCGCTGGGCGCGTTCCCCGACTCGCACCGCCAGCACCTGGGCATGCCCGGCATGCACGGCACCGTCGCCGCGGTCTACGGCCTGCAGAAGTCCGACCTGATCGTGGCGCTCGGGGCGCGCTTCGACGACCGGGTCACCGGCCGGCTGGACTCGTTCGCCCCGGACGCGATGGTGGTGCACGCCGACATCGACCCGGCCGAGATCGGCAAGAACCGGCACGCGGACGTGCCGATCGTCGGTGACGCCCGGCACGTCATCGACGAGCTGATCACCGCGGTCAGCGCGGAGCGGAAGACCGGCCACCGCGCCGACCTGTCCGACTGGTGGACGCAGCTGGACGACCTGCGCGAGCGCTACCCGCTCGGCTACGAGGAGCCGGGCGACGGCACCCTCTCCCCGCAGTACGTGATCAAGCGGCTGGGCGAGATCGTCGGCCCGGACGCGGTCTACGTCGCCGGCGTCGGCCAGCACCAGATGTGGGCCAGCCAGTTCATCTCGTACGAGAAGCCCGGCACCTGGCTCAACTCCGGTGGCCTCGGCACCATGGGCTACGCCGTCCCGGCGGCGATGGGCGCCAAGGTCGGCCGGCCGGACACGGTGGTCTGGGCGGTGGACGGCGACGGTTGCTTCCAGATGACCAACCAGGAGCTGGCCACCTGCGCGCTGGAGGGCATCCCGGTCAAGATCGCCGTGATCAACAACGGCAACCTCGGCATGGTCCGGCAGTGGCAGACGCTCTTCTACGGCGAGCGCTACTCCAACACTGAGCTGGGCACCCACAAGCACCGCATCCCGGACTTCGTCAAGCTGGCCGAGGCGCTCGGCTGCATCGGCCTGCGCTGCGAGACCGCCGAGGACGTGGACCGGACCATCGAGGCGGCGATGGCGATCACCGACGCGCCGGTGGTGATCGACTTCGTGGTCGGCAAGGACGCGATGGTCTGGCCGATGGTGGCCGCCGGCACCGGCAACGACGAGATCATGTTCGCCCGTGGCGTCCGCCCGGCCTTCGACGAGGACGAGATCTGATGACTCTGCACACCCTTTCCGTCCTGGTGGAGAACAAGCCCGGTGTGCTGGCCCGGGTCTCCGGTCTCTTCTCCCGGCGCGGCTTCAACATCGACAGCCTGGCCGTCGGCGAGACCGAGAACGCGGACGTCTCCCGGATCACCATCGTGGTCAACGCCGAGTCGTCCCCGCTGGAGCAGGTCACCAAGCAGCTCAACAAGCTGGTCAACGTACTCAAGATCGTCGAGTTGGACCCGCAGGTCTCGGTGGCCCGGGAGCTGCTGCTGGTCAAGGTCCGCGCGGACCGCAACGCCCGGGCGCAGGTGCTGGAGACGGTCAACCTGTTCCGGGCCCGGGTGGTCGACGTCGCACCGGACACGCTGACCATCGAGGCCACCGGCACCCCGGACAAGCTCGACGCGCTGCTGCGCGACCTCGAACCGTTCGGCATCAAGGAGATGGTCCAGTCCGGCACGGTGGCGATCGGGCGCGGCTCGCGCTCGATCACCGCCGGTCCCGCGCTGCGTGCCGCCTGATCCCCACCGCACAAGTCCACGACGGACCGCTGAGGGCCGCCGTACGAAAGGGAAGTCAATGAGCGTTGAGGTGTACTACGACGACGATGCCGACCTGGGCCTGATCCAGGGCCGCAAGGTCGCGGTGATCGGGTACGGCAGCCAGGGCCACGCCCACGCGCTGTCGCTGCGCGACTCCGGCGTCGACGTGGTGATCGGCCTGCCGGCGGGATCGAAGAGCCGGCCGAAGGCCGAGGAGCAGGGCCTGCGGGTGCGCACGCCGGCCGAGGCGGCGGCCGAGGCCGACGTGATCATGATCCTGGCGCCGGACACCGCGCAGCGCGGGCTCTACGCCGAGGCGATCGCGCCCAACCTGGCCCCCGGCAAGGCGCTCTTCTTCGGCCACGGCTTCAACATCCGGTACGGCCTGATCACCCCGCCGGCCGACGTGGACGTCGCGATGGTCGCCCCGAAGGGCCCCGGTCACCTGGTCCGTCGCCAATACGTCGACGGCAAGGGCGTGCCCTGCCTGGTCGCCGTTGAGCAGGACCCCAGCGGCACCGCGTTCCCGCTGGCCCTGTCGTACGCCAAGGGCATCGGCGGCACCCGGGCCGGCGCGATCCGGACCACCTTTACCGAGGAGACCGAGACCGACCTCTTCGGCGAGCAGGCGGTGCTCTGCGGCGGCGCGGCGGCGCTGGTGCAGACCGGCTTCGAGGTGCTCACCGAGGCCGGCTACGCCCCCGAGGTGGCCTACTTCGAGTGCCTGCACGAGCTGAAGCTCATCGTCGACCTGATGTACGAGGGCGGCATCGCCCGGATGCGGTACAGCGTCTCCGACACCGCCGAGTACGGCGACCTCTCCCGCGGCCCCCGGGTCATCGACTCCCGGGTCAAGGAGGAGATGCGCAAGATCCTCGGCGAGATCCAGTCTGGCGAGTTCGCCCGCGAGTGGGTGGCCGAGGACGAGGCCGGCCGGCCGAACTTCGCCAAGTGGCGGGCCGAGGGCGCGGCGCACCCGATCGAGGAGACCGGCCAGAAGCTGCGGGCGATGATGAGCTGGGTGGACCGGCCGATCACCGAGACCGCCTGACGCGCCTTCCCGCACGGGGGCCCGGCGGCCCGCGACCCGACGCTCTCCCCGGCGTCGGGTCGCGGGCCGCGTGCGTACGGTCCTGTTCCCGGTATGGATCACGCCGGGTCGGGACCGGCGGTCCCGACCGACTCCTCGACGGCGAGGATCTCGTCCCGGACGCGCTCCGCCTCGGCCTTCCGGTGGAGGCGCCAGAGCGTACGCCCCATGTTGCGCAGCGGGGTGAGGAGTTCCGCCTGGTGGATCCGCTCCGGGTCCGCCCGCAGCAGGTCGACGCACTCGCGGTAGGCGTCGAGCGCCTCGTCGAGCCGGTCGAGGACGTGTCGCCGGTTGCCCAGGTCGCACAGGGCCTCCGTGAGCGACAGCCGGTGCTTCGCCGGGTCGGCCGCGAACAGCTCCCGCCGGATCGCCACGCACTCACCAAGCAGCTCGGCCGAGCCGAGCGGGTCACCGCCGAGGTGCACCATCCGTCCCAGCCAGAAGAGGCCGCCGGAGAGCAGCTCCCGGTACCGAGGGTCGGCATCGACCAGCAGCCGTCCCAGCTCCACCGCTTCCCGTCCGGCCGCCTGCCCCTCCCGCACCTTCTCGGCGGACACCGTGTCGGCGGTGGCGGGCTGCGGCCTCGGCCGGGTCGCACCGACTGCGGACGACGGCCAGTGGAACGCGGACATCATGCAGGTCAACGACAGGGCGACGACCAGCCGTGGACGCCACACCTCCGGCAGCCGCGCGTGGTGCTGCCGGCAGAGGGCGACCGCCTCGGCCAGCAGCGCCCGGGCTGCCGGCCCGTCGCCCTCCACTCGCAGTTGGAACAGCTCGGGCAGGGCCCGGGCCAGCACGTCGTCGTCGGCGTCCCGGGCAAGGTCGACCGCCTCCGCCAGCCGCTCGGCCGCCTCGTCCCGGTGGCCCGCCCGCTTCGCCACCTCGGCCAGGACGAGCAGCGCGTTACCCAGTCCGCCCCGGTCTGTGGACGACCCGCTGGCCAGCGCCGACCGCCAGTGGTCGACCGCCTCCTCAGCGGCGCGCCGGGCCACGTCCGGTTCGTCGAGCGCCTGCCGGCACCCGGCGAGCGCGGTCAGCAGCCGCCCGAGCCCGGGCTGGACCAGCTCCGGCCGCAGCCTGATCCGGGCCAGGAACCGCAGTTCGGTACGGGTCTCGGTGGCCAGGGCGCCAGCCTCCGCCAGCCGCCCGACCGCAGCCAGCGACTCGACCAGGCCGATCGCGATCAACTGTCCCGACGGTGGCCACCGGGCCTGCCGCAGCAGCGGGACCTCCCGGTAGAGCGCCATCGCCTCCTGCCGGGCCGCCAGCGCCTCCTCTGGGCCTTGCAGCGCCGCCTGGCAGTCCCCGATCACCGACAGCGTCAACGCCGACCGCATCCGCTCGTCGACGGAGCGTGGCACGAGACGACGCCAGGTCGACCGGGCGCGCAGCGCCAGCCGCAGCGCCTCGCGTACCTCCCCGGAGCGGTACAGGAGGGTGGCCGCCAACCGGCGGGCCTCGGCGAGCACGACCTGGGACGCGCGGTCGGTGGCTCCCTCGACGTACCCGATCGCCTCCTCGCACTGCGCGAGCGCGGCGGCGGCGGTGCGGTCGTCCGGGACGGCGGCCCGCGCGACCAGGGCTCGGGCGAGACCGGCCCGGTGCCGGCCCGGCTGCTCCCGGTCCACCCGCCGGTAGAGCGCCACCGCCTCCTCGGCGGCCGCGGTGCGGCGGGGGACGGACCGGGCGGAGCTTTTCACCTGCTGGGACCGGGTGACCAACGCCTCGGCCAGCCGTGGCCCGTACCGCAGCGGGTGTGGGCGGGCCAGTGGACGCAGCAGCGCGATGCGGAGGGCGGGTGACATGGCAGCGCTCCTCCCCGTTGCGGACGCTGGCCCCCGTTGTAGCGGGCAAGGTCAACCGCGCTCGCTGGTGAACCGGGGATGACGGGCGTGCGACAACCCTGTGTGAGGGCGCTCACCCCGCGGTCCGGGACACGCCGGGCGGGCCGCCGCCTACGATCCCTGGTAGGTGCGTAGCCGGCACCTGACGGCCATGGCACGGATCAGCGTAGGGCGCAGCGCGGCGTCCCGTCGCCCCGGCCGACCGCATACGACGTCTACGAGGACCGATGAATCCTGTCGTACTGATCGCCGAAGAACTCGCTCCCGCCGCCATCGAGGTGCTCGCGCACGACTTCGACGTGCGTCATGTCGACGGCACCGACCGCCCTGCCCTGCTCTCCGCGCTCTCCGAGGCCGACGCGGTGATCGTACGCAGCGCCACCCAGATCGACGCCGAGGCGATCGCGGCCGCGCCGCGACTCAAGGTGGTCGCCCGGGCCGGCATCGGACTGGACAACGTCGAGGTGCCGGCCGCCACCGCGCGTGGCGTGATGGTCGTCAACGCGCCCACCTCCAACATCGTCTCCGCGGCCGAGCAGGCCGTCGCGCTGCTGCTCGCCGTCGCGCGGAACACCGCCGCGGCCAGCGCCGCGCTCAAGGCGGGGGAGTGGAAGCGGTCCAAGTACACCGGCGTGGAGCTGCAGGGCAAGACCGTGGGCGTGGTCGGACTGGGCCGCATCGGCGTGCTCTTCGCCCAGCGGATCGCCGCGTTCGGCACCCGGCTGATCGCGTACGACCCCTACATCCAGCCGGCCCGCGCGGCCCAGCTCGGCGTCCGCCTGGTGGGCCTGGAGGAGCTGCTGCGGGAGAGCGACTTCATCTCCATCCACCTGCCGAAGACCCCGGAGACCGTGGGCCTGATCGGTGAGAAGGAGCTGGCGATCGTCAAGCCCGGCGTGCGGATCATCAACGCCGCCCGCGGCGGCCTGGTCGACGAGCAGGCCCTCGCCGACGCGATCGCCGAGGGCCGGGTCGCCGGCGCCGGCGTCGACGTGTACGCCAAGGAGCCCTGCACCTCGTCGCCGCTGTTCGCCTTCGACAACGTGGTGGCCACCCCGCACCTGGGCGCCTCCACCCACGAGGCGCAGGACAAGGCCGGCCTGGCCGTGGCCAGGAGCGTCAGGCTGGCGCTGCAGGGCGAGTTCGTCCCGGACGCGGTGAATGTGCAGGCCGGCGGCGTGGTCGCCGAGGACGTCCGCCCGCTGCTGCCGCTGGCCGAGAAGCTCGGCCGGGCCTTCACCGCGGTGGCCGGCGGGGTGGCCGCCAGCGTCACCGTCGAGGTGCGCGGCGAGATCGTCAACCACGACGTCTCGGTCCTCAAGCTCGCCGCCACCAAGGGGCTGTTCAGCTCCGTGGTGGAGGAGCAGGTCACCTACGTCAACGCGCCGCACCTGGCCGCCGAGCGGGGCGTCGAGGTGTCCCTGGCGACCCAGGCCGAGACGGTCGACCACGCCAACCTCGTCACCGTCCGGGGCGCGCTGCCCGACGGCCGTACGGTCAGCGTCTCCGGCACGGTCACCCAGACCGGCGCCCGGGACGTCATCAAGCTGACCGAGGTGGACGGGTTCGACGTGGAGATCGGCGCGGAGGGCATCCTGCTCTTCCTGCGCTACGTCGACCGCCCAGGCGTGGTTGGCACCGTCGGCACCCTGCTCGGCGAGGCCGGCATCAACATCGCGGCGATGCAGGTCGCCCGCCGGGAGGCCGGCGGCGAGACGCTGATGACCCTCACCGTCGACCAGGCGCTCGGGGCGGACCTGCTCACCTCGGCGGCCGACTCGATCGGCGCGACCGCGGCCAGCGCTGCCGACCTGCGCGACGAGTAGTTTTCCGGCAGCACGAAGGGCCCGGTCGTCACGGCCGGGCCCTTTCCGTATGCCGGATCAGCCGGTGACGCGGGACGGCGGCGGGTAGACCGAGCCGTCCTGGGCGTCGAAGAGCATCAGGCCGTGCTCGCCGGCCAGCCGCTCGATGTCGAGCAGCACCTGGTCCTCGCAGGTGGGGACGAGGTTGAGCTCCACGTGGTCGCCGGCGGCGTGCAGCGGTGCGACCTCCCACGGGGTCCCCGGGCCGGCCGGCCGGTCGGGGTACGTGGCGGTGATGGCCCGGTAGAAACCGACCAACCGCGGGTCCGGGTACCGGTCGCTGTGGTGCCCCTCGCGGCACCGCCGCACCGCCGCCCGGACGTCCTCGGGCGTGGCCCCGTCGTGCAGGGCCCACACGCTCAGATCGAAACTCACGGCGCACAGCGTGCCATCCGCCGTTCACGCGGGCGACACTGACCCGCCGGCGTCGGCGCAGGGACGGGACCGTCCTCGGGGAACGGTCCGCTGTGGAGACTCTTGCGTCGAGTTGTGTCGATTCGCTAGCGTACCGGTGCGGTCACCGGGTGAGTCGAGGCGTTGACCCGTCTTCGGGTGGCGAGGTCAGGCGTTCGGCCGGCCGGTCCGCACCCCTCGATTGCGCGAGCCACGCGCACTCGTCGCTGATCGGCCCCCACGGGTCGTTGCCGAGACCGTGGGGGCCGATTGCCGGCCCGTCGACCGCGCCACCCCGTGGACCCCCTCCACAGGCTGGCCGACGCGCCGCCGCGCCGCTCAGCGACGGCGATGGGCGAAGAGAGCCTGGTATCCCGAGCCGTTGCGGAACCAGGACAGCCCGGTGGGGCCGGCCGCGTACAGCGCGGTGGCGTAGGCGTCGGCGACCGCGAGGTCGGGCCCGACGACGGTGGCGGCGACCAGCTGCTCGGCCGGCTCGCCGGTGTGCGGGTCGACCACGTGGCCGCGGCGGCCGGTCACCCCCGAGGTGCCCACCGCGCCGGCGGTCATCTCCAGCACCAGCGGCGCCCGTCGCCCGTCGGTCGGGTGGTGCACAGCCACCCGCCAGGGCCCGCCGTGCGCGGCGTGGCCGCGTACCGTCAGGTCGGCGCCGGAGAGCACCGCGTAGTCGGTGATCCCGGCGGCGCGCAGCCGGGCCGCCGCGCGCTCCACGGCCCAGCCGTTGAGCAGGCCGCCCGGGTCGAAGCCGCCCGGCACCGCCCAGGCGTCGAACCAGCCGTCGGTGGCGGCGCGCATCGCCGCGCAGCGGTCCACCAGGTCGGCCAGCGGCGGGTACGACTCGGGGCTGATCTCACCCCGGCGCAGCCGGGAGACCAGGCTGTCCGGGCGGGTGGGGCCGTAGGTGAGGTCGATGGCGCGCAGCTCGGCGACGGCGTCGCGGAGCGCGTCGCCGACGACCCGGCGGCCCAGGTGCTGGGGGGCGTTGAGCAGCAGTGAATACTCGGCGGTGCTGGTCTGGACGGTGTGCTGGGCGGCGATCCGGTCGACGGCGGCCTCGCCGGACTGGTCGACCCGCGGGCTGCGGGTGCCCAGCCGCAGGTCCGGCCGGCGTCGGGAGAAGGCCGCCTGGTCCACCCACCGGGTGCGCGGCTGCTCGTCCATCCGGCCCTGTCTGGACTGCTGGTCGATCCGCATGCCACCTGCCCCTTCGCCGACGGGCGCCGCAGCGCCGCGGCGATTTCCGTCCCGGGCCCCGTGACCCGAACGTCTTCGACCCTAGGTAGTGGAGATGACCGCACCATGAATGCCGCCTGGGAGCCTGCTGAGCATTCGAATATCCCGAATGGTGGAAGATGCGTACCGGGAAACGGGACGGCGACGTACCGTGCACGGGAGCGACGAGGTGGGGAGCGCCAGGTGGCACGCATCGCGGTGGTGGCCGGGGACGGGATCGGACCCGAGGTGGTCGCGCAGGCCCGCAAGGTCCTCGACGCCGTGCTCCCCGGGATCGAGACCACGGAGTACGACCTCGGCGCGGCGCGGTACCACCGCACCGGCGAGGTGCTGCCCGACCCCGTGCTGACCGAGCTGGCCGGCCACGACGCGATCCTGCTCGGCGCGGTCGGCGACCCGACCGTGCCGCCGGGCGTGCTGGAGCGCGGCCTGCTGCTCAAGCTGCGGTTCGCTTTCGACCAGTACGTCAACCTGCGCCCGTCCCGGCTCTGGCCGGGGGTGTCCGGTCCGCTGGCCACCGTCAAGCCCGGCGAGGTCGACCTGGTCGTGGTCCGGGAGGGCACCGAGGGGCTCTACGCCGGCGCCGGCGGGGTGCTGCACCGGGACACCCCGGCCGAGGTGGCCACCGAGGAGAGCCTGAACACCCGGCACGGGGTCGAGCGGGTGATCCGGGACGCCTTCGCCAGGGCCGCCCGCCGGGAGCGGCGCAAGGTCACCCTGGTGCACAAGACCAACGTGCTGACCCACGCCGGGTCGCTCTGGGCCCGCGCCTTCGAGGCCGTCGCCGCCGAGCACCCCGACGTGACCACGGAATACCAGCACGTCGACGCCGCGGCGATGTTCCTGGTCACCCAGCCCCAGCGGTACGACGTGGTGGTCACCGACAACCTCTTCGGCGACATCCTCACCGACATCGCCGCCGCGGTCACCGGCGGGATCGGGCTGGCCGCCAGCGGCTGCATCAACCCGGAGGGGACGTACCCGTCGATGTTCGAGCCGGTGCACGGCTCGGCGCCGGACATCGCCGGCAAGGGGATCGCCGACCCGGTGGCCGCGGTGCTCTCCGCCGCGCTCCTGCTCGACCAGCTCGGCCACGCCGACGCCGCCGCGCGGGTGACCGGGGCGGTCGCCGCCGAGTTGGCCGCCCGGGCTCCGGGCGTACCGCTGCGCACCGAGGAGGTCGGCGACCGGCTCGCCGCCCACGCCGTGGCCTGACCGGCCCGTCGCCTCCTCCACCGGTCCGGTACCGGGTCCGCCGGACCCCGGGCCGGACCGGACTCGTCCCACCGTCGTCGGCGCGGCGGCCCCTGGCGCGCCCCCCATCCGGGGTGCTCGATCTGCCTGCCGGAGCTATCCGCTGAACGACCGTTCGGGGTAAGTTTCTGGCACCGAGTCGGTGTGCGGCCCCGCACGCCGCGAACCCGCAGGGAGGTCAGCGCGATGAGCGGTGGTGACAAGCTCGATTTCGAGATCCGTCCGAATCCCGCGCCGGTATCCGCCGCCGACCGGGCCGCCCTGCTGGCCAACCCGGGCTTCGGCCGGGTCTTCACCGACCACATGGTGACCATCCGGTACGCCGCCGGCAAGGGCTGGTACGACGCCCGGGTCGAGGCGCGTGCGCCGATCCCGATGGACCCGGCCAGCGCGGTCCTGCACTACGCGCAGGAGATCTTCGAGGGCCTGAAGGCCTACCGCACCGCGGACGGTTCGGTCACCATGTTCCGCCCGGAGGCCAACGCGTCCCGCTTCGCCGCCTCCGCGCGGCGGCTGGCCATGCCGGAGCTGCCGCCGGAGACCTTCGTCGAGTCGCTGCGCCGGCTGGTCGAGATCGACCGGGACTGGATCCCGGAGGGCCCGGACGCCAGCCTCTACCTGCGGCCGTTCATGTTCGCCAGCGAGGTCTTCCTCGGCGTCCGCCCGGCCACCGAGTACCTCTACCTGGTCATCGCCTCGCCGGCCGGGGCGTACTTCGCCGGCGGGGTCAAGCCGGTCACGGTCTGGGTCTCCCCGGACTACACCCGGGCCGCCCCCGGCGGCACCGGCGCGGCGAAGTGCGGCGGCAACTACGCCGCCTCGCTGGCCGCCCAGGCCGAGGCGATCGAGGCCGGCTGCGACCAGGTGGTCTTCCTCGACGCGGTGGAGCGCCGGTTCGTCGACGAGTTGGGCGGCATGAACGTCTTCTTCGTCTACGACGACAACACCCTGGTCACCCCGCCGCTGACCGGCACGATCCTGCCCGGCATCACCCGGGACGCCATTCTCACCCTGGCCGCCGCCTCCGGGCACCGGGTCGAGGAGCGGCCGGTCAGCTTCGCCGACTGGCAGGCGGACGCCGCCAGCGGTCGGCTGCGGGAGGTCTTCGCCTGCGGCACCGCCGCGGTGATCACCCCGATCGGCCGGGTGCGCTTCCCGGACGGCGAGTTCCTGATCGGCGGGGGTGAGCCGGGCCGGTCCACCACCGCGCTGCGCGAGCAGCTGGTGTCCATCCAGCGCGGCGAGGCCGAGGACCCGCACGGCTGGGTGCGGCACGTCCTCTGATCTGTTCGTGCCGTCCGCCGGCCCGCCGAATTGGCGGGCCGGCGGACGTGTCTGCGCGGCCCGTCACGCCGTTCGCGGCATGTCGCGGTGGCCCGGTCCGGCTACACCGCGACATGCCGCAGACGGCGCTTGCGGCCTGGCCGCAGGTCACTCCAGCAGGTGGTCGCGGAGGGCGGCGAGCTGGGCGTCGGTCACCCCGGCCTGCCGCAGGTAGTCCTCCACCGAGCCGTGCCGCTGCCGCAGCTCGGCCAGGAAGAGCGTCATCGCCTCGGCCGGGGTGGTGAGCGGTGGCAGCCCCGGCCGGATCTGCCTTCCGGTGCTGGTGAACCAGGCCTGGAACTGCTCGGCGGCCTCGGTGCTCAGGGCGTAGTCGGTGGCGATCTCGGCGTCGGCGACGCCGAGGACGGCCAGGGTGAGCCCGCAGACGATGCCGGTGCGGTCCTTGCCCGCGACGCAGTGCACCAGGACGGGAACGTTGGCCTCGTCGGCGATCAGGCCGACCGCCTCGGCCAGCCCTCCGGCGCCGGTGTCGGCGAGGTCGGCGTACCGGTCGGCGAGGTAGCGGGGGAGGTCCGAGCCCTGCTGGTAGGGGCGCTCACCCCAGTCGACGTGCTCCGGGTGGATGTTGCGGTACGCCAGCCCGTCCTGCTCCGGCACCCGACCGTCCCGCTCCACCTCGGACGGCCGGCGCAGGTCGATGACGGTGCGGACGCCGAGGGCGGTGAAGGCCTCCCGGTCGGCGCCGTCGATCCGGTGCGGCGAGTCCGAGCGGTAGAGCCGGCCCCAGCGTACGGTGCGTCCGTCGTGGCCGGCGTAGCCGCCGACGTCGCGGAAGTTGAACATCGCGGAGAACGGGATCCTGCGGTTGATCTCGATGGCGTCCACGCTGACACGGTAACGGCCGGTGGGGCATCGCCCCACCGGCCGTCGTGTCCGATCTGCTTACCGCGCGGTGCCCGGGGGCACGTTGCCGTAGCTCTCGTCGTAGTAGCCGCCCAGCTTGTCCCGGTAGGCCGGGTCGCTGTGGCTGGTCTCGTCGTACTCCGGGGCGGCCTTGATCTGGTCCTTGCTGCGGTCGACGAAGACCCTCTTGTCGTCGTGGTCGACCTGGTTGACGGTGCCGGCGGGCAGCATGACCTTCTTGCCGAAGATCCACGGGCCGGTGTCGACGACCAGGTAGCTGCCGCCGACCTCGTGGCTCGCGCTGTCGATCTTGCCGATGCTGCCGTCGGTGGCCTCGACCTTGTAGCCGACGAGGTCGGCGTCGGTCACTCCGGCCTGGTCCCGGTAGCTCCACGGGCTGAAGGCGCCGGCGGGGGCACCGCCGGCGACGGCGCCCTGGCCGCCGTCGATCATCGGGTCGGTGGTGCCGTGCGTGGTGCGGGGGTCGAGCCTGTCCATGGGATTACTCCTGCCTCGACTGTCGTAGTCGTATTGGAGAAAAGGTCTTCCGTGTCCGGAAATCAGGTACCCGGGTCCGCCGGCCTCCACACCCTATGACCGAAAACGACGATGGGCCGGCGCCGCATGATGCGGCACCGGCCCGTCCGGCCGTCCGGGTCAGACCAGCGCGGCCTGCGCGTCCAGCGCCACCGCGGCGGCGTGCACGACGGCCGCGATCCGCAGCCCCTCGTGCACCTGCTCCCGGGTGAACCCGGCGCCGCGCAGCGCCTTCTCGTGCGACTCCAGGCAGACCCCGCAGCCGGTGATCGCCGAGACGGCGAGGCACCACAGCTCGAAGTCGCCCTTGTCCACGCCCGGCCTGGCGATGATCTGCATCCGCAGCCGGGCCGGCATCGACGCGTACTGGTCGTCGCCGATCAGGTGCTTGGCCCGGTAGTAGACGTTGTTCATGGCCATGATGGTGGCCGCGCCCTTGGCCGCCTCGACCGCCTCCGGCTTGAGGTGGTCGGCCGCCTCGGCGGCGATCTCCCGCAGCACCACCGGGTTGCGCGCCGCGACCGCGCAGGCCAGGGCGGTGCCCCAGGCCTGCGCCGGGTTCAGCGTCGAGGTGGCGACGGTGGAACCGAGGTTGAGCTTGATGTCCTTGGCGTACTCGGGCAGAGCCGCCTTGACCGCGTCCAGACCCATGTCAGGCGCCGGCGCCGGCGAGCAGCGCGGTGGCGTCCAGGGTCGCGCCGCCCTTGTTCCAGTTGCACGGGCAGAGCTCGTCGGTCTGCAGGGCGTCGAGCACCCGCAGCACCTCGGAGACGTTCCGGCCGACCGAGCCGGCGGTGACCATGGCGAACTGGATCTCGTTGTCCGGGTCGACGATGAAGGTGGCGCGCTGGGCGACGCCGTCCTCGCCGAGGATGCCGCAGGCGTCGGTCAGCTCACGCTTGACGTCGCTGAGCATCGGGAACGGCAGCTCGCGCAGGTCCGGGTGGTCCTTGCGCCAGGCGTAGTGGACGAACTCGTTGTCCACGGAGGCGCCGAGCACCTGGGCGTCGCGGTCCGCGAACTCCCCGTTGAGCCGGCCGAACTCGGCGATCTCCGTCGGGCAGATGAAGGTGAAGTCCTTCGGCCAGAAGAAGACCACCCGCCACTTGCCCTCGTGGGACTTGTGGTTGATCGTCTCGAACGCCTTGTCGGCGTCCAGCGACACGCAGGCGGTGAGTTCGTATTCGGGGAAGCGGTCACCGACAGTGAGCACGGGTCCTCCTTGACAACGGCACGAGGCCGGTAACTGGATCGGTTCCAAATACTTCCGCAGCGTTGTTTCCCGCCGACTGGCGGCCGGATGACTTGTGAAGTCGATCACCGGCAGCGGGTTCTGCCCGGAGCGGTCGGTCGATCGAGTACGGCGACGTTGCATCATCGTCCCGCCATGTGGATTGTGCCTCCCAGAACCGGGGGGGAGTGGCAAAGTGGCGATCGTGACCAGCACCGTCCTCATCATTGGCAGCTAGCGCGCCGGCCTCCCCTCCGCCGAGCGCGCAGACCTCCCGCATCAGCGGGGGGTCTTTTTGTTGCTCCCCAGAGGTCCGAAGAAGGGACTCCCATGACGTTCCAGGTCTACGACACCACGCTGCGTGACGGCGCCCAGCGCGAGGGGCTCAGCTACTCGGTGGTCGACAAGCTCGCGGTGGCCCGGCTGCTCGACGAGTTCGGGGTCGGCTTCATCGAGGGCGGCTGGCCGGGCGCCGTGCCGAAGGACACCGAGTTCTTCCGCCGCGCCCGGACCGAGCTGCACCTGCGCCACGCGCTGCTGGTCGCCTTCGGCGCGACCCGCCGGGCCGGGGTGGCGGTCGCCGACGACCCGCAGGTGCGCGGCCTGCTCGACGCGGAGACCCCGGCGATCGCCCTGGTCGCCAAGGCCGACATCCGGCACGTGGAGCGGGCCCTGCGGACCAGCGGCGCGGAGAACCTGTCGATGATCCACGACACGGTGGCGCACCTGGTCCGCGAGGGGCGGCGGGTCTTCGTCGACGGGGAGCACTTCTTCGACGGGTACCGGCACGACCCGGCGTACACCGCCGCGGTGGTCGAGACCGCGCTCGCCGCGGGCGCCGAGCGGATGGTGCTCTGCGACACCAACGGCGGCATGCTGCCGTCCCAGGTGAGCGCCGCCATCGCCGACCTGACCGCGCGGGTCGGGGTCGGTCCGGAGCTGTTCGGCATGCACGCCCAGAACGACACCGCCTGCGCGGTGGCCAACACGGTCGCCGCCGTCGAGGCCGGGGTCCGGCACGTCCAGGGCACCGCCAACGGGTACGGCGAACGCCCCGGCAACGCCGACATCTTCGCGGTGGTGGCCAACCTCCAGCTCAAGCTCGGGCTGCCCGTCCTGCCCGAGGGCTGCCTGGAACAGATGGTGCGGGTCTCGCACGCCATCGCCGAGATCGCCAACATCGCCCCCGACACCCACCAGGCGTACGCCGGGGCCGCCGCCTTCGCCCACAAGGCCGGGCTGCACGCGAGCGCGATCAAGGTCGACCCGTTGCTCTACAACCACGTGGACCCGTCGGTGGTGGGCAACGACATGCGGATCCTGGTGACCGAGATGGCCGGCCGGGCCAGCGTCGAGCTCAAGAGCCGCGAGCTGGGCCTGGACCTGGCCGGCCATCCGGAGGCTGTGTCGAAGGTGACCAGCCGGGTCAAGGAGCTGGAGGCGGGCGGCTGGTCGTTCGAGGCCGCCGACGCCTCGTTCGAGCTGCTGGTCCGCTCCGAGCTGCCGGACGCCGCGCCGCTGCGGCCGTTCGCGCTGGAGTCGTACCGGGTGCTGGTCGAGCACCGGGAGGACGGCGCGGTCGTCTCCGAGGCCACCGTGAAGATCCGGGTACGCGGCGAGCGGGTGATCGCCACCGCCGAGGGAAACGGCCCGATCAACGCCCTCGACGAGGCGCTCCGGGTCGGGCTCTCCCGGCACTACCCCGAGCTGCGCGACTTCGAACTCGCCGACTACAAGGTCCGGATCCTGGAGGGCAGCCACGGCACCGGCGCGGTGACCCGCGTCCTGGTGGAGACCGCCGACGGCACCGGCCGCGACTGGACCACGGTCGGCGTCCACCCCAACGTGGTCGAAGCGTCCTGGCACGCCCTGGTCGACGCCCTCACCTACGGCCTCGACCGGGCCCGCGTCTGACCCGGCCGGTCAGGCGGCCGGGAGGCGGAGGGTGGCGAGGACGGCGCGATGGTCGCTGCCGGGCACCGGGTGCACGGTGGCCGCGGTGACGGCGATCCTCTGGTCGACCAGGACGTGGTCGATGGCGACCGGGGGGATCGGGTCGCCGTCGTAGGGGCCCCAGGTGCCGGTCAGCCCGGCCCCGGCGGCGTCGACGTACCCGCTGCGCAGCAGCGCGCGCAGCGGGGCGTGGTCGAGGGTGGCGTTGAAGTCCCCGGCGAGGATGCTCAACGGGCCGTCCGGGGTGGCCCGTGGCTGCGCCCGCAGGTCGGTGAACCACTCATCGACCACCTCCACGGCGTACGGCGCGGCCGGGTGGGCCGACTCGACCCGCAGCGGCGGCGCGCCGGGCACCGCCGCCGTGGCGTACGCCTGGCTGAAGGCAAAGCCGGCGTTGCGCCGGAAGCCGCCGGCGGAGAGCGGGAACCGGCTGTAGAGCCCCGAGCCGGTGGTGCCCACCTCGGCGTTGAGCTGCCGGTGTGGCAGCAGGTCCGCCAGCCCCTGCTGATCCAGCGCGACCTGGACCTGTGGGGTGAACTCCTGCACGGCGAGCACGTCCACCCGGTGCCGCCGTACCAGGTCGACCAGCGTCCGCGCGTCCCCGCCGCCCTTGAGCAGGTTGGCGGTGAGCACCCGCAGCGTCGGCCCGCCCGCCGCCGGCTGCCCGGAGGAGAGGGCCCGCGGCGCCACCGCCCCGACGAGCACCAGCGCCACCACGGCCGCGAGCACCGCCGGCCAGCGGCGTCGTAGGGCGAGCGCCAGCACCAGCGCCAGCATGCTCCACCCCGCGACGTACGGCGTGAAGGCGACCGCCTGCACCAGCGGCCCCCGCTCCAACCCGGCGAGGCGGACCGCCGCCCAGCCGACGCCGGGGACGACCGCGAGCCAGCAGAGCAGGGTCAGGCCCCGGTGTCGTGCCGTCGGCGTCGGGGCGGCTTCGATCATGGCGTCAGGCTAACGGGCGGGCCGGTCGCGGCACCGTCTGGTCTGGAACGTCCGCACCTCTGCCGGCGAACGACGTTGCGCACCGGAGGGGTGACTCGTCCCCTTCCGGGTGGGAAAGGGCCTGCCCGGCGCTGATAATCCGACGTTTGTTCGCCCATCGCACGGGAAGCAAGCACCGTGACGGACATGTCGGACACCCTGGCCAGCCTGCCCAGCCCGGTCGATCCCGACGCGGTGGGCGCCGAGCTGGAACAGACCCTCTTCGAGGTCAAACGCGTGATCGTCGGGCAGGATCGGCTCGTCGAACGCCTGCTCACCGGGCTGATCGCGGACGGGCACTGCCTGCTGGAGGGGGTGCCCGGCGTGGCGAAGACGCTCGCCGCGCACACCCTCGCCACCGTGGTCGGCGGCACCTTCTCCCGGATCCAGTTCACCCCCGACCTGGTCCCCTCGGACATCGTCGGCACCCGCATCTACCGGGCGTCCAAGGAGAGCTTCGACATCGAGCTGGGCCCGATCATGGCCAACCTGGTGCTGGCCGACGAGATCAACCGGGCCCCGGCGAAGGTGCAGTCGGCGCTGCTGGAGGCGATGGCGGAGCGCCAGGTCACCATCGGGGGCCGGAGCTGGCCGGTGCCGGAGCCGTTCCTGGTACTCGCCACCCAGAACCCGATCGAGTCCGAGGGGGTCTACCAGCTCCCCGAGGCGCAGCGCGACCGGTTCCTGATGAAGGTCGTCGTCGACTACCCGAGCGACGACGACGAGCTGGCCATCCTCTACCGGATGAGCACCGACCGGCCCCGACCGCGGCAACTGCTCGACCCGGCGCGGCTGCGGGGCTTCCAGCAGTGCGCGGCCCACATCTTCGTGCACCACGCGTTGGCCGAGTACGTCGTCCGGCTCATCCTGGCCACCCGCGACCCGGGCCGGTTCGGGCTGCCCGAGCTCGCCCCGATGCTGGCGTACGGGGCGAGCCCCCGGGCCACCCTCGGACTGGTCGCCGCCGCCCGGGCCCAGGCGCTGCTGCGCGGCCGGGAGTACGTGCTGCCGGAGGACGTCCGCGAGCTGGCGGTGGACGTCCTGTCCCACCGGCTGGTGCTCTCCTTCGACGCGGTCGCCGACGGGATCACCGCCGAGGCGGTGGTGCGTCGGCTGGTCGAGGCGGTGCCGCCGCCCGTGCTGGCCACCGGGCACCCCGAGCACGCGCCCGACCTGGCGGCGGCGTGAGGCGCGCCACCGCGCCCGTCCAGGCCGAACCGGGCCTGGCCGACCTCGCCCCCGACCAGCAGCTGCGCCGGCTGGAACTGACCGTCACCCGCCGCCTGGACGGCATGCTCCAGGGTCAGCACCGTGGCCTGCTGCCGGGGCCCGGCAGCGAGATCGCCGGCAGCCGGGAGTACCGGCCGGGGGAGGACGAGGTCCGCCGGATGGACTGGGCGGTCACCGCCCGGACCACCGTGCCGCACGTCCGCGAGGTGGACGCCGACCGGGAGCTGACCACCTGGCTGCTGGTGGACGCCAGCCCGAGCATGGAGTTCGGCACCGCCGAACTGGACAAGCGGGAGCTGTCGGTGGCCGCCGTGGCGGCGGTCGGCTTCCTCACCGCCGGCGCCGGCAACCGGCTCGGCGCGCAGGTCCTCGCCCCGACCGGGCTGCGCCGGTTCCCGGCCCGCGGCGGTCGTACCCACCTGCTCGGGCTGCTCCGCGCGCTGCTGACCGCGCCGCGCGCCGGCGGGTACGACGACGGCGCCGCTCCGGCCCCGCCCGACCTGGGCGACGCGCTCGCCGAGGTGCAGCGGGTCGCCACCCGGCGTGGCCTGGTCGTGCTGGTCTCCGACTTCCTCGACGGGCTGCCCGACGACCACCACGAGCAGGCGCCCTGGGAACCGGCGCTGCGCCGGTTGGCGGCCCGCCACCAGGTGCTCGCCGTCGAGGTGACCGACCCGCGTGAGCTGGAGCTGCCGGACGTCGGCCTGGTCACCCTGGTCGACCCGGAGACCGGCCGGCGGCGGGAGGTCTGGACCGGCGACCCGGCCCTGCGCCGGCGCTACGCCAGCGCCGCCGCCGCCCAGCGCGACCAGGTACGCCGGGCGCTGCGCCGGTCCGGCGCGGCCCACCTGGCGCTGCGCACCGACCGCGACTGGACCGCCGACATCGTCCGGCACGTGCACGCCCAGCGCCGCCTCGCGGCGGCGCCCGCCGTGACCCGGGGAGGTAGCGCGTGACCTGGCAGTCGCCCGTCCGGCTCCTGCTGCTGTTCGGGGTGCTCGCCCTGGCGGTCGGCTACCTGCTCATGCAGCGCCGGCGCAGCGCCTACGCCGTCCGGTTCACCAACCTGCGGCTGCTCGACCGGGTGGCGCCGGTCCGACCCTCGTGGCGGCGGCACCTGCCCGCCGGCCTCTTCCTGGCCATGCTGGCGCTGCTGGTGGTGGGTTTCGCCCGGCCCAGCGCCGAGGTGAGGGTGCCCCGGGAGCGGGCCACCGTCGTGGTCGCCGTCGACGTCTCCACCTCGATGCTCGCCACCGACGTCGAACCGGACCGGCTCAGCGCGGCCAAGGAGGCCGCCTCCCAGTTCGTCGACGGGTTGCCCGACGAGTTCAACGTCGGGCTGGTGGCGTTCGCCGGCAGCGCGGCGGTGGTGGTGCCGCCGGGCACCGACCGGGAGGCGCTGCACGACGGGATCGGGCGGCTCGCCGAGGGGATGACCGGGGTGCAGGGCACCGCGATCGGCGAGGCGATCAGCGCCTCGCTGGGCGCGGTCAAGGGCCTGGACGACAAGGCGGCGAAGCAGCCGCCACCGGCCCGGATCATCGTGCTCTCCGACGGGGCGAACACGGCCGGCATGGACCCGATGGAGGCCACTGCGGCAGCCGTGGCGGCCAAGGTGCCGGTGCACACCATCTCCTTCGGCACCCCCGGCGGCTTCGTCGACCGGGGCGGCCGGCCGATCCAGGTGCCGGTCGACGGGCAGACTCTCAAGGCGGTCGCCGAGGAGACCGGGGGCGGGTTCCACGAGGCCGATTCGAATGAGGAGCTGCGCGGCGTCTACGAGGACATCGGCTCCTCGGTGGGCTACCGCAAGGAACGCCAGGACATCTCCGCCCGGTTCATCGGTCTCGGGCTGGTGTTCGCCATGGGCGCCGCGGCCGGGTCGATGCGGTGGTTCTCCCGCCTGCCCTGAGCCCGTCGAGCGAGCAGTGAGGAGCGGACGTATGGCAGTACAGACCGGACTGGGCGAGCCCCGGGGACCGTGGTTCGTCTCGCCCGAGCTGGGGCCGGACGGGCGGCACCGGTGGGACGTACCGGGGTCGGGAGAGGATCCTTCCCGGCGGAGCTGGCGCCGGCGGCTGCTGACCGCGGCGGCGGTGGTGGCGCTCTCCACCGTCTCCGGCGCGGCGGCCGGCGGGTGGGTGGCCGGCCAGGGCGGCGGCCCCGGGCCGACGGCGGCCTCCGCCGCCCCGGTCCCGGCGGAACTGGTGACCGCCGCCCAGAAGACCGTGCCCGGCGTGGTGTCGGTGCTGGCCGGCGGGGGCTCCGGCCAGGGCGCCACCGGGTCCGGCTTCGCCATCGACGACCAGCAGCACCTCATCACCAACGACCACATCCTGGCCAGGGGGGGCGGGGGTACGGTGACCGTGGAGCTGCCCGACGGCCGGCGGTACGCCGCCGAGGTGGTCGGCCGGGAACCGGGCAGCGACCTCGCGGTGCTGAAGGTGCCGGCGGCGGCCCGGCTGGCGCCGCTGCCGCTGGCCAAGCCCCGCTCGGCCAGGGTGGGCGAGCCGGTGCTGGCGGTCGGCTCGCCGCTCGGGCTGGCCGGCACGGTGACGGCGGGCATCGTCAGCGCCCTGGACCGCCCGGTACGCCTCGGCACCAACCGGCGCACCGCGGTGCAGACCGACGCCTCGATCAACCCGGGGAACTCCGGCGGTCCGCTGGTCAACGCGCGCGGCGAGGTGGTCGGGGTGAACACGGCGATCGCCACCATCGACGGCAACGGCTCGATCGGCATCGGGTTCGCCATCCCGATCGACCAGGTGCAGCAGACCGCCGACACGATCATCGGCAAGGGCGGCTGAGTCAGGACGCGCCAGGACCGGACGGTCGTAACGGAAGAACTGTCGGATATCCGGCGCAGGACCATCGGGCCATGGAAATATGACGTTGAGTATGGATACTGGCGTGGGTGGAGCGATCACTCATGGCGGTCCTGCTGGCAGTCGGCATCCTGGGCGGTGGCGTGATGGGTGCCGCCTATGCGCGGGCGCGTCGTGGATGGTCCGACTACCAGACCACGAAAAGGAGCGTGCCGATCCTCCGCAAGGCGGCATGGCTGCTCATCCGGCTGGCAGCCACCAAAATCGGCATCGTCGCGCTGCTGCTGGTCGGCGCGGTCGCGTACGCCACCGTCGGTCCCGACCAGGGCCGGGCCGAGCCCGGGCCGAGCCCGACGCCGAGCTCCACCGCCCCGCACGGCAGCCGGGGGCGTTAGCCTCGGGGCGTGGACGACGGACTGCGGGTGACCGACCGATGGATCGTGCCGGCCGCCGAGCTGCGGGAGCGGTTCTCCCGGTCCTCCGGTCCGGGCGGGCAGGGCGTGAACACCACCGACTCCCGGGTGGAGTTGAGCTTCGACCTCGCCGCCACGCCCAGCCTGCCGCCGGCGCTACGGGCGCGGGCGCTGGACCGCATGGCCGGCCGGCTGGTCGACGGGGTGCTGACGATCGCCGCCAGCGAGCACCGGGCCCAGTTGGCCAACCGGGAGGCGGCCCGGGAGCGGATGGTCGCGCTGCTGCGCGAGGCGGTCGCGCCGCCACCCCCGCCCCGCCGGCCGACCCGCCCGTCCCGGGGCGCCAAGGAGCGCCGGCTCGCCGACAAGAAGCGCCAGGCGCAGCGCAAGCGCGACCGCCGGGTCGACGGCGACTGAGCGCCGGAATTCGGGTGCCCGGCTCCGGTCCGGCTGCCTAGGCTGCCAGCATGTCCGCCGACACCCTGGTCACCCTGCACGGGCGCACCGTGCTCGCCTGCGCCGCCGACGGGCCGAAGCTCTGCTCCGCCGCCGACGCGACGGACGTGATCGGCGAGGCGCTCGGCTACGGGGCGGACCTGGTCCTGCTGCCGGTACGCCGGCTCGCCGTCGAGTTCTTCACGCTGCGTACCGGGGTGGCGGGGGAGCTGGTGCAGAAGTTCGTCAACTACCGGCTGCGACTGGCCGTGGTCGGCGACGTCTCGCCGCACGTCGCCCGCAGCACCGCCCTGCGCGACTTCGTCGCCGAGGCGAACCGGGGCGACCAGCTCTGGTTCGTCGCCACCATGGCCGAGCTGGAGGAGCGGCTGCGCCACCGGGACGAGCGGGCCGCCGCGAAAACCGATTGAGGAACCTCGGGCCGCTCCCGACAATCCCCGGATGACCCCCGACTTCGCCACCAAGCCCACGCTCGCCGGTGACCTGGTCACGCTGCGGCCGTTCGTCGACGACGACCTCGCCACCTTCCGGGAGGCGCTGGCCGACCCGGAGCTGGCGCGGCTGACCGGCAGCCCGCCCGACGAGATCGACGAGGAGCGGCTGCGCTCCTGGTACGGCAGCCGCAACGCGCAGACCGACCGGCTCGACCTGGCGGTGGTCGACAACGCCACCGGCGCCTGCGTCGGCGAGGTGGTGCTGAACAACTGGGACCGGCACAACGACAACTGCACCTTCCGCATCCTGCTCACCGCGGCCGGCCGGGACCGGGGCCTCGGCACCGAGGCGGTACGCCTCATCGTCGGCCACGGCTTCGAACGGCTCGGCCTGCACCGGATCTCGCTGGAGGTGTTCTCGTTCAATCCCCGCGCCCGCCGGGCGTACGAGAAGGTGGGCTTCGTCGCCGAGGGCGTGCTGCGGCAGGTGCTGCGCGACGGCGACGGCTGGGTGGACGCCACGGTGATGTCGATCCTCACGCCGGAGTGGGCGGCGCACCGCGGACGCCCGGACGCGGTGACCGATGCGCGACGTCCTCGCTGCTGACAGAACCGTGCTGTTGCGCGGCCTGCGGGCCGGCTGACCCACCCGCCGGGCAGCCCTGGCGGAGCGGCCCGTCAGGCAGGAAGGGCGGTGTCGAGGGCGGCCACCAGCCGGGCCCGCAGCCCGCTGGCCCGCTCCGCGAAGCCGCGCTGCGCGGTCGCGTACTCGGCCCGGCCCTCCGGGGTCTCCACCCGGACCGCCGGGTACCCGAGCGCGGCCAGGTCGTACGGGCTGGCCCGCATGTCCAACGTGCGGATCTCCCGGGCCAGCGCGAACGCGTCCGCGACCACCTCGCTCGGCACCAGCGGGGAGAGCTTGTACGCGTACTTGTAGAGGTCCATGTTGGCGTGCAGGCAGCCCGGCTGCTCCAGCGCGTGCTGGCTCTCCCGGGTCGGGGTGAGCAGGTTCAACGGTCGGGCCGGCGCGGTGAAGAACCGGTAAGCGTCGAAGTGGCTGCACCGCACGCCCCGATCCTCGACCACCGCGGCGGTCCGCTCCGGGGACAGCCGCAGCGGCCAGGCGTTGTGGCGTACCTCCTCCTGGGTCTGCCGGTAGACCATCGCCCACTCGTGCATCCCGAAGCAGCCGAAGTGCGCCGGCCGGGAGGCGGTGGCGGTGAGCAGCCCGCGGATCCAGGCGATGGAGTCGGCGCGGCGGGTGCGTACCCGATCGGTGTCCAGGGTGGCCCCGGCGGCGTCGGCGCGGTAGTCCCGGCCGAACTCGGCCGGGTCCGCGTCGCGCAGCAGCACGCCGGCGCCCGGGTGCCAGCGGCGCAGCTGGGCCGGCCGGTGCGAGTAGTAGGTGAAGAGGAAGTCCTCGACCGGGTGTCGCCCGCCGGTGCGGCGGCGGGCCAGGTGCGACGCCAGCCAGGCGTCCACCCGCGCCTCGTGCGCGGCCCGCCGGGCCTGCCAGTCGGCCGCGTCGAGGGCGGTGGCGGGAGCGAGGGCGGCGGTCACGGACCCCAGGGTACGACCGCCGCCCGCCCCCGGTCAGGGCACGTCCACCCGTACCCCGGCGGAGAAGACCCCGCTGCGCAGCTCCAACTGCTTCGGCTTCTGCATGCCGTCGACGGTGAAGACCAGCGGCAGCACCACCCGGTTGCCCGCCGCCACCGGCTGGGCGAAGACGTCGCGGCCCAGGTTCGCCAGCCGGGTGGCGTCCTCGTCGGTGCTCACCCAGTTCCCGCCCTGCAGGTACGCCCGCTGGAGCTGGCCGTGCCAGGTCTGCTGCTCCGGCGTGACGTTGCGCACTCCGACCGTGGCCTGGCACTGCTGGCTCGCCACCTTCGCCGTCGCACAGCTCACCCGGTAGACGGTGAACTCGAACGCCTTCTCCCGCAGCGGAGTCCCGACCGCACCGGTGGCGCTGCGGCCCATCCAGGCGCCGCTGGTCGGTTGCTTGGTGGTGTCGATCGCGGCGACCCGCTGGGTGCCGGTCCAGACCGCGGCGAAGACCACGCCGGCCAGCACGGCCGCCGCCACTCCGACGACCAGCCACACCGGCGGGGTGCGACGGCGCGCCCCCGGCCCGGGTGAGGCGGGACGGGGGTAGACGGTGCCGCCGCCCGGGGCGCTGGGGCCCCCGGCGTACGTGGGCTGGCCGGCGGCCGCCGGCGCGGTGCCGGTCGGCTCCACGCCGCCGCGCCGCCGGCGCGCCCGCTGCCACCACCAGAGCCCGCCCGCGGCGAGCACCAGCAGCGCGGCCAGCGCGGCCGCCAGGACCGGTGGGCGGCGCCAGGGCGGCGCTGGGGTGACCTGCGCCTCGGGCGTCGCCGGGGCGGCCTGCCAGGTGGCGGTCGCGCAGTCGTACGGCCGGTTGCCGTCGCTGGTGAACGCGCAGGCCGGCGCGGTCAGCGCCCGGCCGGGCGCGGTGGCGGCCAGCGCGGTGTCCAGCGTCCGGGAGCTACGGGCCGGCACGGTGAGCCGCCAGGTGACCTCGCCGGTGCCGTTCTGTCGGGTGGCCAGTCCGCCCGCGCTCACCGCGGTGGTCGACGAACCCGGCGGCAGCTCCTGCCGGACCGTGGTGATTACCGTCGTGGCGGCGGAGTTGCGGATCAGGATCCGGTAGCCGGGCACCGGTGTCGCGGCGGGCGCGACGGCCACGGTGATCGGCGGGGCCGGCCGGGGTGCTCCCGGGTTCGCCGTGGTGGCCATCCCGGGCGCCGGTGCGGCCGGTGTCACCGGGATCACCGCACCGGTGGCCGCCACCCCGGGCGCCGCCGGCGCGGCGTGCGCCCCCGGCGGTCCGGCCGCCCCGGCGTGCGCCCCCGGCGGTCCGGCCGCCCCGGCGTGCCCCTGCGGCGTGGCCGCCGCGGCCGGTGCCGGGCTGGTCGACGCTTCTGGTGCCGGCGTGGCCGCCGCGGCCCTGGTCGCCGGAGCCGTCGTGGGCAGCGCCGGCACGGCGGCGAGGATGCCCAGACAGTTCACGATCACTGCGAGGGCCCTGTGGTGTCGTCTCGATGCAGGCATACGAACGAACCTCCGGAGCCGAAACTATGGGCGGGGACCTCCGCGCGGGTACGAAGTGCCGAACCCCGCCCCGGCCGGCGGCGGGTGGCGTACGCTGCGCCGACGCCACCCGGGCCGGACGCCGCCGTCGGCGGACCGACGCCGTACCGGGGGCTAGATTGGCCTGGTGCGTATCGCTCGTTTTGCTCATGCCAAGGGAATGTCGTTCGGGGTCGTCGAGGGCGAGCCGGAGGCCGGGCCGCAGGGCCTGACCATCGCCGAGATCGAGGGCCACCCGTTCGGGCAGATCCAGTTCTCCGGCGCCCGCTGGGCGCTCTCCGACGTCCGGCTGCTCTCGCCGATCCTGCCGAGCAAGGTGGTCTGTGTCGGCCGCAACTACGCCGAGCACGCCGCCGAACACGGCAGCGAGGTGCCGAGGGAGCCGCTGCTCTTCCTCAAGCCCTCCACCTCGGTGATCGGACCGCGGGACGCGATCCGGCTGCCGATCTTCTCCAAGCAGGTGGAGCACGAGGCCGAGCTGGCCGTGGTGATCGGGGCTCCCGGCGCGCGGCGGGCCGACCGGGCAGCCGCGGAGAAGGCCATCTTCGGCTACACCTGCGCCAACGACGTCACGGCGCGGGACCTGCAGCGCTCGGACGGGCAGTGGACCCGGGCCAAGGGCTTCGACTCGTTCTGCCCGATCGGCCCGTGGATCACCACCGGGCTGGACGTCTCCGATCTGGAGATCCGCTGTGAGGTGGGTCGCAATCCCGAGGAGATGGAGGTACGCCAGCTCGGCCGGACCCGGGACATGGTCTTCGACGTGGCGGGGCTGGTGTCGTACATCTCGCACGTGATGACGCTGCTGCCGGGCGACGTGGTGCTGACCGGCACCCCGGCGGGGGTTAGCCCGCTCACCGAGGGGGATACGGTCACCGTGCGGATCGAGGGGATCGGCGAGCTCACCAACCCGGTGGTTCCGGTCGCCTGAGCGGTCCGACCACCTGTTTCCGCAGTTCAGTGGCGGTGTGGGGGGTTGGATTTGGCCTGTCGGTGCCGGGAGGGTAAGGTTCATTCCCGGCGCCGCAAGGGGCCAATGGGGTATGGGGTAATTGGCAGCCCGACTGATTCTGGTTCAGTTAGTCTAGGTTCGAGTCCTGGTACCCCAGCGCAGCCGCGGGTTCGTGAGAGCCCCGGTCGCTGGATTCTGATGGAGTTCACCTCCGTCCCCTCGGGGGCGGAGATGATCTCTGATAGAGTGCAGCTTCCCCGCCCGGAAGGGTCGGGGGAGCAAGGGAAGTTCTGGCCCCGTCGTCTAGTGGCCCAGGACGCCGCCCTCTCAAGGCGGTAGCGCCGGTTCGAATCCGGTCGGGGCTACAGAAGTGATGACAGCCCGTCCCACCTCGGTGGGGCGGGCTTCTTCGCGTTTCGGCCCTGTCACCTGCGCCGGCGCACGGCGCCCAGGGCCGTCGTCGGTGCCCGGAGCCGGTGCCGTTAGACTACTGCCGCACCGCTCGTCAGGGCGGTCGAAGCAGGAAAAGTGCCTGGCCCCGTCGTCTAGTGGCCCAGGACGCCGCCCTCTCAAGGCGGTAGCGCCGGTTCGAATCCGGTCGGGGCTACAG